>DSBQ01000001.1 GCA_011045995.1 Methanoculleus sp. | reverse complement strand
GCCAGAAGTGAAGTGGCTTCACGTTCAAGGACCTTCGGAGCGCCGGGTGCGAGGAAGAGGCCGAGAGAACCGCTTTCAGGGTAGGTGTCCATGGTAAACAGGACCGTTGCCGAAGCTTCGGCACCGGAAAAGGGCATCAGGATGGGTGTGGTGGTGACCATGACATTTTTTACCGTGCCGGTGATGATGCCGTCGCCCTGCCGGAAGTCTTCACCGAAGGTGATCACCATTGCGGCGATCCCGCTGCCCGGGTCGGAGATGGTGACGGTTGTCCCGTTCACGGTGATGGTTCCTGTGACGGCCGCCTGGTTGATCGAGAGGGTCTGGTTGCCTGCCTCCTCCCCGGTGCTGATGCCGGGGACGGCAAATCCGATCTCGGTGCCGGTGAGGTACACGGCAAGGTAATTCTCCCGGGTGATGCCTGCCTCTTCCCCTCCCTCTGTGACATTCAGGGAGACGGAATACCAGCCGGGTATGTCGTAGGTATGGACATGCGTGGATGCCTCCATCGAGGTGATGGCAATCCCGTCACCGAAGTCCCATGTCCACTCATCCGGGGCACGGGAGGACTCACCCGTAAAGTTGACATTGAGGGGTGCGATCCCCTTTGTCACGTCGGTGGTGAATTCGGCCGTCAATTCGGTGGGTTCCAGGATGAAAAAGCTCGTTGAATATCCGGTCTCATAGATGGAGCAATAGACCCAGAGGAGATATTCTCCCGGTTCGAAGCCGGCCGTCCCCATCTCATAGGACCAGGCGCCGGAGGGCTGGATGGTGGTCTCACCCGATGCCACCGTCACTTCGGAGCTGTTGGCGATGGTGACTGAAAGGGCATTTCCTGCTGCAAGATTGGACTGGCCGGTAATGATCAGCTGATTTCCCACGGGGACGCCTGTCATCTCGTCCACCAGTATATAGGGAGGGCCAAGGGCAAAGGAGGATGTCGCATAGGTATCGTCGAGAGACGGGCTCTCGAGCATCCCGGTCAGTGCAGTGAAGGCGGCGTATGCATCAATGGTCCCGTCTTCCGTGATGGTGGTGCCATTGTCGAGGGTGTCATATACGCCAATCCAGGATCCTTCACTTACCAGGTAGACATCGAACATGTCGTTTGCCATCGGGTGCTGAATTACGCAGTAGTACTCCCCCGGTGCCATTTCTATCGTGGTCTGGCCGCTGATGGTTGCTGAGAAGGTGCCGTCCGGGTTCACCTCCTCCGTTGTACGGGTGAAGAAATCGGGCCCGATGATCCATACGGCAACAGAGGCCGGACCCTCATCTGCACTACCTTCGATCACGACAGGATCTCCGTTGGGAATATCTTCCGGGGAGATGGTTACCCGGACGGACGGATCTTTTGGCCCGGTGACGGCGATGTACCCCGGTTTGGTGATGACGTCAGTTCCTGCAGGATGTGTGACCGTCAGGGTGACGTCAAACACGCCTGAGGTATTGTAGGTATGCTCCGGGTGCTGTACCATGGCATCCGGTGTGTTGTCCCCGAAGTTCTAGGACCAGTCCGTTGCAACGTCACCTGAGGTGTCATAAAACTGTACGGTAAGCGGAAGAAGGCCGGAGGTTGGCGTCGCGGTAAAGTCTGCATAGGGGGGCACATAGGTGGTCTCTGCGGTATAGGCGACAGTATAGGCTCCGGTCGCCCCGTTCGCCCCTCCGGCAAGGACCGAATAATCACCTTCCGTTTCCGTCGTCATGGTGATCAATGCCGGAAAAGCGGATGACAGGGATGCATTCCTGGCACACTCCCGGCCATCCGGGTCGAAGATGATAAGCTCTCCTTCATAGGTCCCGGTCACGAGGCTGATGGTGATAGTGTCCTGGAAAGCGGACGTGATGGTATAAGTCACCACCCCTCCCGGAACATCAATGGTTCCCTCTGTGGGGACTTCGGGGATAAGGGTGGTCGTATTTTCGGGTTTGTTGGTCTTCTGGGCGGCGATGCCATAGGCGCCCGACCATGATGGGTCGCTGCTCTCTACCGTCAGGTAGAAATCCCCTGTTTCATTCGCGATGTACTGGATCTCGGCCGGCCCGTTTCCCTGCTGTACGTCCTGTGCACATATGGTGATGCCGTCGGGTGCATAGAGGATAATTTGGGGATTAAATGCAGGGCCGCCGGTGGGATCCTCCGTTGACGCCGTTCTGATGAAGAGGGTGTCCCCGGCCGTCGCCGGCAGATAATAGAGGATGATCCCCTCCGGCGTCATGATGGAATCGTCTGTCTGAACCCCATAGGGCAGCAATACCGCCGAATAATTCTCATATACTGGTCCTGATGCCGCCGGGTATGAAATGATCAAACCTATGAATATCAGTATAGTCCCGAGCGGAATGGCACGTAGCCTACTCCTGATGGCAATCGTCGTAATACCCCCCTTACTATTAAAGAGGGTTGTCGGCATTCCTTTATATGAAGCTCTCTAATGCCATTGGGGTTATCAATAGCTATTAAATAGCAAAACAGGTTTTTATATTAACTTTTAACCAATGCAGGTCTGAAGGTGGGGTATTTTCGAAAGGGATGGTGCGCGCGGTGCAGGCATTTTTATGATGCGAAGAGTGGGCGGTTCCGGGAAGGTAATGGTGAGTGACGTAACCCCCGCAGGCGCCTTCATGGGATATGAAGAAGAGGAGGCCATCACCCCTCCTGCCGTTCGCTGGCCTTCATCGCCGCCAGAACGAGCCGGATCTCCGCATACGGGTACCGGTCGCCGAGGACGGCCTTCAGGAACCGGAGGTCGTCCGTTCCTTCCCTCCGTGCCGCATCCCGGATCGCCTCCTGCCGGTAGGCGGGAACGAGGTCGTCGAGGGGCAGGTCGATGCCGGCGCCGATGCACTCCTCGATGTGTGCCGCGACCATCTCGTCGGTGAGATCCCGCTCCTTTCCGATGACCCGTATCGTCTTCCCCTGCCGGAAGAGGACGAGTGTTGCCATCGCCGATGCCGAGGGGCCTTCCCGGCCGCCGTCCTTTGTCCTGCAGGCATCGAGGAACGCTGTTCCGAACCTGGCCAGTTTCGTCTTGCCGATGCCGCGGATGGCGAGGAGTTCCTCCTCCGACTGCGGGCGGGCGCAGGCGATCTCCCGCAGGGTCGCGTCATGAAAGATGCAGTAGGGAGGAACCCCCTCACGGTCGGCGATCTCCTTCCGGAGCGTTCGCAGGTCTTCAAAGAGGTCGCCGTCGTCGCCGGTGAGGGCGGGCATCTTCTCCGCCTTTTTACGCCTGCCCCGTGCCGGCCGGGTGAGGTAGACCACCGCTTCATCTGAGGTGAGCACTTCATGCCCGGCGGCGGTGACGGTGAGGACGGGGTAGCGGTCGCCCCCGACCTCGAGGTAGCCCTGCCGGATGAGGTCGCGAAGGTAGCCCCGCCACTCCTCGCGGGAATGGGCCTTCCCCTTCCCGTAGGCAGGGTTGTGTGCACCCCCGGTCTCGCGGATCTTCTTGGTCTTCTGTCCGCGAAGGATCTCGATGATATGGCCCGCACCGTAGGGGACGTCGAGGGCATTGACGCAGGCAAGCGCCGTCCGCGCAATCGGCGTGCCGTCGAAACGCTCCCGGGGATTTCTGCAGTTGTCGCACTGGCCGCAGCCCCCCGCCGGGAGGGTCTCGCCGAAGTACCGGACGATCGCCGCCGCCCGGCACTCCGTCGCCTCGGCATACTCCACCATCCCGTCGAGTTTGCGGTAGCCGGCCTGTTTCAGCGCCTGGGAGGGCTCCTGCTCGATAAAAAAGGAGCAGCGCCCCCGGTCGCCGGGGCTGTAGAAGAGGATGCAGTCGGCCGGGTCCCCGTCGCGGCCTGCCCGGCCGGTCTCCTGGTAGTAGTATTCAAGGGAGCGGGGCATATCGACGTGGACGACATAGCGGACGTCGGGCTTGTCGATGCCCATCCCGAAGGCGACCGTTGCGACCACCACCTCGGCGTCGTCGCGGATGAACTTCTCCTGGGTCCGCTCCCGCTGGAGCTTCGAGAGGCCCGCGTGGTAGGGAAAGGCCCGAATGCCGAAGCCCCGCAGCCGTTCGGCGAGTTCTTCGGCGCCGCTCCTCGACATCGTGTAGATGATGCCCGACTCGGTGCGGTGGCCCTTCAGGTAGTTGAGGAGCTGGCCGAATGTGTCCTCGCGGGGCCGCACCTCGTAGCGCAGGTTCGGGCGGTAGAAGCTTCCCACCACCTGGATCGGCTGTCTGAGCCGTAGCTGGGCCATGATGTCTGTTCTGACCGCGGGGGTTGCAGTCGCGGTGAGCGCGACGACGGGTGCGGTGGGAAACTCCCGTATGAGGGCCGCAAGCTGCCGGTATTCCGGCCTAAACTCATGGCCCCACTGGGAGATGCAGTGCGCCTCGTCCACGGCGATGAGGGTTACGTCCCCCGCACCCTGCAGGAACCTGACGAAGCCCTGCTGCACCGCCCGTTCGGGGGAGACGTAGAGGATGCGGACGCTGCCGTCCGTGACGGCCCGCTCGACGGCCTTTCGCTCGTCCCACTCCTGCGTCGAGTTGATGCAGGCGGCAGGCACGCCGCACTCCCGCAGGCCGTCGACCTGGTCCTTCATGAGCGCAATGAGGGGCGAGATGACGAGGGTCAGCCCCCCCGAGAGCATCGCCGGCACCTGGTAGCAGAGCGATTTCCCCGCCCCGGTCGCGATGACCGCAAGCACGTCGCTCCCCTCGGCAAGGGCGTCGATCACCTCCTTCTGGTAGGGGTAGAAGGAGTCGTACCCGAAGTAGGTCTTCAGGGTCTCGTAGGCGGCGGGCGAGGGCATGAGGGTTTCCGGTACAATAGTTGGGGGCGGAGGGGATTAGGGGTTGTGGTTGTGGTGGTGGTTGTGGTGGTAAGGGGAGGAGAGGGAAATGAGGGAAGGGTGGTGAATATATGCGGGGCCACTCCCGCCCCGACGGTTCATCACCTAATTTATGGCGGGTAACGTCCCAGAAATTACTATGGCATCACCGATCATCGCTGTTATTCTCTCTTTTTTCATCCCCGGGCTCGGGCAGTTCTATACCGGGCAGCTGATGAAAGCCATCGTCCTCTTCGTCCTCGCCGTCATCTTCGGCGCACTCTCGATCATCTGGATAGGCATTCCGCTCTACCTGATCGTCTGGGTGTACAGCATGTACGATGCGTATGTGTCGGCGAAGGGGGAGTGAGGGGTGAATGACCTCCGAACCTGATTTTTCGGAATTAGAGAGGGCTATTGGATACAAATTTAAGGATCCGGCTCTTCTTGAGAGGGCGCTCACGACCAAATCGTATTCGAACGAGATGCGTCACATAAATCCGGAATGCAAGGATCAGGATGGCTTGCGGACCCTTGGGGATGCAGTGCTAAAGACAGTACTATGTGATCATCTCATGACCATGGGATATTGCACAAAGGGAGAAATAACAGAGGTAAAAAGCACACTTGAAAACGGAGTTTTCCTCGCTCAGATTGGAGAGGGGTTTCATCTGGAACAAAATATCCGCGTAGGCGAAGGTTCTTTTGAGCAAAAACATCAGGAAGAGCCGCATGTGCTCTCTGAAACAATAGAGGCACTTGTTGCCGCAATTTATCTGGATAGGAATTACGAATCTGCAAAGAGTGCGGTAGTCAATTGGTATGAACCGTACTGGGCCCGATTCGATAAAAAGGAATGAAATAAATTCAATTCTTTGGTTCTCTATCGTTTAATGCAACAATCTGGGCAGGATATGCACTGGGATCGCTTGTCAGTTTGACAGATCCCTGTATTGGGCGGGCATTGAGAAGGAGTTCATCCTTACCCCATCGATTTTTTTTTGCAATATATAGAGGGCATCCTTCACTAACGGAAAAACAGATGAGTATCGGAGAAATGAGAGGCAACAAGCCTCCCCAATTTCACGAAAACCCCTTATCCAGCGTCTTCTGGCTCTCGATGTCCAGTCCCGTGACATAGACCGATGAGTCTTCCTGCTGGTATTTGTCGATGACCCGTGCTATCGCCTCGACGGCCGACTGATCCCAGATGTGCGAGGCCCGGAAGTCGATCTCGATTTTTTCGGGGTCGCCTGCATAGTCGAAGAGGTCGATGAAGGCGGTCATGGTGCCGAAGAAGAGCTGGCCGTGGACCGTATATACCTTGACGCCGTCGTCCCGCATATCAGCGGAGACCGATATCACCGACATCTTGTATGCCATCGCAAGGGCGGCGAGCACCACTCCTACGAGCACACCCCTCGCAAGGTCATGGGTATAGACGACGACGGCAATCGTTGCGAGCATCACGAGCGCATCGCTCTTCGGAATCTTTGCGATGTCCCGGACCGACTGCCACTCGAAGGTCCCGATGGCGACTATGATCATCACGCCGACGAGGGCTGCCATGGGGATCTGTTCCACGAGGTCGCCCAGCACGATGATCAGAAAGATAAGAAACAGCCCCGCCGTCATCGAAGAGAGCCGCCCCCGTCCCCCGGAGGTCACGTTGATGACCGACTGGCCGATCATCGCACATCCTGCCATCCCGCCGAAACAGCCGGCAACGCAGTTTGCAATGCCCTGCCCCTTCACTTCGCGGTCCTTATTGCTCCGTGTCCCGGTCATCTCGTCCACGATCGATGCCGTAAGAAGGGATTCCAGAAGCCCCACTATCACCAGCGTGACCGAATACGGAAGAATGATGAGCAGGGTCTCAAGGGAGAACGGCACTGCCGGCAGGTGAAAGAGCGGGAGGGCCCGGGTGATGCCGCCCAGGTCGCCGACGGTCTGTATCTGAAGCCCCGCCGCTATCGCAACCGCCGTCATGGCAACGATGGCCACAAGGGGTGCCGGGACCGCCCGGGTAAGGCGGGGGAGCACCCAGACGATGCCGATCGTTGCTGCCACCATCGCGTACACCGGAAGGGGGGCGCCGATCAAAAACGGCAGCTGGGTGAGGAATATCAGAATTGCAAGGGAGTTGACAAAACCGAGCACTACCGAATACGGGATAAACGATATGAACCGGCCCACCTTCAGAAGGCCGAGGCCGAACTGGAGCACACCGGTCAGGATGGTTGCCGCAAGGAGATACTCAAGCCCGAAGTCACGGACAAGCACCACCATGACCAGTGCCATCGCGCCCGTCGCGCCGGAAATCATGCCCGGCCGTCCGCCGGCAACGGCAATGACGACGGCGATACAGAAGGAGGCGTAGAGGCCGACCATCGGGTCCAAGCCGGCAATGATGGAGAAGGCAATCGCTTCAGGAATCAGTGCCAGTGCTACGGTGATGCCGGCAAGGACCTCCCCCCGGATATTTGAGAGCCATTCATCTTTGATCTTTCGCGCGTTCAAGAAATTGTTCTCCACTTGCCCGATATAGGCGTTATTTTTTGATTATATTCGAGGTATTGGTTAATTTTGGCTATGTATACATTTCATGTCCGGGCAAATCATCCCTTAAAATCCGGATTTGTATTATAAGCATGCCCCCGGATTCGGGGATTTTCCTTCTGCCAATATTTTTGGCTGTAGTGAGACTTAATATTTCCGTAGGGGAAAACATCCGGGTAAGCACAACCGGTTGCAGAAATCACCGTAATATCTCCTAAAATAACGTGTGTTAATCCCAAATCGCCGGTATAGGCAGTAATCAACGACCCTGCCGCCTGGCAATTATCGATGGACGGGGTGGAACCCTCCCGGTAACTGACCCCCACGGCTGATGAATTCAGTAAGCAGCCCGATCGTTATTTCTTTATACACGGCAAATCAGATGTTATCGCGGATCTGTAGGCGCCATCCACCGGAAGGCCGGCGCGGTGGCCGGCCGGCCAATAGAAATCCTCCCTGTACGGATGTCCAGTTCCCTGCCTGACGGCGGCATGGGCTGCCGGGTGACAATAGAATGTTCCGGGGGAGGGTACCGGAGTATTAATATCATGTATACAAAAATTCTGCTTGCAACTGATGGATCTGAAAATGCACGGCGGGCGGCCGACGAGGCAGCAGGTCTTGCCCGGGAATTATCCTCCCACGTCATCCTGGTACATATCAAAAATACTCCTCCTTCCCAATCGAGAATGGTAAAGGCAAATTTTGATGTCCACTCACTTCTCGAGGAGGACGCAAAGTCCGAGATAAAAAATACCCTGGACATCTTCGAAAAGGACGGTCTGCCGTACACATTAAAGGTTGCAATAGGCGACCCGGCAGCAGAAATTATCGAGATTGCCGAAAAAGAAAAAGCCGACCTGATCATCATCGGCAGCCGCGGCCTTGGCGCAATAAAAGGGGTTGTTCTGGGAAGTGTCAGCCAGAAAGTAACGCATCATGCGGCATGCCCGGTAATGATTGTAAAATAACACAGCGATTTTTTTATTGGCGTCGGGAAGAGTGCAGAGAACAATAGTGGCCGTTGCCAGCGGACCGTAGGCACCATGCGATAAATCCCCGGCCACCCGGGATAAGAATTTTTCACTCATCTCTTCTGACCACCAGCACCGGCTGCTTTGCCGTCCTGATCACCTTGTCGGAGACCGATCCCAAAAGGGCGCTTGCGAGGTTCGAGCGGCCGTGGGAACCCACCACGATGAGGGAGGCTTCCCGTGCGTCGGCAATCTTTACAATCTCCTTTGCCGGAACCCCGCTGATGATGACCGGTTCCACTTCAAGGCCGACCTCCTCGAGCCTTGCCGTCAGCTCCTGCATCTTCTCCCGGGCGTGGCGGATGATCCGGGCGTTCAGGTCGCCCTCGTAGCGCCCTTCGTCGTAGATGATGCCGGTGGGTTCGCTGATCACGACCCCCGTCTCGATGGTGTCGAGGACGAAGAGGGCAACGACCTTTTTGCAGCCTGCCTGGTGCAGACGGCGGACATAGTCCTGAGCCCGGACCGAGGTCTCGGAGAAGTCGGTTGCAAGGACGATGGTCTCAAAGAGCGGCATGCTTCTCTCTTTTCCCTGATTTTAGATAAATGTGATTCTTTTCATACCTTTTCTCCCTTGAACGGTTTTCAGAACAGCGGGGCAGTAGCCTGAGATGTTCGCGGGAAAATCGTTGTAAGGGAAAGGATGAGATGAAATGATATTCCGGTGTCCCATGGGGGTGGGCCCGCCTCCCTGCATCTCAGGTCAGGGAGGCTCACGCATATCCCGTAATCTCATAATCGACCTCGGTCGATTTCTCCTTACACTCCCTGCCATGGATGAGGACTTCTTCTATGTGTTTTTTAAGGATGGCCGGATAGATGGCGCCCACAAGGGCCTGTACAGGTTTTCCGCTGCAGAAGAACTTGAACGTCGGCGTTGACATCACCCCATAGCGCTCCCCTATCCAGATACTCTCGGCAAGGTTGAGGCGGGCAAAGCGAACCTTCCCTGCAAATTCTCCGGCAAATTCCTCAAAATACGGCTCCATTATCCGGCAGTGCGGACATGCCGGGGTGTAGAACATGACGATGACCGGAATGGGGCTCTTCTCCACCGTCTCTTCCCAGGTACGATCGTTTGCTTCGATGACTCCGTTGTCTTCCATATACACAGCATCTCCTGAGGCATACTGTCCGTGCGACCAAAAAAGGTTTGCGGGGTTGGGAAGACCTCTGTCACTCTTCGGGAAGCGCTAACAGAAAGAAGGCCTCGCGTTCAGGAAAATCCACGGTGATGCCGTCTCCACCCCATGAGAAGGAGGAAAAAAGGGCCCGGGTGGAGGAATGTGTAAAAAGGAACAGAAAGTGAAGAGGAGGGGCCGGTTGTATCCCGGTGGTGTAGCCCGCTCCTCCTCTCCCCGGAGGTGTGGTCGACGGGGAACACTGGTTCTCCGTGAGGTTGGTGTGATCCCGGGCCGTCCGCCGGAGAGGAGCGCAGGGGGGCGCCCTCCGGATGGGGGAGTCTGATCATTTCGGATAGTATGAGCGGAGAGGTGATGTCCGTTGGGTGGTTTTTTCTTTTCTGCCGGAACCCCTCGAAGCCGGTATCCGGCCGGTGCCCGGGAAGGCCCGTCCTGCCGGGCCTCTCGCAGGGTGACTGTGCTTCTTTTTCTGTCGAAACCCGTTCAAGCGGAGGGAGCCGCTCTCCCGGGCCTCTGATCACTACGTCGGCACGAAGGGGGATAAATGCATAAAATGGAGGGCATACCACCATGCAACCGCCCGGTTGTATGGTGGTGCCGGACGGTTCCCGTTTGTCCCTGCCACCGGTCACTATGGTGCGAGGTGAAGGGCGACAGGCGCCCGGTGATAGGTCTCAAAAGTCAGTTTCCGGAAATGAGGTCAAAAAAAGAGGTGTGGATGAACACCGTCCCCAGTACTGGCGAATGGTCTTCTTTTTGGTATCTGATGTTCACGATATGGTGCTGGTGTTCTTACTCGGTTGCAGGGCCGCCGTGCCGGAATCCTGTGCCGGCATCGTCGGGCCCGTTCTCCTGCATGAATGTGCGGACAGCCTCCACGTCGCCGTTCTCCAGAGCGGCCTCGAGGTCGGTGGTGTCGATGCCGTTCTTCTGCATACTCTGCACCATCCGCTGCGCACGCTCCCCGTTCATCATGTGGGCGCCTTCAGGGGCATCCACGGGTCTGTTCTCCTGCATGAATGCCCTGACGGCTTCCCTGTCGCCGTTCTCCAGAGCGGTCTCGAGGGCGCTGGTGTCGATGCCGTTCTCCTGCATTCTCTGGATCATCTGCTGCGCACGCTCCCCGTTCATCATGTGGGCGCCCTCCGGCGCATCCGCGGGTCTCTTCTCCTGCATGAATG
Organism: Methanoculleus sp.; assembly: GCA_011045995.1. GTDB lineage: Archaea > Halobacteriota > Methanomicrobia > Methanomicrobiales > Methanomicrobiaceae > Methanovulcanius. The sequence continues at coordinate 32,870 of DSBQ01000001.1, read as the reverse complement.
CCCGGACTGCTTCCCTGTCGCCGTTTTCCAGAGCGGTCTCGAGGTCGGTGGTGTCGATGCCGTTCTCCGCCATCTGCTGAAGGGCGGACTGCATCCTCTCGTCGGCACATGCTCCTTCCCGGCAGGTGCCGTCCTTTGCCATACTTCCGCGTCCTGCTCCGTCACCCATGGCAAGCGGTGCTGCCACGGCGGCGCAGACACAGAGCACGGCAAGGCCCGTCAGTGCAAGCATAAATTTTCTGCTGGTCTTCATTGCTCATCTCCTGTTGTGTCGGGTCCGGGCTGTCAGCGGTGTGCTGTCCCCGGACCTCTGGTTATAGGTGCATCCGGCGGGGGATAAATGCGTAAAATAGGGGGGATGTCACGATGCAACCATGAAGTTGCACGATGGCACCGCCGGGAGATTATTCGGCCCTGAGGGCCTCGATCGGGTCGAGGTTCGATGCCCGCCATGCGGGGTACACCCCGGAGATGATGCAGATGAGAGCGCCCACGATCATCCCTTCGGGGATATTTGCGAGACTGTCCAGTGCGAAGAAGTACTCCGTCGTGCCGACCATGCCGAAGACGACGACATACCCGATGACCAGGGAGAGAACCGCACCGATGCCGGCGCCCACAATGCCGATGATCGCCGCCTCGTAGATAAACATCCGAAGGATCTCCCCCTTTTGGGTCCCGATACTGCGGAGGATGCCGATCTCGCGCACCCGTTCGGTGACGGACATCATCATCACGTTGAAGATGGAGACCGCCGCCACGAGGAGCGAGATGCCCGCTATTGCAAGGGCAAAGCTGGTGATCGTCCCGAGGGTCGAGGAGATGGTATCGAGCATCCGGCTGGAATCCTCCACCCGGACCTCGTCGTCCTTCTTATTGAGAGTCTCATCGATGCTCTCCGCAATGGCGTCGATCTCGTCGATGTCATCGACGACGACGTTCACCTGGGCATACTCGCCCTCGCCCCCGTACCGGCCGGTGAAGAACTTCTCCGTTGTGATGATCCCATTGTCCGAACTGATGTCCATCGACATGCCGCGTTCCTCCAGGATGCCCGTCACCCGGACGGTCGTCTGGCCGTTCTCATCGTCCTCGTCGCCGATGGTCACCTTGCTCCCGACCACTATGCCGTAGCGTTCGACAAGGTCGGGCCCTATGACGACCTGCGACGTCGTCGAGGGGTAGCTCCCTTCGGTGAGGGTGAGAATCTCCGTCATCGCGTCATCGTCCATCGCGTAGATGGTGGCGCGGCCTTTGCTGTCCCCTGTCTCGATGGAATCGCTCTCCGAGTAGAGGTAGTAGACATACGATGAGCCCGCAGCCTTTCGAATGTCATCGAACTGGTCGTCCGATATGTAGTCGTCCTCGTCGTCACTGCTTCCTCCACTGCCACCACCCGGCATACCGAATCCTCCGCCTCCGCCGCCGGCGTCGGGGCTGACGACAAGCACGTTTGCCGTTGCCGAGAGCTCCTCGGTGACCGAGAGGGTCATATTCGCAGAGATCATCCCGATGGATGCGATGGCGACGACGCCGATCACGATGCCAAGCGCCGCAAGGACGGATCTGAGCAGGTTCAGGCGCACGCTCCGCATAGAGAGCTGGAAGATGATGTCCGGTTTTTTCATGCAATCCTCCCGTCCTGTATCTGGATGGTGCGGTTAGCGTACTCCGCGGTCGCCGCATCGTGGGTGACCATGATCACGGTTCTCCCCTGCCGGTTGAGGTCTGCGAGCATCTCCATGATCTGCCTGCTCGTCTTCGAGTCGAGGTTCCCCGTCGGCTCGTCGCAGAGGAGGATCGCCGGTTCGTTCACGAGCGCCCGGGCGACGGCCACCCGCTGCTGCTGGCCGCCGGAGAGTTCCGACGGCCGGTGGGCGGCAAGGGCGGAGTCGATACCCACCGAATCAAGAAGCGCCTGCACCCGCCCGGAGTCATCGTACTTCCGGTGCCTGAGAACCAGCGGGTACTCGACGTTCTCGTAGGCCGTCAGCAAGGGAATGAGGTTGAATTTCTGGAAGATGTAGCCTATTGAGTCCCTGCGCAGAGCGGTCAGGTCATGGTCACTCAGCGTCCCGATATCCTGTCCTTCAATGCGGACCGTACCTTCGGTCGGGACGTCCAGGCAGCCGATCTGGTTCATGAGGGTCGACTTGCCGGAACCGGACGGGCCCATGATGGCGACGAACTCCCCCTTTTCGATGGTAAGGGAGACCCCGTCGAGGGCATGGACATCTCCTGAAAGAAGGGGGTATATCTTGCGCACATCCTCGAGCGCAATAACCGGTGTGGAGGACATTACTGTTCCCCTCACTTCTCTTTGTGCAGACGGGCCCGGACGGCGTCACGTGCCCGTGCGAGGTAGCCCGTTCTCCATGCGACGAGGCTGCCCGCGATGATAACTATCCCGAGGATGATGGGGATGACCGGGATCTTTGCAAACCCGCTTCCCATGGACCCGAGCGGGTTTCGGTTGCCGCCGGGCCCTCCTGCGGGCATCTGCGCAGCGGCGGCACCGCCGTCACCGGTCGTCCCTGTGCTGCCCGCGGCGTTCCCGCCGCTCACGTAGAACGTCTCCTCGTAGATGTTGCCGTCCTCGTCCTTGTAGGTGACCAGCACCGGCACCGATCCTGCGCCCTGCATCGTGTAGGTCACTTCAAACCCGGAAAAGTCGTCGGGCTCGAGGGCGCCGATCACGGCGACGGGGTTCGGGTTCGTCGCGACAGCAGGACTTCCCACCGTGACCATCACGGAGTAGGCCTCCTCGAGGCCGGCGTTCGTCACATCACCGGAGACCGTGGCGGTCCCGCCGGATGAGCTCACCGCCACCTCGTTGACCACGAGGTCGGCGCTCGTCTTGTCCGTCCCGAAGGTCATGGGAATCGAGACGGTGGTGCTGTGCTCGTTGACGCCGTTTCTGTAGCTCACCACGAAGGCGAGCGTCCCTTCCTCTTCCGGGGTAATGGCGAATGCGACCTCTGCGGATTCGTCCTGTCCGAGGTTGCCGACAAAGTAGCTGGTCCGGTCGCTCTTGACGCTGTCCGTCACCGGCGTGATGGTGATCGCGCTCAGTTCACCGTCGCGGGGGTTGCCCACGAGGACGGTGATATCCTCGGTCTTACCCTCGCTGAAGGTCTTGGGAACCCCGAGAAGGGAGACCTGCGGGCCGGTGTCATCCACGATCACCGGGACGATTGAGCGCATGGACCCCGCCGAGGTGTAGTCAAGGTAGAAGGACGGGTAGAAGATCCCCTCGGCCGCCTTTGCCTTCACGGTGAAGGTGAACTCCATGGAGTTGCCCGCACCGATGTCGCCGACAGTGTCGTAGGCGTTGTCATTGACGACGGCAAGATCGTTCGTGTAGAGCTTCGCCCGATCGATGGAGACGCTCTCGTCCCCCGTGTTCGTGATCGTAATGGTGATAAATCCCTGGTCGCCGGGCATCAGCGTTGCCGGTGACTTGGTGATCCCCGTCACCGCAATCTGGGATGCAGCGTCCGAGTCGCCGTCGGTCGCCGCGGCCGCGATGCCGCAGAGCGCTGCAAGGACCAGGAGTGCAATACATATTCGATGGTTCATATCTCTGCCTCTGTAAAGGTGCAGGAGACCATCTCGCTTAAACGGGTATATATGCAGAAAATAGGGGGGGTGGTATCATGCAACCGGGAGGTTTCACCGGTGCCCGGCTATGCCCGCCAGTGCCTCTTCGAGCGCTGCAGCGGAGGGGAAACGCCCCTCCTTCTCCTTTGCAAGGCAGCGCATCACAATGTCGTCCCAGGGGGCCGCGGCAGATACGAAGGAGGAGGGCGGCGGCGGCGTCTCGACGAGGATCGCGTCCGTCATCTCGCCCAGTCCCCCGTCCGCAAAGGGCCGGCGGCCGGTGAGGAGTTCGTAGAAGACGACTCCCGTCTGGTAGATGTCCGTCCGGGTGTCGGCGTCCCCGAAGCGACGCGGGGCGATCTGCTCCGGTGCCGCGTACTGGACCGAGAAGCCCACGATGGAGGACTCGTGCCCGTCGCCCATCACGGTTCCCAGTCCCCAGTCGGTGATCCTGGCCGACCCGTCCTCGGCAAGGAGGATGTTCTGTGGCTTGATGTCACGGTGGATGATGCCGTGCCCGTGGGCATATGCAAGGCCGCGGACGATATCGGTTACAATTGCCGCAGCCTCTTCCGGAGGAAGCGGGAGGGTGACGCCTGCAAGAGATCGCGCTACATATTCCATCTCGACAAAAGGCACGGGGAGGATATTGACCGAGCAGAGGCGGACAATATTCGGGTGGACGAGACCTTCCCAGAGTTTCATCTCTTTCAGGAAGATGCGTCCGGTCGTCTCGTCGAAGCTGATGGGGACCTTGACGGCGACGACCGCCCCGTCGGACCGCCTGACCGCCCGGAAAACCCGTGCGATTCCTCCCTTGCCGATGAATGTCACGTCACGGTACCGGTCCGCAAGGGTGGCAGGGAAGTACACGTCACGCAGCTGCGTGTCCATGATCCGCGTCTCGTCGAACGGATCGCCCTCGTGGGCGATACGGGTCCGTTCGTCCGTGTCACCCGAAACACCGGGGGTGACGATGCGGGAGCGGTGGTAGAGACCGAGAGCGATGGCGTCAACGGCAAGCCCCAGGCTCAGAGGGACTCCCGGTCCGGTCCCGGCCCTGCCGGTGAGGAGCAGTGACGCCGAGGCCGCCGCCACGATGCCGGCGGCGATGAGATACGCATGGAGGAGATACCGGGGCGTCCGCTCCGTCGCTATGGACACCGCAAGGAAGACCGCCACCATCGAGATAAATGCCAGTCCGGCGACGAGGGGGTTTATGCCGGGCATCACTCCCAGCACCATGAGGGCCTGGAACCCCGTTACAAAGATCGCGGAACTGCAGAGGACGGCAAGGATGGTGTACCCCGCCGTCAGGATGAGTACGGCGGAGCCTCTGCGGTTAAGGACGCTGCGGTGTCGGGTACGCCGGTCGGCAACCGTGAGGGCCCCGGCAATCCCGAGGGAGGCAAGAAAGGCGACGGCGGGCCAGAGCAGGTTCCGGGGTTCCCCCGGGAAGGTGAAGGGGCTGTTCGTTCCATCGACCCGGGGCCGCTGTCCCGGCCCCTGTTCCTCTCCGGGGATCTGAGGAGCAGAAGTGACGGTGTATGCGTCAATACCTGCGATGAGAGGGGCGGGATCCTCGATCGTAACGGCGCCGGTGAGCTCCCCCATCAGGTCGAGGGGCCGCCGGTCGAAGGGGTATGTTCCACCTTCGGTCCCCCCCGGCCCGAACTGCGCCCCGGAGAACGACGGGACGACATACGCTTCATCGCCTATTCCGTTTCCGTCGGGATCGGTCCCCGCATACCCGCTCCAGCTGTTGCCCACCTGCCCTTCGAACGTAGTGCCGTCATACTGGTAGGTGATCACCGGCGATGTCCAGGTCGTTTCCGGAGATGTGGAGACCGCGCCCGTAATAGCGGCTAATTCGTTGTAATATACCTCCGTCCCGTCCGACTCGCTGATCTGGATGCCGATCCGCTGCCCTTCGATGCGGTTTCCCATCACCAAAGTCCGGTCCGCGTCATAGATGCAGATGCCGACGCTGGTGCCGGGAACGGTGGTTGCAATCGTGGTGCCGGTGATGATGGTTCTGTCCGAATGCACGAAGACGCCGCAGGGAACGGTTCCGGTGATGATCAGCCCTTCCACGGTGGTTTCCCCGCCCTCCAGTATGAGTGCGGCTTCACCCTTTGTTGCCACGATCACGGGGAGCCCTTCCCCGGTATCAGTACCCGTGATCGTCACCGGAACGCTGACGGTGAGGGATTCGAAATAGGTGCCGCTTGCAACCGTGATCGTGTCCCCCGGCACGGCAGCATCAAGCGCTTCTGCGATGGTGGTATAACCGTCCTCACCGACAGACAGGGATGCGGCGGCCCCGGTGGTGCAGAATGCTCCTCCGATGAGCAGGAGGACGGCAACGAGCAGCCATACGGGGCGAGCCCGTCCCTCTTCCCGGTTCCCCCTGTACGGACCATCGGTTCTTCGGTTGTTCATGGGCATCTGTTCACTCTATTCATCTGCCGCATCCTGTTCCTCGGCAACGGTGAAAAGGAACCGGACACCGCGGGGGCCGCGGGCGAGGTCGATGATATCGCCGGCCATCAGCCGCACCTCCCGGTTCGCATCGCACGGGTTGTCATTCAGGTAGGTACCGCCGGTGCTTCCCCGGTCGGTGAGATACCATCCACTGTCCCGGCGTGCGATGACGGCGTGGGGGCGGGATATCCGGGTGACGAGGTCGAAGTCACGTGAGACGACGATGGCGGCATCGCCGGTGAGGGTTCCCGGGGCGGCGTACTGGATGACCGATGCCCGGTCCTCCGTCATGAGCGGTCCGAGGCGTTTCTCCTCCCGCCCGATACGGGTCACTTCCCCCGAGAGGGGGAAGGTCTGTCCGTCCGCCGAACCCCCCAGGACGAAGAGGACCGGGGTCTCCCCGGCGTATTCGCGGGACACCATCCGGCGGGCCTCCTCCACCTGCCCGGCAAGTTCACTCCCGTCGATACGGATGTCCAGGTTCGAGAAGAACCCGAGGTTGCGGATGATCTCCTCGATGCCGCCGGGGCGGGTGGTGTATTTCCAGACGGGGAGAGACCCGCGGGAGGTGGCCCGTCCGAATCCCGCTTCTTTGGTGATGATGCCCGCGTTGAGCATCTTTTCCAGGTGCTTCTTCGTGTTTACATAGGAGGTGCCGATCCCGGCGGCGATCTCGCGGGCCTCCCGGGGGGTGTGCTCGATGATCTTGAGGATACGCAGGCGGACGGGGTTGGAGAGCACGTTGAGGTAGTCGGAGAGGTCTTCATAATACTCCGGGTCTTCGGTCATCACCACGGTCTCAGCGTTGCCGTAGTCCTTCTCGTCCGCCATCCTCCTCACCCCCTTCATTCCATCCTGCGCCGGCATGCACCCTGACGACGATGAGAGTGATATTGTCGGTCGAGGTGCGTGCGGCATCCTCCAAAAGAATGCGTGCGGCCTCCTGTGCGCTCGCCGCCTCCCCCGCCTTCACCATCGTCTGCCGGGACACGTAGTCGTGCAGGCCGTCGGAGGAGAGCACCAGGGTATCGCCGTCACCGAGGGGGTGGGCGGCGCAGTCGGCGATGAAGTCCGCCCCCAGCGAGTGGGTGATGATGTTTGCCATCGGATGGCGGGCCGCCTCTTCCTGCGTAAGCACCCCCCGGTCCACAAGTCCCTGAACGAATGAATGGTCCCTGGTGAGCGGCACGACGGTTCCGCTCCGTATGAGGGTGCACCGGGAATCGCCGGTATTGCAGAGGGTGACCTTTTCGCCCCAAAAATAGGCGGAGACGAGGGTCGTTCCCATGCCTGCCTGCGTACCGGTGGCCTGTTCGACAACGGCCTCGTGAGCGAGGGAATGGCCTTTCCTGAGTGCATGTGCCGCAGTTTCGTGATCGCCTCCGGGGATCTCCGTCTTCCGGATCGTCTCGCCGAGGATGCGGATCGCAAGCGAGGATGCCACGTCCCCTGCCGCGTGACCTCCTATCCCGTCGGCGACGGCACAGAAAAGTCCCTCATCCACCGCGGCGGCGCACCATGCATCCTCATTGACCGGCCGCACACCGGCAATGGAGATGGCGCTGCACTCGAACCGTTCGCTGTTTCCTTCTTTTCGTCTCATCTGCCCGACTCGTATTGACAGGAGATTGGTGTTCACCGGTAATAAATGTGGGAAATGGTACCGGTTGCATACAGGCGGGCCCATAGAGTGCCGCTCCTGCCGGCGGAAACGGAGGCATTCCTGTTCTGCGTCTCATGCACAGATATCACTGAACGACGAGACGGGACAGGGGGAGGAACGGTTGAAGCGAACCGGCAAAAAAAAGGGGACGGATTACGGTGCGGGAACGTTCTGCAACCTTTGGCATCTCCCGGTGGATTTCAGATGGGCGATATATCATATGCCCTGCAAAAAAGGGTAGTATAGGGCTTATGCCCCTGAATGGCGGGCTATAGCGAAATATAATCTCTCTTTGTCCGGCATAACCCGCACCAGTCGGTGATCGCCGGCAAACCACAGGTAGCACTCCGGTTCCGCACCGGTGAGTTGCCTTAGCGCTTCGTGGTACATCGCCATCTGGCAGGCGTATGCCTCTTCTGCTTTGGCGTCCCGGCTCCCGGACTTGTAGTCGATCACCGCCCACCGCCCGTCGGCGGTCCGGACGATCCGGTCGATGCGTCCGGTGCAGTGCCTCCCCGCGATCATCACCGAGAACGGCACCTCGCACCACTGTGCTGCCGCATCCCGGATGAGGGGAAGGGCAAAAAACGCCTCCCGCGTCTCCTCCAGCAGGCCTGCACGTTCCGCATCCCCTTCCCTGCCTGCCCGGGCAAGGGCTGTTTCGGCAGGAACGCCCGCCATGACCTCATGGAGAATGATGCCTGCCAGTGCCGGCCCGTCGGCATCCGCCGGGGCGGGAACGAGCCCTTGGTGAGGCCTCTTCCCCGCTGCCTCCTCTTCGAGCAGGCTTACGGTGATCGCCCGCCGGGGACCCGTGGGAGTGGCGGTGCTCCACGGGGGGCGGCTATAGGGAATTACCCGGGCTGCTTCGAGGGCTTCTGCTTCAGGGGGGTGTTGTCTGGTCACCCGCTCGTGGGCGGTGATGCCCGCCGGATCGGTGATCACCCGCATGGTACAGGGGTGGCCGCCGGCGTCCGGGTAGGGGATCTCCCCGCCGGCAACCGCGTCTTCACCGGCACCGAGGGCGCCGAGCAGCCAGTCCAGCCGCGATGAACCCGCCTCAGGGGTAGCGGGGATGGTGTCGGGTGCCGGGCGCATCCCGCTCATGACAAGGTGGTCCTCGGCTCTCGTCACCGCTACATAGAAGAGCCGCTTCCTCTCCGCCTGCTCCTTCTGACTGAGCCGGTGTTCAATCAGCCGCCGGACCGGGGTGTCTGCAGGCACGCCGCCCTGGTCCGGCACCTTCATCCCTACACCGCATTCCTCATCGATCAGGAGGCCCGGGTGGGGTGCGGCCCGTGACCGGGCCATCCATGGCAGGATGACGACGGGAAACTGCAGTCCCTTGGAGCCGTGCACCGTCATGACGGTGACCGCATCCCGCACCGACCCCTCGACCGGAGCCTCCTCCTCGTCCCTGCCGGATGCCGTCGCAACGGTAAAGTCGGCGGCACACTCGTCGAGCGTGTAGATGCCGGACTGGCCGCGTTCGCGTATCATGGCGGCGACCTTCCCAAGGTTGGCCGCCATCTGGTCCCCGCCTTCCAGTGCCGCATAGACGGCAAAAATGCCCGACTCTTCCATGATACGGGAGACGAGGCGGTCCAGTGGTTCCCTGCGGGCATAGGTGAGCCACCGGTCCAGGAGGGCGGCGGCGCGGGCGGCGTCCCCATCGTCTGCCCTGCGTATGCGGCCCAAAAGGTGGCGGCCGTCACCTCCGGTTGCCCGGTAGAGGGCGGCATCGGAGAAGCCGAACCACGGCGAGCGGAGGACGCCGTAGAGTGCCATGTCGTCGTCCGGCCGGGCGAGGAAGGTGAAGAGCGAGGTGATGTCGCGGACCTCCTGGCGGCGGTAGAACCCTGTTCCCCGGTGGACGTGGAAGGGGACGGCGTACCGCCCGAAGGCGTCCTCGAGGTACTCAAGGTTTGTACGGGACTCAATGAGGACTGCACAGTCCCGCCACCGTACAGGGACGGGGACCCGATCATCGCCGCCCCCCGTTGCAGGGTCATAGCCCTCCAGGTCCCGTCTCTTCCGGTAGACCAGCTTTGTCTGCCGGGTGACCATCTCCTGGAGGTGGCGGGCGATCATTGCCGCCTCTTCCCGGATGCCTGCAGGACCCTTCCCCGCCGGGGCGAGGAGGAGATCCACGGTGCCGTGGTGGCAGGCCCGGCCCTCCGAGACGGCGATCGGGTCGTAGGCGAACTCCCACGGCAGCCGGTCGGAGGCAAAGAGACGGGAGAAGAGGGTATTGACCAGACCGATCACCGCAGGGGTGCTGCGGAAGTTGATATCGAGGGGAACGGTCGTGCCTCCCGCTGCTCCGATCTCCTCCATCGTCCGTTTGAACTGGGTCACATCGGCGTTCCTAAAGAGGTAGATCGACTGTTTCGGGTCGCCGACGACGAAGAGCGACCCGGCGGTGCCCTCCTCCCCGAGGATCGTCCGTATGATCGCGGCCTGGAGGGGATCGGTATCCTGGTACTCGTCGACCAAGATGAAGCGGTACCGGCCCCTGAGGTGATCGCGGGCAATCTCGGGGCGCTCTTCCAAAAGCCGCGCCGTTAGCACGATCATATCGGCAAAGTCGATGGCGCTTCTCGCCCGTTTGGCGCTCCCGATCAGGGCGGCAAACCGGCCGTACACCGTGGCAAGGTCCGCAAGGGCTCTGCAGGTCGCCTCCGTTGCCGGTTCGTCCGGGCCGATGGCTGCCGTACAGAGCTCCGGCGGGCACGCCCGCACCGCCGCATTCAGGGTGGCGAAGGCGGCCGTAAGGCGTGGCTTCTCGTCCCCGAAGACCTTCTTTGATCCCATCTTTGCCGTGCCGCCTGCCCCGGCGAGCCCCGCGAGGGCCCGACAGAACGCCTCCGGGGAGGCATCTCCCCGGATCCCCTCAAGGAAGGGAGCGGCGTTCTTCAGGTACCGCGTCCCGTTGTCGGCCTCACCCGCATAGCGGACGGCAAGCTCGCGCAGCACCTCCGCCGCCGCGGCGGCACCGGCGGCACAGGCCGCGTCCCGGATGCGTTCCTGTTCGGTTGCAAGCTCAGCCGCCCAGTCCCTGACGACACCGTCCCGGTTTCGGGCAAGGCGTTCGAAGAACGGTTCGGCAAGGTGGCGCCTGGCATAGAGTTCCCGGAGTGCCTTCTCGAGGTGCCAGTCCCCCATCGTCCGCAGCAGGGACATGAGCGGTTCTCTCACGCCCTGCGGCGGGTCGGTATGGAAGAGGTCGGTGACCGCCTGCCCGAGGATCCGTTCGAGATCGTACTCCTCGAGAGGGACGAACCCCGGGTCGACCCCGGCTTCAAGGGCAAATTCACGCAGGATACCCGAACAGAACGAATGGATGGTGGAGATATGGGCGAAGAGCAGGTCTTCTGCCACATGGTCCCATTCCGGCCCCTCCTGTTCTGCAACGGCACTTCGTATGCGGGATTTCATCTCAGCGGCCGCCTTCTCCGTGTAGGTGAGGGCGAGGATGCCTCCCACTCCGCCGCCGCCACCGCCACCACCTGCAGGGGCGATCATCCCGAGGTAGCGGTTCACCAGGACGAAGGTCTTTCCTGTCCCGGCTCCGGCCGTAACGCAGAGGCTCCCCCCGGTCTCGACCGCCTCCTTCTGGCGTCCCTTCGGTGCGCTCATGCCTCGTCTCCTCCCTGAGCTCCACCGGGGAACCGCCCGGCGTCCTCATCGTCCCCGGCTGCATCAGCACAGGTGAGGGTCCGGAGGCTTGAAAACCGGCATATTGACGAATAATCGCAGTAGGACGGGCATTTCCGTATGCCGTCGGAGGGAGGGAACCGTCCGCTCCGGATACCGGCGACCGCCCGGGCAGCCGCCGTGACCGCCCCGTCGATCATCCTGGTAAAGTCCTCGTCTGCGGGCATTGCTTTTTTCGGGATGCTGCCGAGCAGAGGAGCGGCCGCCGGGTCGTGGGCGACGATGCTGTTCTGTGTCTTTCCCTGTCTGATGGTATAGTATCCGCAGGCGACGCCGTTCATGCCTGTCACGGTCTCGAGGGCACGGAGGTAGAGGGGGAGCTGGAGCGCCCGTCCCTCGCGGATATCCTTCTGGGTGGGGGCAGTGCCGGTTTTGTAGTCGGTGACCATGCAGGTCCCATCGTCCCCTGCGTCCACGCGGTCGATGGTGCCCCGTACCCTCAGCACCCCGTCCCCGCCCGGCACCGGCAGAGGGACCGGAGCGCCCGAGAGAGAGGGTACCTTTCCTGCGATGCCGAAGGAAACCTCGAAGAGGGAGGGGTCAAGGGCACTGTCGGCGGCCTTCTCCTCCTCTGCAAGAAATTCCCCGAAGAGCCCCTCCCCGTCTGCCGTTCCCAGCAACTGCTCCTTCACCACTTCCCAGACCGGCCCTTCCCAGTGGTACCGGTCTGTCTCTCGCCTGGCGACGTCCCGCACGACGGCAGACGCGGCTGCGTGATCGCCGCGGGCAGGTCTGCCGGGATGGCCTGCTGCCCGCCACCGCTCATAGAACCCACGGAGGATCTCGTGCACCAGCGCCCCCTGGTCGGCCGCGGATATGGTTCGTTCTGCCTCCGGCAGGGCCGCAAGGCCGAGTACATATGCACAGTAGAAGCGGAACGGGCATGCCACATACATATCCAGCGATGTCGGGGACCATGCACGCTCCGGGCCGAAACGGGCGGCGAGGTCTGCGGTGATCTCCTTCTCCCCTGTCAGTATCCCATCCCAGGCGGTGGTGTATCCCCCGGTGCGGCAGGCGGCCTCCGATCTGATGCGGGAGAGGACTTCCTCCGTGCCCAGCCCTTCCGGGAGCCATCCCGCCGCAGGCATATACCCGCCTGCGATCGCTCTTCCTGCCCCCGCTGCCCGTGACCGGGCCGACCAGATGGTCTCCGTCTCCGCATCGCAGGGCACGGCACCGGTCGCCTCCTCCACCATCCGCAGAAACGGGGACTCCACGAGCGGGGTGGTGCCTTCGGCGAGGGCCGCACTGAGACAGATCTCCTTCTCTGCTGCCGAGAGTGCTGCCAGGAAATAGTAGCGCTCTTCCCTGAGCTTCTCCCGGCGGCTCTGGGTCCCCATCCTCCCCTCCTCGCGCTCGGTGGTGTACGGCAGAAGGGGAGGGATGTCGGGCATACGCCCATCGGTGAGGTCCGCAAGGAAGAGATGCGGCACCCGCATATGGGCCAGTTCACGGATACCCGTCACCTGCACCCTCCCGTTGTCCGTAACCGGGGAGAGGCGGGTCTCGCGGACCATCGTGGTCCAGAGCCCGAGAAACTCTCCCTGTGAGATCCGCTGGTCCGATGTGGGACTGCTCCCCAGACGCCGGAGTGTCCCGTTCAGGAGGGACCATGCCTCTTCCTCGGCCGCACCGACGGCATCGTCCGGTGCCGGGGGAATGAAAGGTGCATCCCACGCTGCGAGCAACTCTCCGAGGGCGCGGACATGCCCGGATGCCGGCCTTACGCCTTCCAGTGTTTTGAGGCGGCGAAGGACATCCATGATGGCCGCCGCCTGTACCCGGCCGGTGGCGGCCCGGGCTGCTGCCGCCTCGCCGCCGTCTCCGGCCTCTGCGGCATACCGTGCGCAGAGCCGTTCGAGGCCCCGTTCCCATGAACGCAGACCTTCGCTGATGCCTGCCTCCCGCGCCAGCCGTTCCACGTCACCGCCGGTCAGCGGCCGGTTGCCGGCGTTGAAACGGAAGTACGGAGAGGAGAAGAGCGCTGCAACATCCTCACGACGGTACCTTCCCGCAGGGATGCCTGCCGCGAGCAGGACCACCTGCACGAGAGGAATGGTCGCAAGGGAAGGGCGGGTGGCCGTTGCATAGGGGATGGCGGCATCGGCAAAGGCCTCCTCCAGCAGCGGGGCGGCAGCCCGTATATCGGGGAAAGCCACCGTGATCCCGCCGGGGGGGGTGCCCTCTTCCAGGAGGCGGGAGACCTCTGCTGCGATGGCGCGGACCTCGGCCTCACGCGTGGCGGGCCGCATCGTCCTGACCGGACAGGCGCCGGACGCCTCCTCCCCGCCAAAGATGGGCAGCCATCCCGAGCCCTCCCCTGCGATGGTATGGTATTCATCCGCATCCATCCATTCCCATCGGTCGGCGAAGACTGCCGGATTCTGCGCATACGGGACGAATGCGGAAAATTCCCCCTCTCCTGCACGAAATGCGCCCAGAAACCCCCGTAACGAGGCGGGGGGTTCGTAGAGCCCGTAGACAAAGACCTGCCACCGCTGCGCCGCCTCCCGGACGGCACCTGCAGCGCACGCGAGTACTGAATCACTGTCGACGAGGCGCCGGTGCTCCAGCAGGGTCCGGTAGGCGTCAAGCACCGCCCCCACTTCGGTGCTCCGCTGCCCCTGCAGTTCGGCGAGGCACGCGGGATAGTCAATCATCCGGGCTTCGATAACCTTTCTCAGGATGCCCAGGTCGTCCGCCTGCCTGATGCCGGGCTGGCGGTCAGGCGTGATGAGCGGCGATCCCGCAGGCCGTTCCTTCAGGACCGCAAGAAAGACGGAGCGGGCCTCGTCCCTCTCCATCACCCGGATGGCTGGCCGGTAGCGGTGCAGAACAGCCCGGGCCACCTCTTCCGGGGTTCCTACGAGGTCCGGAAGAAAGGGCAGGCCTCTCTCTCTCATCTGGTCCCGGATCTCACCTGCAAGTCGTTTGGTCGGCAGGATGAGTACGCTGTGGAAGGGATCCCTTGCGGCGGCCTTGCAAAACCGTCCCGTGCAGACGGGCAGTCCCTGGCCGGGAAGAATGGTAAATATGGTGGTACGGGCCATAAACTCCAGTACCAGTACCTCGTCGTGCCTCCACCATTAGGTTGACGCTTCCCCCAACGGTACAACAGGGGGGACGTCAGGCATTCGGGTAGCCTGCACCCGACAATCCGGGGTTACCCGAGGTCTGCAATCTTCGCAGCGATCTTCCCGACCGTTTTGAGTGCCTTTTCGTCCCTGAGGATATCACCTTCATCGGTGGCATGCCCCTCTATCTCTCCGATGAACGAGAATTCGTGCGTATTTGCAAATCCTTCCAGGGTCTCGAGCGCCCGGTCGGCACCCTTCTCCGCCTGGATTGCGATGGTTACCACATATTTGCCGGTCAGTTTCCGGTCATGGTACATGCTGTAGGTGCGGTCGATGAAGTTCTTCATCTGGCCGCAGACGTCATAGTAATAGACCGGCGTCCCGATGAGGAGGACGTCGCAATCGAGCATTTTTGAGGCGGCCGCTTCCCACTCATCGTTGGTGAGCAGGCACTTCTTCTCCTCTTTGCATTTCATGCAGGCGATACAGGGCCCTATTTCATAATCGGCGAGGGAGATGTACTCGGTGTCGATGGCGTCGTTCTTTTTTACGACCTCTTCCAACACCTTCTGAACAAGAATGGCGGTATTTCCCTTCCTGCGCATACTCCCGGATATACCGAGGACTTTCATAGGTGCAAAATCGTAAGGCTGACTATATCAGTCTTTTGCCTGTACCAAAAAAAATCCTGCACCATATCCGATGCTCCCCGGAACAACGGTGCGCATCCGGCGGACCTGAAGGCCCGGCAGACCTCTGCAACCGGATGTTCCTCACGGGAGAAGAGATGGGTCGGACACCGGCAGTCACTGCACCCGAATCCTTTGATACCTGGCTCCCCCAGTGAACGGGCGACGGCGCATTCGAGCCGGTCCGCCGTTACCGCCCACACCACCGCCTCCGGGATGAAGCGGGGGTCGGTGAGCAGGTAGTCGATATGCCACCGGGGCGGACGGTCCTGTTCCCTTGCGAGGCGCAGGTGCCGGCAGACGCGGGCAAGGCCCCCGGGCCCGAGGGCGGACCCGATATAGCAGTGCCGCCCGGCGGGAAACCGGCATTCCCCCAACTGTCCCACCCGGACCGTGCATGCCGGGTTTGCGAGTATCAGGCAGTAGATGCCGGGCGGTGCCATGGTTCGTTCTCAGCAGAACGCCAGCATCCTGAGGGCCGCTTTTATGTGCAACGCCCCGTCCGATTCCACCGCAGGGCCGTGGCCGGGATAGAGTCCCTTCACATCCAGGGCGGAGAGCCGCTCGAGAGACGCCTTCAGGTCGGCGAGACTCCCGCCGGGAAAATCTGTTCTGCCCACTCCGCCGTCGGAAAAGACCGTGTCCCCGGAGAAGAGGTTGCGCTCATCGGCGTCCCAGAGACAGATCCCTCCGGGCGTATGGCCGGGCGTATGGATCACCCTGAGCCCTTCGACCTCGTCCCCGTCCCGCAGAGTCCGGGCAATCTTCAGCGGCGGAGCACGCTCGCCGAAGATCATTGCAAGTGTCCGTTCATCGGCGCCGAGCCCTTCGGCATCGTCTTCGTGCATGCAGAGCTGTGCATCGCACATGTGGGCGATCTCATGAGCATGCGCAATGTGATCAAAGTGGCAGTGGGTCAGCACAATCCACTCGATCTGATCACGGTAGTTTGCCACCTGCATCGGTGTCACCCCTGCGTCGACGAGCACATTTCCCCGGAGATAGGCATTTGCATAGTAACCGTCCCCCGGAATCCATCTGACCTGCATGCAGGATAATAAGGTTGTACCACCAAATGTCAGTTATGCAGACCCTGATACGGGAGTGCCTGAACACGGTGCCGCCGGAGATCGAGAAACTGGCGCATGCCGCGGGCATGGATTCCCGAAAAATGGCCAAACAGATTGCGCGGGGTCGGATCGTCGTCCCGACAAATCCACGGCGTGAACACCGCCTCTGCGCCATTGGTGAGGGATGCCGGGTCAAGGTGAACGTCAATGTCGGCACCTCCGGTATCCGCTGTGATCCCGAGATGGAGGTGGCCAAGGCCCGGGCGGCGGTGGAGAACGGCGCCGATGCCCTCATGGACCTCTCGACGGGAGGGGATCTGGCGGCGATGCGTGAGCGTATTCTGGCATTCGATGTGCCGGTGGGGACCGTCCCCATCTACGATGCTGTCCGCCGGGCGGGAAGTGCGGTGGACGTTGACGCCGACCTTCTCTTTACGACCATACGCGATCACTGCCGGCAGGGCGTCGACTTCCTGACGCTCCACTGCGGGGTCAACCTTGACACCCTGTCCTCCCTGCGGGAGGATCCCCGCGTCATGGGCGTCGTCTCGCGCGGGGGGGCGTTTCATACCGTTAATATGGCAGCGACGGGGGAGGAGAACCCGCTCTACGCGGAGTTTGATTATCTCCTTGAGATCCTGGTGGAAGAAGATGTATGTGTCTCGCTCGGCGACGGCATGCGTCCCGGGGCGGTCGTCGACGCAACACGCAAGGCAAAGACGGTGGAGTACCTGAACCTCGGCCGCCTCGCGGCCCGTTGCCAGGAAGAAGGTGTCCAGCGCATGATCGAGGGGCCGGGGCACATTCCGGTCGACCAGATCACGTACAACGTGAAGATGATAAAAGAACTCAGCGACTATGCACCGCTCTACCTCCTCGGCCCGCTCGTGACGGACATCGTACCGGGGTATGACCACGTCTCCGGGGCGATCGGGGGGGCGATCGCCGCGATGGCAGGGGCGGATTTCCTCTGCATGGTCTCTCCTGCAGAACACCTCGCCCTCCCCGACATCGACGATATCATCGAGGGGACGCGGGTGGCAAAGCTTGCCGCGCATGTCGGGGACACCACCCGCCGCGGGGAGGCATGGTTTGGCGAGGGGGAACGGCAGATGGCCGACGCCCGCCGCCGTCTCGACTGGGACGAGCAGTTTGTCCAGGCCCTCTTCCCGGAGCACGCCCGCAGGATTCACGAACGGGACGGCGAGGTCGATACCTGCTCGATGTGCGGTGACCTCTGTGCCGTTAAACTTGTCCGTGATATCCTGAAAAAGCCCCCCAAATAATTTTTTTGAAGCATCAGGCGGGGTCATCCCGTCCTTTCACATACGGCATGCGCCGCCAGGCACGAAGGTTTAACTGTGATCGGCAGAAATATCCGGGCATCAGCATATCCGGCACCGGGTGCCGGAGGAGAGCGTTATGGGGATGTACAGGTGTAATGTCTGCAATTCATTCGAGTACGATTCGGACCTTGGTTCTGCCGAAGGAAATATTCCCGCCGGGACGACCCCCGACGAGCTGGATGACGACTGGCAATGTCCGGTCTGCCGGTCGGACCGGACCCACCTGCAGAAACTGCCGGGGGTGATGCACGAGAGCGTCCAGGAGGAGGTCCGTGAATTCATCGAGGAGGACCCGGGTGCACGCCTCTGTCGTGAACCCGTCTTCATAGAACCGCATTTTGTTGAGATCAAGACGATGGCCGGGACGGGGCGCCCTCTCATCGAGCCGATGCGAAGCGCCAATCTCCGGGTCTCATGGGACGAGATTCTCATCATCGCGGCGGGTCTTGCCCGCCTCCCCCTCAATCCCGACGAACCGGTCTCCCTGCAGACCGTCATCGGGCCGAAGGCGAAGCAGCCCATGGAACTCCAGCTGCCGTTCTTCGTCACCCACATGTCCTTCGGGGCGCTCTCCCGCGAAGCGAAGGTCGCCCTTGCGATGGGTTCGGCCGCAGCGGGCACCGCCATCGGGTCGGGGGAAGGCGGGGTCCTTGATGAGGAGAAGGAGCATGCCTACCGCTATATCTTTGAGTATGTGCCGAACCGGTACAGCCTCACCGACGAGTATCTGCGCACTTCGGACGCCATTGAGATGAAGTTTTCCCAGTCGGCCAAACCGGGGATGGGAGGGATGCTGCCCGGGAGCAAGGTGACCCCCGAGATCGCCCGTATACGCGGGTTTCCCGTGGGGCATGATATCCACAGCCCTGCACAGTTTGCAGGTATCAGCACAGCAGACGATCTTAAGGCTACGGTCGGTGAGCTGCGGGACCGCAGCGGCGGCCGGCCGGTGGGGGTGAAGTTCGCCGCCGGGGATATTGAGGGGGACCTGGAGGTGGCTGTTGCGGCAGACCCGGACTTCATCACGATCGACGGCCGCCCGGGAGGGACGGCGGCCTCTCCCAAGTCGGTCAAGGATGCTACCTCGGTGCCCTCGGTCTATGCCGTCGACCGGGCATGCCGCTACTTCGACGAGCACGGGGTGGAGGGAATCTCCCTGGTTGTTACCGGAGGGTACCGTATCTCATCGGATATCGCAAAGGCCCTTGCCCTCGGGGCCGATGCCGTGGCCCTCGGGACGGCCGCGATGATCGCCGCCGGCTGTGACCAGTACCGCATATGCCATACCGGGCAGTGTCCGACGGGAGTCACCACCCAGGAACCTGACCTGCGAAAACGGCTGGACATCACGACCGGCGCCCGCGGGGTCGAGAACTTCTTCCACGCAACCGCTGAGGAACTGGAGATGTTCTGCCGTCTCTGCGGCCGCAGCGATATCCATGCCCTTTCGGTGGACGACCTTTGCACCACACATTCGGAGATATCCGGAAATACCCGGATCCGGCACGTGTAGGCATAGCGCCCGGCTACAGACGGATACACACCTTTTTTTCGCTTAACATACCATTTCTGCATAGCATCTTCACATGCGGACGTGCAGGGTCCGCCGGAGGGGGAGGTTTCCGGTATGGAGCATGAGGGACAGGGATTCATCGATATCGAGGCAAAGGTCCGGGTCCGGGGCCTGATGGAGGAGCAGTTGATCACCGTCAGTCCGGAAGATACGGTTGCCTTCGCTGCACAACTTATGGCAGAACACGGTATCGGCAGCTGCATCGTCTGCGAAGGAGACGAGCCCGTCGGGATCATCACCGAACAGGACATCTCCAGAAAGGTGGTCGCGGCCGGCCATTTGCCGGCGACCGTGCTGGCTAGGGAGGTGATGGCGTCACCCCTGATCACGGTCGATGCAACGGCGACCGCCGGGGAGGCCGCAGAGATCATGGCCCGCCACCATATCCGGCGCCTGCCGGTGACCGGGAACGGCGGGGTGGCAGGCATCGTCACCGCCCGATCCCTGCTCGCCTTCGCAAGTGAAATGAACCGGATACTTCAGGATATCGCCGGTATATCAGGGACCCTGATGTTCCTGGAACCGGACATGCGGGTCATCTGGGCAAATCACCCCGCATCGGCGGCAGGGGCCGGGGGTGAGTCCCCCTTCTGCTATGAACTTCTCCATGGCGTGCAGGAGCCGTGCCGGGGATGCCCGGTCGCATCGGGCGGGGCACGCTATGCCGGGGTCCAGGCCGCAGAGGTGACCACGGCTGCAGGAAAGGTTTTGGAGGTCCGGTGCCATCCGGTCGAAGGGGCTTCGGGGGCCGTGATCGGGATCCTCGAATCGGCGGTCGATATCACGCCGCAGCGGGAGCTCGAGCGTAAACTACGGCAAAACCGGGAACGTCTCTCCCTTGCGATGGAAGGAGCGCATCTGGCGACATGGTATGTCAACCTCGCCGACGGGGAGATGGTGATGGATGACCCCACCGGCATGGTGACGGCGGCGGCAGGCAACCCCTCCGGGGCGGCCCTTGCCGCCTTCATCTCCGGCGATGTGCATCCCGAGGACCGGGGCGAGGTGGAGGGGCTGCTTGGTGCCATGGTACGCGGAGAGACGGCATCGGGCGAGATCAAGTACCGTTCGACGGCAGATGGTGATGTATGGCGATGGATGCGGACCATCTGCAGGGTGATCGAGGCGGGGGACGGCGGCCGGCCGTGCGTCATCGCAGGCGCGAATATGGACGTCACCGATCTCCAGACCTACCAGGAGGCGATCCTCCGGGCGAACCGGAAGCTCAACCTCCTCTCCTCGGTGACCCGGCACGACATCCTCAACCAGGTGACGGCCATCCGGATGACCGGGGAGCTGATCGCGATGGACGGGGAGGTGGATGATGCCAGTCCCCTCGGGATCTCCCTCCGGCGGATCTTCAACGCGACGACATCCATCGAACAGCAGATCCGTTTCACCGGCGATTACCAGAACCTCGGGGTGACCTCACCCGAGTGGCAGGATGTCTGCCGGGTGATTGCCTCGGTCGCCTCCGACCCGGCCTACCGGGATATTGCCGTCGCCTGTTCCTGCCCGGGTGTTGAGGTATACGCCGACCCGATGTTTGCAAAGGTCATCTACAACCTTCTGGACAACGCCCTCAGGCATGGCGGGGGGGTGACGGCCGTCACGATCACCGGCGAGCGGTCGGGTGACGGGCTGATCCTCACCGTCGCAGACGACGGGAGAGGCATACCTGCCGATAAGAAAGACCGCATATTCGAGCGTGGATATGGGGAGAACACAGGATTTGGGCTTTTCCTGACACGGGAAATTCTTGATCTCACCGGGATTGCCGTCAGGGAGACGGGTGTGCCCGGCGAGGGTGCACGGTTCGAGATGACGGTGCCGGAGGGGATGTTCCGGATACGGGAGGCCTGACCCGCTCCCCTGTGCGGGCGATGGAGGGCGATCGTTCCCGGATGAATCACAAAGTATTCAATTTCTCCCCCACAACCAACCATTGATATGAACGGGGATAATCAACGGCCGGCGGTACTGGGGCCGGCCCGCTGCCGCGTCTGCGGTGAGCCGCTGCCCTTTGAGGGGGCACCCTGTGTGGCGTGTGCAGAGGCGGCCGGTGGAACACCCCTTCCCCCGCCCCAGAAGAACGTGAAGGCGGCGGCGCTGCTCTCGCTCGTCTTCCCGGGATTCGGGCAGGTCTACAACGGTCAGTACAAAAAGGGCGTCCTCCTCCTCCTCGGGGTTGCCTTTGGTGCCGTATTGTATGTGATTCCCGGCCTGATCATCCATGTGCTGGGGATCTGGGATGCATGGAAGACGGCGATGATGATGAACACCGGAGAGGCAGAGTTCCGGGAGATGGTAGCGGTCCAGGCCGTTCTCTATGCAGTCCTCTGGGTGCTTGCCGTGTTTGCCGCCGCCTCGGTCGCGCAGATGTTCTTTCTCTTCTCCGCATAAGGGACACGGCCCGTCCGGTGTCCCGGTAATTACCCGGTACACGCTACCTGATGGTGCCGGGCTATCCCCCAATATACCCCCGGAATGAGCTCATTTTCTTTAAATGGCTATATAGTGGGTCGGGGTATTACGGCATGGTACTACTAGGCCTGAGGATGCATTGCGGGGAAAAGACGGGGTCGAACCGGAGGAACTGCCGGGCGAAGTGGTCGGGGACCTGGCAGAGGAAGCCGCCGACCGCGGGCTGGAATCCGGGAAGGGAATGGACGAGAAGGATCTGGGGTATGATGAACGTGAGGAGATGCCCCCCGGAGTGATGGCCGAAGAGCTTGCCGGGGAGGCAGCCGACCGTGGGCCGGACCCCGAAGCACCAATGACGGCGGCGGACCTTGGGTACCCGGAGATGCCGGAAGAGCCGGAAGAGCCGGAGCGGCAGCCGGAGCAGGCCCCCCCGGAGGTGGCGGCATCCCTCGCTGAGGAAGCGGCCGACCGTGGCCCTTCTGCCGAGAATGTGATGAGCTGCGAGGAGCAGGGATACAAGAGCCCGGTCAAGGCGGCGGTGCTTTCGATTATACCCGGTCTCGGACAGATCTACAACGGCGACCTGGCACAGGCGCTGCTCTTTCTCGTCGCCGCCGTTGTGGGACTGATGTATTACATCATCCCCGGCCTCTTGATCATTGCCTATGCGATGTATGATGCGTACCGGACATCTTACCGGATGAACCGCAATGAAATTCCGTGGCAAAACCCGGTGCAGGGCGGGTATGTCGTCTATTTCGCGCTGATCATCCTTGCAGTTGCAGGGTATCTCTGGTTTGCCGGTGAGTCCTGGCGGTTCCTGACCGGTCTGCTCTTCGGGCAGTAAGGACAAGGGACGTTCTTTTTTTTGTCGCGAGTGGTACCTTCATGGTTTGAAGGGTTAGATCTGTAGAGAGAGGCACTCTGATGGAGATTACCATTCTGGTGGACAATACGACGATCACCGACCATTACCTGCTCGCCGAACCGGGGTTTTGTGCATGGCTTGATGACGGCAAGACCCCGATTCTCTTCGATACCGGGTATTCCGACATTTTCCTGCATAATGCCCGCAAGCTGAATATCGATCCGATGGAAGCGGAGTATATCGTGCTCTCGCACGGCCACAACGACCATACGTGGGGTCTCGGGCCGTATCTGACCGCCCGGTCGGAACGGCTGACGGCGGGGCACCCGTTGTCCGACCTGACGGTTCTCTCCCACCCGTGGGCGTGGCGCCGCCGCCGGACGAAGAAATCGGGGGATGTCGGCCCCCTTATCCACCCGGACGTCTGCCAGTCCTCCGCGACGGTCCGGACGACCCGCGATCCCTTCTGGATCACCGATGATATCGCCTTTTTGGGAGAGATCCCCCGGACGCTCTCCTTTGAGGAATGGGCCCCCTATGCGATCATCGAGGGTGAGGACGGTCCGGTCCCTGATTCGCTCATCGACGATTCCGCCATTGCCTGCCGGACGGAAGAGGGGCTCGTCATCCTGACCGGATGTTCCCATTCCGGTATCTGCAACATGGCGCAGTACGCAAAGGAGGTGACGGGGGAACGAAAGATCATCGATATCGTAGGCGGGCTGCACCTGATGCGTGCCGATGGCGAGCGGATACAGGAGACGGCCCGGTTCCTGAGAAATGAGAACCTGAAGGAGCTGCATGCTTGCCATTGTACCGGATTTGACGCCCTTCACGCCCTCTCAAGGGAAACGCCGCTGAAGGAGACCGGGGTCGGAACCGTGCTGCGGTATCGCTGACCCGGTTCCGCGAGGCTATATAGGAATATGGTAAATATATTGGATTATGCAGACGGGCATCCCGAAGGCACTTGAGACGGACCGCCTTTGCATCAGGCCTTACCGGCCGGACGATCTTGCGGGTCTCACCCTTCTCCTGGCGGATGAAGAGGTCATCCGCCAGACGGGCCTGAGGGAGAACCAGACCGGACAGGAGGTCGCCGCTTTTTTTCAGGTCATCCTCAACTCGTATGGTACCCGTTATCCCGTCTACGCGTTCGCTCTTGAGGAGAAGGGGACGGGAACGGTTGTTGGTTCCTGCGGGTACGAGACGGTGGGGGATTACGGGGATGTCCAGGTCTATTATGCACTGTTGCCGGACTGCCGGGGAAACGGCTACGCGGCCGAGGCCCTGGAGCGGCTCATCGCCTTCCTGCTCGATGATGTCGGTGCCCGGCGGGTGCTTGCCTACACTGCCACCGACAACACGCGGTCGGCGGCCCTTGCCCGTCGGGTCGGCATGGAGCTCGAAAAAGAGCTCTCCATCAATGGCCGCCCCTCGCTCATGTATGCCATCTGCCCGGCAGAAGAGGGATAACACCTCTGCAAAGTGCCGGAGGGTCGGGCGGGGCTGTCAGGCACGCCCGTCTTTCAGGGGTTCGGGAAGCTGTGTCCGTCGGGTGGGTTGTGTCGGGAACACCTTCGGGCCGGCCGGTCCGACTCTTTTCATCGTGCCTTCGCCGGAATGGGGGGTGAAGAAGATGACGGACGCACCGGGAAAATCACGGTCCTCAGGCGCCGCATCGATGCCGTCCTTCTCCTTCCCGGGTTTGCCGTCCACCAGGATGATTCAGGATGTTCTGCCGGCACGCATGCGAACGGCTCGTCTGCCGTTTCGGCCTGCATACGATCCGATATCATTTTTCGGGCATCTTTCTACAAGCATCGCCGTCATCGCCCCCTCCCGGCGATCGTAACCGTTCACCCTGGTAACGCTTCGCTCTCCATGGTTCCGTCGGTGTTCCAGGACCCGGCAGCTCACCGTCCCCGCGGGAACCGTATCTGGCATCCGGTGCCGGGGATGCACCACCCGATCTAAAAAAAGGATTTGCCCGGTACGGCAGGGGAGCGTCAGGCACCCCGGCCCCTGCCCGCCGCCAGTGTGGGAAGGAGCTATCTAAACAGAAAGGATACGGATGGCCAGGTGGGCCGCGTTGGAACCGCTGTCAATTCCCACGCAGGCGACCGGGACGCCCCGCGGCATCTGGACGATGGAGAGGAGGGCGTCGAGCCCGCCGAGGGTGCCCGAGACCGGGACTCCGATGACCGGTTTGTCCGTCATGGAGGCGACCACGCCGGGAAGTGCCGCCGAGAGGCCCGCGATACATATGAAGACGCGTGCCCCGCAGGACCGGACATACGCCGCCAGTTCGTCGGGATTCCGGTGGGCGGAGAGGATCTGTTCGTCGTAGGAGATGCCCGCCTCGTCGAGGACCGCGGTCGCCTTGCGGATGACTGCCTCGTCGGAGGCCGAGCCCGCTATCACTGCAACATCAGCCATGGTACACTATTATCATGCTCTTTCCGGTATTATGATTTTTTTATGGGGGCGGGGGGAGATGGCCACCGGCGGCCCGGACTTTCATGCCTCCCCCGGCGGTGTGCGGAGGAAGGATAATCATTTTGCCTTCCCTCGTCAACCCCTATGGCACTGATGTCAGTATGGAAAACGAATCACTTCTTATGATGCCCGGGCCGGTCCCGATGCCCGAACGCGTACGCCTTGCGATGGCACGGCAGGCCATCAACCACCGTGGCGCTGAATTCGGCGAGATCATGGACGGGCTCTCCGTCATGCTGAAGGAGATCTTCTGCACCGAAAACGACGTCCTCCTGATCACGGGCTCAGGAACGGCAGGGATGGAGGCGGCCATCAGCAACTTCTGCCGGGACCGCACCGTCGTCTCGCTTGCAAACGGCAAGTTCGGCGACCGCCTCTACCGTATCGCCCAGCGCTACACCGACAGGGCGACGCTCCTTGCGGCGGAGGACTGGGGCCGGCCCCTCCCCCTTACGGCACTTGAAACGGCGCTCGATGAGGGCGTGGATGTGGTAACAATGGTCCATAACGAGACCTCCGCCGGTATCATGAACCCGGCGGAAGAGGTGGGAAAGCTGGCAAAAAAGCACGGCGCCCTCTTCATCATGGACGGGATCACCTCCATCGGTGCCGATGTCGTGCTGCCCGACAAATGGGGCGTCGATGTCGCGGTGATGGGGTCGCAGAAGTGCCTCGCCGCACCCGCGGGTCTCGCCGGTGTCTCGGTCTCGGAAAAGGCATGGGAGATGCAGTGCGAAAATCCGCCCTTCTACTTCGACCTTCCGGCCTACAAGAAGAACGCCGCCAAGTTAATGACCCCGTATACGCCTGCCGTCCCGCTCTTCCTTGCCCTTCATGAGGCATGCAAAATCGTCCTCGAAGAGGGCATGGAGGCCCGGATCACGCGGCACCGCATGCTTGCGGCCGCCTGCCGGGCCGCCGTCGCCGAATGGGGGCTCGAGATGTACCCGACGTTCGACGACCTGCATGCCTACTCCAACACCGCCACCGCCGTGAAGTACCCCGAGGGGATCACCGATGCCGATGTCCGCGGCAAAGTGAAGAGCATGGGCGTCGAGTTCGCGGGCGGGCAGGACCACCTGAAGGGCAGGATCTTCCGCATCGGGACGATGGGCGCAACGAATGCACCCGAACTCCTGGGAACCCTTGCGATGATACAGGGCGCACTCTCCGCGGCCGGCTGCACTCCCAAAGGTGACGGGGTATCGGCTGCCTGCGAGGTGCTCTTCGAATGAAAGTCGGCGTCGCGGATACCACCTTTGCCCGTTTCAATATGGGCGCTGCCGCCGTGGACGAGTTAAAACGGCATGCGGCGGTCGCGATTGTGCGGGTGACCGTGCCCGGCATCAAGGATCTTCCGGTGGCCTGCAAGAAGCTCATCGAGGAGGAGGGCTGCGACATCGCAATGGCGCTCGGGATGCCGGGCGGCAAGGAGAAGGACCGCCTCTGCGCCCACGAGGCCTCCCAGGGCCTCATCCAGTGCCAGCTGATGACGAACACCCACATCATCGAGGTCTTCGTCCACGAGGACGAGGCGAAAGACGACAAGGAGCTTGCCTGGCTCGCGGAGCAGCGCTCCCGCGAGCACGCCGTCAATACCGTGCGGCTCATCCTCCACCCCGAGGCCCTCATAAAAGAGGCGGGCACCGGCCAGCGGCAGGGCTTCGAGGACGCGGGGCCGGCGCGATAATCCCGGTGAGAAGACGATTTTTAAGCGAATGCTTCGTCCAATACCAATCGCATGAGGCGGGGGCTTACTCCCCGCCCAGCAACTCTTCTATCACCGGTGCTGCGACACCGGTCTTTTCCGCAATCGCGGCGACACTCATTCCTTCCCTGTACATCCGCCCGATGAAGCCCGCGACCGTCTCGCCGACCTCGATGAGGTGGCCGTCGGGGTCGAAGCAGCGGAAGGTCATCTGCCCCCACGCCTCCTCGCGGACGGGGTGGAGGAAGGTGAGCCCCGCACCGGCAACCGCATGGAGGCAGGGTGCAAGGTCGTCGCATTCGAACCAGATCTCCGCCCCGTGACGGGTCGCGGTCCCCATCCCGGCCATGGGGTCGCCGTAGAGGACGGTGCGGGCGTACTCCGCGTCCCAGATGGCAAGTCCCCCGTTGTAGGCAACCATCAGGGCGGTCTCCACCTCCGGGACCTGTCCGAAGCACTTCTCGTATATGTCCCGTGAGCGGGCGATGTCGGTGACAAAGAGGACGCATCCTCGGAAGGTCGGCCTATGTGATGCGGTGATGTTTTCCATGGGGCTAAATCAGTGGAGGGAGAATAATAAATACTCCTGTCCAAAGGAGGATGACGGTTGATTTATCACTACCAAACGCCAAAAACAAGAGATAACAAATTTGAGGAGATTCCCAGATATGGCAATACAACTTGGATTCGTCGTTGCGGAGTTCAACCGTGACCTGACCTACATGATGGAGATCGAAGGTGAGGAGCATGCAAAGTTCCTTGGTGCGGAGGTAACGGAGAAGCTTTACGTCCCCGGTGCCTACGACATGCCGCTTGCGATCAAGAAGCTGCTGATGGAAGGGAAGGTTGATGCGGTCGTCACCATCGGCTGCGTGATCGAGGGAGCGACCCAGCACGACGAGATCGTCGTCCAGCACGCATCCCGCAAGATCATCGACCTCTCCCTCGAGTACAACAAGCCGGTCACCCTCGGCATCTCCGGCCCCGGCATGACCCGCCTCGAGGCCCACCAGCGTATCGATTACGCCCGCCGCGCCGTCGAATCCGCCGTCAAACTCGTCCAGCGATTGGCATGAAGACACTCTCGGCAAAGGTGGGGGCCATCGCCCCCTCGGCAACGATCGAGATATCCGACCGGGCGGGACGGATGCAGGCCCAGGGCATCGACGTGATCGCGCTGTCCATCGGCGAACCGGACTTCGACACGCCGGCCCACATCACGGAGGCCTGCATCGACGCCCTCCGGCGGGGGGAGACGCACTATGCCCCCTCCCCCGGCATCCCGGCGCTCCGGCAGGCCATCGCCGAGAAGCTGACGGCCGAAAACGCCGTCCCCTGCACCGCGTCCCAGGTCGTCGTCGGCTGCGGGGCGAAGTCCTCCGTGTACGAGACCTGCGAGGCCGTTCTCAACCCCGGCGACGAAGTAATCCTCATGGACCCGTCCTGGGTGAGCTATGAGCCCTGTGTCCAGCTCGCGGGCGGCTCCTCCGTCCACTACATGGTCCGCGAAGAGGACTTCCAGCCCGACGACCGCCTGCTGGAGGCCGTCACGGACAGGACGAAGATGCTCATCCTCAACAGCCCCTCCAACCCCTCCGGGGCCGTGATGACCGAGGCATCGTTAGGGCTCGTCAAAGACATTGCCGAGGACCACGATCTCATCGTGATGTCGGATGAAATATACGAGAAGCTCATCTACGGCCGCGAGCACCTCTCCATCGCCGCGATGGGCGACATGCACGAGCGCACGGTCACCATCAACGGGTTCTCGAAGGCCTATGCGATGACCGGGTGGCGGGTCGGGTACGCCGCCGGGCCCGATGCGATCATCAGACAGATGATCAAGGTCCAGCAGCACACGATGAGCCACACGGCGACCTTTGCGATGTTCGGCGCCCTTGCCGCCCTCACCGGCGACCAGGCTCCGGTCGAGACGATGCGCAGGGAGTTCGACCGCCGCCGCCGCTTCATGACGGAGACGCTTGCAGCGATGGGCCTCCGGACGGCCCCCGCAGAAGGCGCCTTCTACGCCTACGTGAAGGTCGACGGCGACGACATGGCGGTCGCCTCCCGATGGCTCGATGAGGCCCATGTGGCGGTCACCCCCGGCACCGCCTTCGGGACACCGGGATGGGTCCGCCTCTCCTATGCGGCATCGATGGAGCGCCTCGACGAGGCCCTCGGGCGCATCCGTGCGCTCGACGGCTGATATCCCATACTTTTATCTAAAGGAGGCCACGCAATGTCACGCCCCCGTTCACCCCCAAAAAGGGCCCTCTTCGTCTGCACCTACAACTCGATTCGCTCCCCCATGGCGGAGGGGCTCCTCAACGCCCGCGATGACGGGGAGTGGGTCGCCGAGAGTGCGGGCATCCACCCTTCCGGGGTCGATCCCGGTGCCGTTGCCGTGCTGGCGGAGGCGGGCATCGACATCGCAGGCCACCGGTCACGCTCCGTTGGCTCCTGCAGGCGCCGCTACGATCTCGTCGTCTTCATGTCCCCTTCGGTACGGGAGGCGTGTTACGCCCTCCCTGATGCGGCGGAGTACATCACGGCAGATATTCCCGTTCCCGCCGTTTCAGGGAAAGACGGGCTTGACGGGTACCGGAAAAGCCGTGATGCCATTAGAAAATGGATTGATGCGCATATCCGTTCGTAACAAGAGGGGGGGACGTCCATCGATGGAATCGTTCATATACGGGAGAATCAAAGACCTTTCTGAGAATGAATCCTCGATAGAAAAAGAGATGTGGCTGCCATTACAGCAGGAAGCTGATAATTGCGAGTATAATGAAGATGATAACGAGCCACTTCGCAATGGTCATCGAGAACCCGGCAAGCCCCTTTGCACCCAGGACGAAGGCAACCAGTGCCAAAATAAGAAATAATATCGCCAAACCAATTAAATCCGCCATAATTCACCTCCTGTCGTAATAACCACCTGTAGCAGATGACCCCGTATTTATAGTATTGCATCGTTCTTCAGGGAATTGTAATGGGGAAAAAAGGGGGTATTGTGATGAAATTATTTGTATGCAATATTTTTCAATATCTTTTAATTATGGGCGAACGGCTTTCACGTTGCCGCTGCCCCCCATGCCCCGGCAGGGCGCAGGTAAGACACCCCTGCGCAGGTTTGATCAGCTCAATCTTTCGCCTTTCTCTTTAGCTTTCCAATTTCCTCCTGAACCTTGCCTTCCACCTGTTCAACCTTCCCTTTGACCTGTTCCGTCCTGTCACCGGTCAGTTTGCCTGCTTCTTCACGAACCTTGCCTTTTATCTGCTTGCCTTTTCCCTTGATTTCATCCTTTTCCATCATGGCAGCCACTTCCGTAGAGCCCTCTCAGGGGCGTGCTTCTCCCCTGAGGACATACCCAGATCCTATTTCCCATATAAAAATATTTGCCCAGCCCCGATATTCATCCCGAATGACCGAAAAGGGCACGGAAGTACCTCCCGTCACGGAACATTCCCTACACCATTACTGCTGCCGTGCATGCAACAGGATATTATCGCACTATCCTTCAGTGCTGATTCGGGCCGGATGAGGATTTTTGCCATGCACACTGCAGGTTTCTGCCCCACCTGACCCGCAGGTTCATTCGGGAAAATGAGAACCGGCGGCGTCATACCTGCCGTTTGCCGGTGTGCATAAGAACCGGATTTCAGGTCGATTGCGTCGTCGTTGCAATGCCGCAAGCCTGATTATACGGTTGATTTCCCTCAGCCGTCCTGCGGGCTGTCCGCACGGCCTGCAATTTTTTTACAAAAACGTTATGGGATGCCGGATGCCTACCTAACAAACAGGATAAGGCATGGGCAGCAGCAGGGTTACCAGGACACTCGTCATCACACTGATTCTCAATATTTCCGTCGCCGTCCTCAAGGGCGTGACCGGGTTTCTGAGCGGGTCCGTGGGGATGATCGCCGACGCCTTCCACTCGCTCTTTGACTCGGTTTCAAATATCATCGGCCTCATCTCCATCCATTTTGCCTCTCTTCCCCCTGACCCGCAGCACCCGTACGGCCATGGCAAGGTGGAGACCGTGGGGGCAATGGCCGTCGGGGTGATTCTCCTCTTCACCTCGGTTGAGGTCGTCCGCGAGGCGCTGAGCCGGGTACAGGAGGGGGGAGTCCTTGAGATCACCCCCGTGATGGTCGGGGTGATGGTGGTGACGATCATCATCAACATCTGCGTCAACCGGTACGAACGGAAGGTGGGAATGGAGGAGAACAGCGAGTTTCTGCTCGCCGATGCGAAGCACACCCTCTCAGATGTCTTCGTATCCTTCTCGGTCCTTGCCGGGTTTGCCCTCGTCATCGCCGGGTTCCGGTATGGCGATGCGGCGGTGGCAGTCCTCATCGGCCTCCTGATTGCAAAGATGGGTATCGAGGTCCTGAGAGACGCGGTGCTGGTCCTCATCGACACCTCCGATGTCCGCGTGGAAAAGGAAGTTGCGGGCGTCGTTCTCACTGTCCCCGGCGTCCTCGGATACCACAACTTCCGGTGCAGGGGCAAACCGAATGAGCTCTTCTGCGACCTGCACATCGTCGTCGACCCGCAGATCACCGTTCTTGAAGCGGACCGGATAGGTAGTGCAGTCAGAGACGGCATAAAAGAAGGCGTCAGGGGAATGGTCGACGTCGTGGTGCATATCGACCCCGCCCACGGCACCAAAACAAAGCATAATACCGCCTCCGGCGAAACCTCTGAATACGAGGCGAAATGACGAAATCAAAGGTCCTGTTTGTCTGCAGCCATAATGCCGGCCGCTCGCAGATGGCCGAGGCGTATCTCAACGCCCGGTACGGTGACCGGTATGCGGCATACTCCGCCGGGAACTTTCCGAGCAGCAGAATGAACGCAGTCACCCTGCGGGTGATGGCGGAGGCAGGCATCCCGATGGACGGGTATGCCCCCAAACCGCTGGACGGGTTCATGGCAGACCACTTCGCCGTTGCCGCCCGGCTCTGCACCTGTGCGGACCCCTCGCTCCGGCTTCCGGCGGCAGACCGGGTGATCGAACGGCTCTTCCCCGACCCATCGGAGTTCTACGGCTCCGAGGAGGAGAAACTCAGGGGATTTCGTGAGGTCCGGGACCTGATCTTCGCATGGGTGGACGAGACGTTCGGTGATGCGGATGGGTGAGGATGCCGCCCTCGTCATCACCTGGCGGCGGCAGGGCCTGCCCGCCTCTCCCGTGGTGCTCTGCTCCGATACCGGCCGGACGCTGCAGGAGGCCTTTTCCGGCATCGCGGGGATGCTGGAGGCGCAGGACATCGCCATAAGGATAGAGGAGGAGGACGGGGCGATGGCCATCCTCTTCAACGGAAGGCCGTTTGAGGAGATCGTCCCCTTGTATGTCCCGAAGACCTGCAGCTTATGCGGTTCATGCGAGGGGTCCACTGCGGCATGCACGGGGCAGCGCCGGTATGAGGGCATCCCTGAATCCGTCCTCCGCCTTGCAGCACGGCGTGCGGCCGGGCTGTAGCGATTTTTTTACGACCCTCCCGGTGGGAGTGCGTCCGCGGCAGGGAAGAGCATCCCCTGATCCGGTGACCAAACAGGACCTCCACAGACCTTTCGTCCGGCTCCCCCTCCTCTTACCGCATTCCCCGCCTGCGGCATCCGCCGGTTCTAGACCGAAAGTGTCCGGGTGTACATGAGTACGGCAAAGGTGATGAGAAAGAGGATGGCGATGAGGACCGGATAGAGTAATCTGCGAATCCTGTCTTCTTCTTCGGTTTCGGGAAACAGCTGCACCATGGTTGCGTGGAGGAGGCATATGGGATATTCCGTAATGCGCTCCGCTCCTGACCGGTGATACTCCCCCGGGGTTCATGAGCCTTTCGGCGTCGTCCGCCGGAAATCTGGCGGAGAACTCGCACGATGCCGGGGGCCACCCACGGTTGCCCTCCATAATCAGTCGTGGATGCGAAAAGTCTGGTGAATCCTTATCAACAAGTCATGCAACATATTCTGCTATTATGGGAACGTATCGTGATCTTCTGGTGAACCCCCGTGTATTTTTTGACGGAATGTTTACCGGGGAGAAACCTGATCTTAAAATTCCGGTTGTAATCGTCCTTGTCATTGCGCTGCTCAGCGGCGTGACCGCGATGAGGGTATCATCCGTCACCGCCCAGCT
>DSBQ01000022.1 GCA_011045995.1 Methanoculleus sp. | reverse complement strand
GTATCTCCTCCCTGATGCGCCAGGAGTTCATGAAGAGGTTTTCGAATCCCATCGCATCGGCGGCGAGGCCCAGCCAGAGCATATGGGAGTGCAGCCTTGAGTACTCCATCAGGATGGTCCGGATGTAATGGGCACGGGGGGGGACCTCGAGTCCCATCGTCTTCTCCACGGCCTCGGCGTAGGTCACCGAATGGGTGAAGGAGCAGATGCCACAGATGCGTTCTGCAATTCTGATATAATCGGTGTATTCGCGTTTCTCGACGAGCTTCTCCAGGCCGCGGTGAATATAGCCGATGGAAGGCACTGCCTCAACGACCGTCTCATCTTCGAGGACGAGGTCAAGGTGGATGGGTTCGGGGAGCACCGGGTGCTGCGGGCCGAAGGGGACCACAATCTGTCTGCCGGCCATCAGGCATCACCTTCCTTTGGTTCGGCTGCAGGTTTCTCTTTTTCCATCTTGGTGACCTCAGGCGGGTTCCTGAACGGGTTTTTCGTGGCCGTATGAATGAGGTGGCCGCTGAAGTCAACACTCATGCCATCCACCGTGAGGCCGTAAAGGTCGTGGATCTCATTTTCATAGACGAATGAGGCCCAGTAGTGTTCTGCTATCGAGGGGATTACATCGCCGTCGTGAACGGTGATGCGCACGGTTTCAAAGACATAGTTCTTGTCGAAGGTGTAGTTGATCTCGTATGCATCCCCAATGCCGGTGCAGCCAATCTGCACGAGACGGTATCTCTTTGCCTTGAAGGCGCCGGCTTCCGTGACGAGGTCGCTGACCGCAATCTCCCTCAGCGTGGTGTTCTGCGTTTTCATTTCTTTGCGCCTCCCTGTTCTGCTGCCAGCTTTGCACGTTTCTTCTCAAGGATGCCCAGTGCCTGGACCACGCCATCAATGATCGCCTCGGGGCGTACGGCGCATCCGGGGACATAGACATCGACCGGGATCACCGTGTCGACGCCGCCCATGATGTTGTAGCATTCGCGAAAGACGCCGCCTGATGTGGCACAGATGCCGACGGCCACGACGACCTTGGGATCGACCATCTGTTCATAGGTGTTTTTCACGATCTCGACGTTCTGGTGGTTGATGCCACCCGTGATGAGGAAGATATCGGCATGTTTTGGGTTGCCGGTGTTGATGATGCCAAACCGCTCGATATCATAGAGGGGGGTGAGGCATGCAAGCACCTCAATATCGCACCCATTGCAGGACGACCCATCGTAGTGGATGATCCACGGGGATTTTGTTATGTTTGCCATTGTTCTCGTACCTCCTCCTAAAGGACCCCCAGAGTCCCTGGTTGAATAATGCCAAGCACCAGCGCCACCAGGTTGATGACACCCAGGACAAGGGCCGCCAGCCACGCACTGCGCAGGGCAAACTGCCACTTGGCACGGGTATTCGTATTGTCGATCAGAATTTCGAGGAAGTAGACGACTGCCACCACCACGATGCCGAGGAGGGGTGATCCGGCAAAGAAGAGCCAGACGAACCCGAGCAGGAAGACCAGCTCGTAGAGGTGGGCGATCTCGTACATCCCAAGCGTCGGGCCGGAAAACTCGGTGGTCAGTCCCTTGACGAGCTCCTGGTGCGCATGGTGCGATGTGGAGATGTCGAAAGGCGACTTTCTGAGCTTGATCGTCAGGATATAGACGACGCCGATGAAGAGCAGCGGGATCCAGGTGACCAGAAGGCCACCGCCTCCCAACTGGAAGTCGATGATCTCGCCGACGAAGAACGACCCGGTGGCCACATACATCCCGGCCGCCGCGAGGATCAGCATCGGTTCGACCGCCATCATCATCAGGAGTTCACGCTCTGCTCCCACGTGGGCATAGGGCGAACTTGAGGCATACGCCGCAATTACGATAAAGACGTGGGCAAGAGTGAGCGCGAAGATCACGAGCAGGATATCTTCTCCGGCAAAGAAGATGGCGCCTGTAATCACGAGGAAGACCAGGTAGCAGAAGATATAGAAGTTAATCTCCGGCCTGACCACAGCGCTCTCCTTCTCGAAGAGCTTGAAGATGTCATAGAAGGGCTGGAGTATCGGGGGCCCTACTCTGCCCTGCATATGGGCGGTCACCTTCCGGTCTATTCCTGCGACAAGACCGCCGAGTACAGGGGCGAAGATGACGAAAAGGATGGCGCCGATGAACGGGTTGATCATGCGATCACCCCCATTGCAAGGACGACCCCTATGCAGACGATGAAGAGCGTGCAGAGGATGTTGCCTGCTTTGCCGAGTTTCGCCTCTCCGAAGATGCCCTCAAAGTAGTAGTTGGACAGTTCCACCTTACGCTGCACGCCCATTGAGCCGGCAAACTGCATGTCCATCGTTGCCGCCCGTCCTCCCACGTAGTGGGGAATTACCCTCCGGTCACGCCGGAAGAAGATGAGCGATACCGGGAGAATGAAGACGACCACCATCATCATCAGCATGATGGCGATGTTCTGCTCCCCGAGGCTTGCCCCGATGCCGTAGATGCCTATCAGGAAGGGCTCGACGACGGCGGAGGAGAGAAGCGGGAAGCCAAGACATATGATCACCACTCCTGCGGCGAGACCCAGCAGCGAGTAGAACTCGGGCTTTGAGACCTCTCCTTCCCGTCTTGGTTTTGGCTTCCATGCTACTTCGAGGAGTCTGCCCATCCACTTCGTCCAGAAGAACAGGGTGGCCGCACTGCCGAAGGCGATGAGGATCACGGCGAAGATACCGTAGGGGGTCTCAAGAAATGCCCTGAGCGCCGCCCACTTTGATATGAGCATGCCGAACGGGGCGAGGAACATGCCTGCAATGCCGATGATCATCATGATGGTGATCCTCGGCAGGATGGAGATGAGGCCTCCCATGTCCTCGATGTCCCTGCTGCCGATCCTGTGTTCAACCGTGCCGGTGCAGAGGAAGAGGAGCGACTTTGCAATCGCATGGAAGACGATCAGAAGGATTGCCGCCCAGACGGCCGCAGCGTTGCCGATGCCTGCACAGGTGACGATGAGACCGAGGTTTGCAATGGTCGACCAGGCAAGGACCCGTTTTGCATTGCTCTGTGATATCGCAATGCCTGATGCGAGAAGGAAGGTGAAGCCTCCAACGAGGGCGATAAGGAATCCCACGAAGCTTGCATCATAAACAGGGGCGAACCGGACGATCACGTACACCCCGGCTTTCACCATGGTGGAGGAGTGCAGAAGTGCCGAGACCGGGGTCGGGGCAATCATTGCGCCCAGCAGCCATGAGGAAAAGGGCATCTGCGCCGCCTTGGCAAGCCCGGCAAATCCTATCAGTGCGGCAGGGATCATCGCGATTGCGGGGCCGGCGGCAATGAGGGAGTCGAGCATGACGAGGCCTCCCGAAGGTTCGGTGAATGCAAGATACAGGAATGTCCCTCCGAATCCCAGCCCGCCGAGCAGGTTTAAGAGCAGCGCCCAGAAGGCGTTTTTCCGAGCCTCTTCGTCCCAGGCGTAGCCGATGAGGAGGAACGAACAGAGTGTGGTTATCTCCCAGAAGAAGTAGAGCCAGAACATATTGTTCGAGAAGACCACTCCGAACATCGCCGAGAGGAATATGAACAGGAGGAAGAAGAACCCCTGTCTCTTGTCCTTTATTTCCTCGTGGTGGTGATGATAGTCCCGCATATAGCCGGTGGCAAAGATACAGATGATGCTCCCGATCACTCCGATGATCATTGCCATGATCAGGGTGAACTCGTCCACGAACAGATTATTCATGTGTTCGGGTCCGGTAAAGAGCGTCTCTGCAAACAGCACCACTCCGGTGCCGATGATAGCGAGGGCACCGACGATCCACTGACGGTATTTTACCGCAAGGTACAGCACAGCGAGGGCAAGCATCACTTCGAGTGCCATCATGGCCATGGAGATGGCCCCCGGTTCTATTTCGTACATCACGGTTCCGGCGCTGTAGTTTTGAATGAACAATATGACCGTAGCTGCAATGAGCACCAGCGCCGCGAGTGCGACCATTGCATCCCGTGCCTTGTTATTGGGGAATACCAGAAAAATAAACCCCATCAAGGCCGGGAACAGTATAAGGAACAGCAATAGCTCCACGAAAACACCTCATGAGAAATTAGGAACTATCATTATTTATCATTATCATTCAGCACAAATCAGGGAAAAGCGAATATTTCAGTATATTTGCCGGTAGTTGTGTATTTTTACCGCCCTGTGGCGCCTTCCGGCTATCCGGGTCGACCGCAAACGAATTAATCTATGAATGAAATATCCGCCGTTTCCGCGCGGAAAATATCGAATGCAGATGCCTGTCAGGAGTCTTTCATTCCGGGTTTTTCATGTTTTTCCAACTCATGTCTGGTCGTATGCGGCGGGTAGTTCGTGAGATCGTAGGGGGGGATTCCCTCGTTTTTCTGATACCGGGTTCGTCGTGGGGTGAGTCGTGTTCCGGTGACGGTGTGTGCTCCGCTAATCCTCCATGTGCCGGTATTCTTCCTAGGCTACCGGGGGGCGTCCGGACTCTTCATGCGAGCCGGGAGAAAAGAGGGGGGGCGAGGAGGCGAGCCTGCTCGTTGAGGTGAGGATGTACCGGCTTACCTGCCGCGAGCCATCTGGTCGGCGTTCTTTGAGAGCATCATATCATCGACACGGATGATGAGGGATGCGGTCTCCGCCGAGGATATGATGGCCTGCTTCTTGACACGCATCGGCTCGATGACGCCTGCCTCGTACATGTCGACGATCTCGCCGGTGAAGACATTCAGGCCTGCATACCTGTTGCCGGCGGCGTGTGCGGCCTTGAGAGCGACAAGTTTGTCAATCTGATCATAGCCGGAGTTCTCGGCAAGCGTGTTGGGGATGGCCTCGAATATCCGTGCGAACGCCTCGATGGCGAGCTGGGTCCTGCCTTCCTGGGTTGCGGCATATGTCTGGAGCTGCATCATCAGTTCGGTGTCGATGGCGGCGCCGCCGACGACGAACTTGCCGTCTTCGAGGGCGTCCATGACGACACGGATGCCGTCGTAGACTCCCCGCTCGAGTTCATCGACGAAGATCTGGGAGCCGCCCTTGAGAAGGATCGAGACGGTCCTCGGGTTCTTGCACCCGGTGATCTGGGTGATGGTGATGTCCTTCATCTCGGCGATCCGGCCTGCTTCGCCGATGGCGTCCTCGGTAAGGTCTTCGGGTTTGTTGACTATCGTTGCGTCTACGGCGCGTGCCATGCGTTTGAGGTCCGCCTCGGGGACATCCTGTATCGCGAAGATGCCGTTCTTCAGGAGGTGGTACTGGACCGAATCGGCGATGCCCTTCTGGCAGAAGACGGCGTTGACGCCCTTTGCTTTGATGGTTTCGGCGAACTCGCGGAGTTTTGCCTGCTCCTGTTCGTTAAAGGCCTCCATCTGCTCGGCGCTGGTGATCTTGATCTTGGACTTGGTCTGGGTTTTGGTGGTCTCGAGGGCAAGGGAGAAGCATGCGATCCGTGCGTTTTCAACGACCTTGGGCATGCCGTACTGGACACGGGTCTTGTCGATCAAAAATCCGTCGAGAAGTTCGGCGTCGCTCATCTGGTCGCCGACCATGGTCTTGATGATGACATCGTCCTCGTCAATCTCATAGGACCCGTCTTCCCTTTTTACGGCGACGGAGGTGACGGCGTCGACGACGATATCGACGATCCTGTCCTTTATGTCCTCAATGCTCTTGCCGGTGACGGAGGTAAGGGCGACCTTCCTGAGCATCTCGCGGTCCTCGGTGGCGGTGATCGCCTGCTCCTCGAGGATTTCGAGTGCCCGGGTCATGCCGAGGCGATAGCCGTTGGCGATGATCGTCGGGTGTACTTTCTTCTCGAGCATCGCCTCGGCCTCTGCCATGAGGGCGCCCATGAAGATCGTCGCGGTCGTGGTGCCGTCGCCGACTTCCTCGTCCTGGGTCTCGGCAACCTCGATGATCAGTTTGCCGGTCGGGTGTTCGACCTTCATCTCGTGGAGGATGGTGACACCGTCGTTCGTGATGACCACATTGCCGCCGGGGGCGACGAGCATCTTGTCCATGCCCCGCGGTCCGAGGGTCGTGCGCACGGCTTCGGCGATTGCCTTGGCCGCCATGATGTTCGATTTCTGGGCTTCACTGCCGCCAACGCGCTCAACGTTGTCGCGTAATATAATGATTGGCTGTCCCGCTAACATATTGCAGATACTCCTACGTGTGTCATTAAATTGGTTTTGAGGTTCTATATAAGGGTATCTAATTGGTAATAATGAAAAAATATTATTGGGTAGCGGGCGCTTACCACCTTCGCAAACGAGTTTGAGAGGAAGCCCTTAGCTTTCTGCCGAAAAGATGTGATGGTGGGTGGTGACACAGTTCTCACGGTTTGTTTATATAAAATGTTGACAAATTGAAGATTAAAATATCAATTTGCCATACTTGCTTAAACAAAAATCATAGGGGAGGAAGAAGATGCAGGCAGCGGATGAAATGAAATGCGAACATATCCCACGAGAAGCCAGGGCCAAACTCCTTGAACTTGCGGCAGAATTCCCTGGGGTGGTCGTGGTAGGGCCCCGGCAGTCGGGGAAGACGACGCTTGTACGGAATACATTTCCCGAAAAGGAGTATGTACTTCTAGAAGATCCGGATACCCGGGCCTTTGCAGAGGAAGATCCGAGAAGTTTTCTGGCGCAGTTCGGTGACGAAGGGGCGATCCTTGATGAGGTGCAACGCGTGCCGAAGCTTTTCTCGTACTTGCAGGGGGTGCTTGACGAGGGAGGCCGCCCCGGCCGGTTCATTCTCACCGGCTCGCAGAATTTTCTCATGATGGAACGCATCTCCCAGACGCTCGCCGGAAGAACGGGCATTTTAAAGCTCCTGCCGTTTTCCCTGCGGGAGCTTTCCAACGCAGGCATCCCCTGCGATCGCTATGAGGACTGCCTCTATCAGGGGATGTATCCACGCCTGTATGCGAATGCCATCTCGCCGACCGACTTTTACAGTGCCTATACCCAGACATATCTCGAACGGGACCTGCGACAGCTCCGGCAGGTACACGACCTCTCGACCTTCCAGACCTTCATAAAGATGTGCGCCCAACGCTCGGGGCAGGTGGTCAATTATTCATCTCTTGCTGCCGACTGCGGTATCAGCCATTCGACAGCGAGAGAGTGGATCTCACTTCTGGAGGCCTCCTTCATCCTCTATCCTCTCCATACCCACCACAAAAACTACAACAAACGCCTTATCAAGATGCCGAAGCTCTACTTTACCGACCCCGGCCTTGCTGCATATCTTGCAGGGATACAGGACGCCGACCAGCTCGCCCATCACCCGCTCAAGGGGGGGCTTTTTGAGACGCTCATCATTGGGGAATTTCTCAAGTACCGGCTGAACCGGGCGCAGGAACCGGCCCTCTACTTCTGGCGGGACCGGACGGGCCATGAGGTCGACTGCCTGATAGAACACCGGGGCGCCGCCGCCATCCCTGTGGAGATCAAGGCGGGGAGGACCACCGCACAGGACTTCTTCAAAAATCTCAATTATTATAGCAATCTTGCAGGAGCAACGTCCGAAACATCCTTCGTCGTCTATGGGGGCGACCGGACGCAGAAGAGAATACAGGGCACCGCTGTCTCCTGCAAAAACCTCGATCCGATCACTGACCTGCTGAATTAATCAAAAAGTATAGGTTTGAATGCCGGTATCTTCAGTCAATCCTCGAAATTTTCACCAGTGCGTGCACCGGTACGCCGTCGACCTCCCTGACCCCCCGCTTGTCGAAGAGGACGCAGATGCCGACCGGGTCGCCCCCGTGGCTCCTCAGGTAGTCGACGACCTCGCGGATGGTGTTCCCCGAGGTGATCACGTCGTCGATGATCAGGCAGCGGGCGCCTGCTACGTTTGCAAAGGAGCCGGAGAGCGATCCCTTCGGCTTCTCGCCCGATGCATGCTTCTTCGGGTAAAACATGGTGAAGTTGCACCCCTCCTCTGCAGCGATGAGGGTGGCGAGCGGGATGCCGGACTGCCCGATGCCCACCACCACGTCGGGTTCGGGATCTGCTGCGGCGGTCTCCGAGCGGGACTCGTCATGGTAGTACTGC
The DNA here is from genome assembly GCA_011045995.1 of Methanoculleus sp. Taxonomy (GTDB): domain Archaea; phylum Halobacteriota; class Methanomicrobia; order Methanomicrobiales; family Methanomicrobiaceae; genus Methanovulcanius. The sequence goes on along the minus strand of DSBQ01000022.1, from coordinate 36,842 downwards.
GCAAGCATCATGCAGGCCGCTGACTGCAGGAGGTCGGCGTGGCCTGCGATTGCCGTCCAGTCGATGTGGACATCCTTGGGGGCCTCGGTATCCTTCTGCTGGGTTAAGAGCCAGGTCACCGTCTCCATCGAGAGCGAGAGCTCGTCTGCGATCTGCGAAGGGCTGTGGCCTTCGGAGTGAAGCATCTTGGCCTTTGCGATCAGTTCGTCGAGGGATGACATAGTACGTAGAGAATCGGTGCAGGAAGGACTAAAACTTTCGTCTGATCTCGGCGCCGCAGACCTCGCATTCGCCCGGGTGGGACCAGTAGCGGCCGCATCCGCTGCAGCGGTATTTCCATTTCCGCTTCTTTGCCGCCCGCATCTGGATCGGGACGACCTCCACCCCGAGGCGCATCGCGGTGTTCTGGACAGCGTAGTCGTCGGTCATCACCGCCGATCCCGTCTCGAGGGCAAGGGCGAGAACATCCGTGTCAGCGGCGGAGAGGACGGTTGCATCGCCGGACTTCACCGCCGCCTTTTGCACCTCGGCAAGAAGGGCGGAAGCAGGGGTAAGGACGATGAGCCCTTGTGCCCGGAGGAGCTCCAGACGCCCCTGGGAGGTTACGTCGCGCAGTTCGGCAACGACCGAGTGGGTGGTATAGAGCTCCCCTTCCGCGGTGATATGGACAAAAAAGGCGGAGGCGTCGAGGACGAGCCTTCGGCGGGGGGTGTCGGTCATATATAGTACGTTCCGTTATCTGAGGGCACGGGCAATGGCACCCGCGGCGGTGTAGGAGGATGCCGCCGACTCGATGGTGTCGGAGGACATGACCGCCTCAAGCCCTGCGGCCGCAAGCCGGGCGTAGCCCGCCGAGGCAAAGACCCCGTGGACGCAGGCGGCACGGACCGAGGCGGCCCCCTGTTCCCGGAGCATCCCCGCAGCGGTCGCAAGCGTCCCGCCGGTGGAGATGATGTCATCGACGATCACCACATCCCGGTCCAGTACATCCACCTCCTTCGGGGCGATCCGCACCTCCTCGCCCGAGAGCCGGGTCTTGGTCAGGTGGTCGGCCTTCCATCCCCCGGATGCGGCGACGTCGCGGGCAAAGGTGGCCGCTCCCCCGTCCGGGCCCAGGATGAGCGGGTCATCAAGGCCGAGGGTCGCAAGAAACGCCCCGATCTCCGGGGCAAGCGTGACATCTGATGCGGGGGCCGTGAACTGGCCGAGAACCGTCGACTCGTGGATATTGACGGTGATGACCCGTGAGACGCCCCGTGAGAGGGCGGCTGCCATGGCACGGGCGCTGACGGGCTCCCCGGGATTGAATTTTTTGTCCTGCCGGGCATAGCCCATATACGGCAGGACGAGAGTGACATCAGAGCCTTCACAGGCATCGATGAGGAGCAGCGTCTGGACTAGTGAATCACTGCCTGCAAAGCCAGCAACAATCACCGTTTCCTCGTCCGGGTCACCATTCCTGAGATAGAGTTCCCCGTCCGGAAATGCCTTGAACTGGGTATGAATAATGGGGATTTCAAGCGCTTTTGCAAGTTTTGAAGCCAATACCTGCGATTTTTCCGTACATGCGACCTTCATTGCAATTACCTGTTCTGGAAAGTACTTAAAGTATCAGGAGAGAACTACTAAAGCACTACCGGTTAGTGAGGTCACTCTTGTTTATGGACAATACTAACAATACCAGAATTTCTGATGATATAACCCCCGCAGAAGACGGAGTCCGGCAGAACGGTGCCATTGAGGGCACCGATGCTGCCAATATACCGGAGGCGCCCGCCGATGGTCCCGCTCCCGCGACCGACGGACCGGAGAACGAGGAGGGGGAGGTGGCTGCAGGCACTCCTGCCGAAGCCGCCCCCCCGGAGGGCGACGCCCCCCTGACGAACGTCAGGACCTCCTCTGAGATCGAAGTACCGGAACAGCTCATCGACCAGGTCATTGGCCAGGAACATGCCGTCGAGGTCGTCAGAAAGGCGGCCATACAGCGCCGCCACGTTCTCATGATCGGCACCCCGGGTACCGGCAAGTCAATGCTTGCAAAGGCGATGGCAGAGCTCCTTCCCAAGGAGGAGATGCAGGATATCCTCATCTATCCCAACTCCGAGGACTCCAACGTGCCCATCGTCCGGACCGTCCCCTCGGGCCGGGGCAAGGAGATCGTCGGTGCCCACAAGGCAGAGGCCCGCAAGCGTGCCCAGACCAGGAGCACCCTTATCCTGCTCCTGATCTTCGGCATCATGGGTTATGCCCTCATCATAGGCCAGCTCCTCTTCGGCATCATTGCAGCCGCCTTCATCTTCATGGCGCTCCAGTACTCGCGCCCGAAGGACGAGGCAATGGTCCCGAAGCTTCTGGTCTCCACGAAGCCCGACTCCACCGCACCCTTCATCGATGCGACCGGTTCGCATGCGGGAGCGCTCCTCGGCGATGTCCGGCACGACCCGTTCCAGTCCGGCGGTCTCGAGACCCCTGCCCACGACCGTGTCGAGGCAGGCGCCATTCACAAGGCGCACAAAGGCGTGCTCTTCATCGACGAGATCAACACCCTCACCCCGCATTCCCAGCAGAGCCTGCTGACTGCCCTGCAGGAAGGGCAGTTTGCGATCACCGGGCAGTCCGAACGATCCTCAGGGGCGATGGTCCGGACAGAGGACGTCCCGTGCCGGTTCGTGATGATCGCGGCAGGCAACCTCGACGCGATACAGGCCATGCACCCGGCGCTCCGTTCCCGTATCCGCGGGTATGGATACGAGGTCTATATGTCGGAGACGATGCTCGACACTCCCGAGAACCGGGACAAGTTCGTCCGGTTCATCGCACAGGAGATCAAAAACGACGGCAAGATCCCGCCATTTGACCACTCCGCCATCGAGGAGCTGATTCTTGAGGCCCGCCGCCGTTCCAACCGCAAGGGCCACCTGACCCTCAAGCTCCGTGACATGGGCGGCCTGATCCGTGTGGCGGGTGACATGGCCCGGCAGGAAGGTGCGGAGATCGCCAGCTCCCGGCATGTGCTTGCTGCAAAGAGCATGGCCCGTTCCATCGAGGAGCAGGTCTCGGACGAGTACATCACCCGAAGCCGCGATTACGACCTCACCGTCGTCGAAGGCTCCCTCGTTGGCAGGGTCAACGGCCTCGCGGTGATGGGCACCGACTCCGGGTCGGTCCTCCCGATCGTTGCCGAGGTCACCCCCACGCAGGGGGCGACGGGCACGGTCATCGCCACCGGTCTGTTAAAGGAGATCGCCCAGGAGTCTATCAAGAACGTAAGCGCGATCATCAAGAAGTTCACCGGCAAGGACATCAAAAACATGGATGTCCACGTCCAGTTCCTCGGCACCTACCAGGGGGTCGAGGGCGATTCTGCATCGGTGACGGTCGCAACCGCGGTCATCAGCGCCATCGAGGACATCCCCGTCCGGCAGGATGTGGCGATGACCGGATCGCTCTCGGTCCGCGGAGCGGTGCTCCCCATCGGCGGCGTGACCTACAAGATAGAGGCGGCCGCAAAGGCGGGCATAAAAAAGGTCATCATCCCGAAGTCCAACCTCGACGATGTGGTCATTGAGGACCGGTACGCGAAGATGATCGAGATTGTGCCGGTCACGACCATCGAGGAAGTCCTTGAACATGCGCTCGTGCCCGAGAGGAGAGAGGATTTCCTTGCAAAAATACGCGACCTTTCCACCCGCAGACCCAAGTTATTTGGGGATACAGCAGAAATAGCACCGACAGGTGCTTGACTAAATGCGGTTTGCAGAACCACGATATTACGATATCCGCGCCCTTGAAGGCTCCGGGACCCAGATAGAGATAGATAACGGGATAATCGAGTCCGCGGGATCCGCTTTTTCCGATACCGCCGTCATCCGTGCCCTTGGCGGGAAGGGCTGGGGGACGGTGGTGGTCGACAACTTCTCCGCGCTGGGAGATGCCGCCGTCCGGCGAAAGGTGGACGAGGCGCTCACCCTTGCCCGTGCGACCGGGGAGGACGTCACTCTTGCAAAGGTGACCTCATCCGTTCTTCCCGTCCCTTCCGTCGCCGAGGACCCGAGAAACGTCTCCCTCGAGGAGAAGACCGGAATGCTCCTCGGCATTGAGCGGGCAGCGGCCCTTGACGGCATCGTCAATACCCGTGCCCGGTATATCGAGACCGCTGCGACCATACGGTTCGAGAACTCCGAGGGAACCGAGTTTGGCTACGAGATCGTCCGGTCGGGCTACTCGGTCCTCGCGGTCGCCGGGAGGGATGGGCAGATGCAGATGGGCCGCGAGAGCGAACACGGCATCACCGGCCTCAATATCCGCCACAAAGAGGCGAAGGGACGCGAGGCGGCCGAACGGGCGCTCCTCCTGCTGGACGCCCGGTCGGCGCAGGGCGGAAAGATGACCGCAATCCTCGACCCCGAGCTCGGGGGCGTCTTCGCGCATGAGGCCATCGGCCATGCAAGCGAAGGGGATCTCGTCAAGGAAGGCGCATCGGTCGTCAAGGACAAGCGTGGCGCAGCGATCGGAGCTCCGGTCCTGAGCGTCACCGACGATCCCACGATGCCGGAATTTGGGTTTATGCCGGTCGATGACGAGGGCACCGCTGTCCAGCGAACCGAGATCATACGAAACGGGGTGCTGGAAAACTTTCTCCATGACCGCCAGACGCTGGCGGCCGTCGGCGGCGGGGTTGCCGGGCACGCCCGGGCACAGGGTGGCTATGCCCCGGTCGTCAGGATGTCGAACACCTTCATCGAAAACGGTGATGCGACACTTGAAGAGCTTCTCGAGGCATGCGGTGACGGGATACTCCTGAAGGGTTCCCGCGGCGGCCAGGTCGACCCCGGCCGGGGCGTCTTCCAGTTCAATGCTGAGTATGGCTTCCTCGTCGAGGGTGGGGAGATGACCGCGATGGTCCGTGACGTCTCGCTCTCGGGCGACATCCTCACCACGCTGCACAATATCACGATGGTCGCCGGTGACCGGACAATGAGCCAGGGCTACTGCGGCAAGGCCGGGCAGAGCGTCCCGGTCAGTGACGGTTCGCCGCATATTTTGCTGGAGCACGCCGTCATCGGAGGTGGGCAGTCATGAGCAGGATCATCCCGCCGGAGATCGCCCCCTACGAGTCACTCATCGATGACATCCTCCGGGCCGGCGCTGCAAAGGCGGATGAGGTTGAGGTCTACCTTGAAGCCGGTCGGTCGCTCTCCCTCGAGCTCAGGCAGACCGTCGTCGGCGAGGCCTCAATGGCAGAGGTGTGGGGCATCGGTATCCGGGTCATCACCGACGGCCGGATCGGCAGCTCGTCGACGATGTCCCCCGGCCGCTGGGAGGCGTGCCTCGATGCGGCCGTGGCAAGTGCCCGGCTCGCCGACCAGCAGGACTGGCAGGGACTTCCTTCGCCTGCCCCCCTTCCGGCCTGCGATGAACCATATGACCCCCTGGTCGTTTGCGACGTTGCCCTTGCAGAGGACCTCCTCAGCCGGACAATGGCAGGGGCGGAAGGGGCAGAGGCTGTCGTCATCGGCGGGTCGGCCTCCCTCTCGTCGGGTGCGGGCGCGATTGCGAACTCCCACGACGTCTTCTCTACCCACAGGGGCACCCATGCCGGTGTCTCGCTCGAGATGATCAACGGGACGTCCACCGGCTACGAGTATGACAGCACGGCGCGTCTTGGAGACATCGACCCGGAAAAGGTCGGGGAGAAGGCCGCCTTCTTCGCCGACTTCTGGGCCGGTGCGGGTGATGTGCCGTCGGCGGAGGCGGACGTGGTCTTCGCACCGACGGCACTTGCCTCTCTGCTGTCGGCGATCTTCTTCCCGGCACTGTCGGGCCGAAACGTTCATGCAGGACGGTCGTATTTTGCCGGAAAACTCGGTGAGGCGTGCCTCGACCCGGCCCTCCACGTCATCGATGACCCGCACCACGGCGATCATGCCACTCCCTTGGATGATGACGGGGTCGTCACCCGCCCACTGGAGCTCGTCCGGGACGGAACGGTTGCAGGGTTTGCCTATGACCTGAAGACTGCCTACCGCTACGGGGCAAAGACAACGGGCAATGCTGTCCGCGGCGGTGCGGGGGGCGCCCCCGGCATCGGGTTCCATAACCTGACGGTTGAGGGGCCCGCCGGCGGCGTGGACGACGGGGGTGCCATCGTCTGCCATGGCCTTGTCGGGGCACACACGGCAAACACCATCACCGGCGACTTCTCGGTGGAGCTCTCGAATGCCTCCTATGTCGAGGACGGGGAGTACACCGCCCCCATCCGCTCGGCGATGCTCGGCGGAAATCTCTTTGCGATGCTCGCCGATATTGCGGGAACGAGTGAGGAAACCCGGACGGTGGGGAGGATTGCGCTTCCGTCAGTAAGGTTCAATAACCTGCATATCATTGGTAAATAACAGTATGATCGAAACCATCAGCACCATCATCATCGCGATCGTCATAGCGGTAGTGATCTGGTTCCTCCTGAAAAACATCACCAAACTCCTCATCAATTCGGTGATAGGCGTCGTGCTCCTGTTCGTCTTCAACTTCTTCAATATCTTCGGGATGGGGGATATCCCTGTCAGCATCGGGGCGGTTCTTGTCTGTGCCTTCGGGGGGCTGCCGGGATTTGTCCTTCTCATCATTCTCAATGCCTTCGGCATCACCATCTGAACCGCATATCTCCTTTTTTGTCCGGCGACATCCGGTTCCCGGTGCATCACTCCTGCCACTTCTCGGGTAGTGATGCTGTGGCAGCGTATCCGCCGGTTCCGGCGGGAAAAATGAGTGATTGGAGGGGGACACCGAAAGGTGCCCTCAGGTCAGTCCCGCTGCTGCAGGAATGCCTCGAATCGCTCGAGTGACGAGGACATATCCGTTCTGCCGTAGCCCACCCGGAAGTGGGCATCACCGAACTCATACACCGTGGAGGGGAGAAGAAGAACGCCTGCAATTTCTATCGCCTCACGGGAGAAGGCCTCTGCACTTCCCCTGCAGAGCCGGACAAACACCGTCGACCCTGCCCTGGGTCTGTTCCAGACAAAGAGATTGGCGTGGTTGTGGAAGAATGCGTCGAGGATGGCGAGGTTGTCGCGGACGATGGCCCCGCTCCTTGCCAGCAGGAGGTCGCGGTGTTCAAGGGCGACTGCCGCGAGGAACTCCGAGGGGGCACTGTTACAGATGGTCGTATAGTCCTTGAACGCGGCAATCCGTGCCATCAGGTCACGGTCGTGTGCCGCCACCCAGCCGATCCGAAGCCCCGCAAGGCCAAACGCCTTGGACATCACCCCGAGCGATATGCCCCGGTCGTAGCGGTCGGCGACGGCAGGGAGGAGATCTGCCGGGTCGTGCTCGAGTCCGCGGTACACCTCGTCGGAGAAGAGCCAGAGGCCGTGTTCCCCGGCGATGGTGACGATGGCGTCCAGTTCGTCCCGGGAAAAGTTGTAGCCCGTCGGGTTGTGGGGGGAGTTGATCACGATGGCCTTCGTTGCAGGGCGGACGAGGGCCTGGAGCTCTTCCATATCGACGGCCCACTCCCCCCAGCATCCGACATCTCCCAGAAGGAGACCTCGCACCCCAGTGCGCGGGCGACGGCGTAGAGCGACTGGTAGGCGGGGAACTGGACGATCACATGGTCGCCCGGCCGGAGAAGGATGTTCATGCAGGCGAAGATGCCCTCCTGTGCGCCGGTAAATGCGAGCAGGTTCTCCGGGCTGATGGTCGTATAGAGGGAGGCGATGGCCTGGCGCAGGCGCTCTCCCCCGGTGGACTCGGTATACCCGAGCCAGACATTTGTCAATTCTGTCTCTGGTACCGAACAGAGGTTGAGCAGGTCGCCTATCGTCATCGCCTCGCAGTCGGAGGTGCAGAGGAGGTGGGGGGCGGAAAACTCATGCTGTGCAAGGTAGCGTTCCAGGAGAAAGTCTTCGGGCTGCATAGTTCATGACCCGTATGGGAACCATCCCTGTTAGCACTTGTGCCGGCCGGACCGGGAAGGGGGCGGGGCTGGCAGGGCATCCGGGTCCGGGACGCCTTCCGACCCTCGGTATTAATGCCGTTGCCCTCGCTACCTCTATTCAGTACAGGCGGAGGTGAGGCTGCAGCATGCGGGGTTGGCGGGGAGAACAAAGGGATTATCACCGGGAAGAGGCATTCTCCGGCATCGAAGCCGCGATCCTTCTCATCGTGGGGGTCGTCGTCGCATCGGTACTCTCGTTTGCCGTCCTCTCGATGACCTACGACACCTCCGGGACCGCCGGCGGCGCCACTGCCGAAGCGGTCGGGTCGGCCGGGTCTGCCCTTCTCCTCTTCGGTGATGTCCATGGCACCGCACGGGATGGCGGGGTCGGGGGAATCCGTTTCACCGTCATGCCCTCGGAAGGGAGCGGGGCCATCGATTTTTCCCGGGCGGCCATCGTCCTTGCAATGCCGGACATGCTGCTTACGCCGCCGCCGGACGATCCTCTCTTCCAGAATGATATGACAGCTGCCAACGGTACCTGGGCGGTAGTCAGGAGCGTCCCGTCTTCCGCGGCGGAGGATGCGGTCCTTGAGGCGGGGGAACGTTTCACCATAGGTATCTCCCTTCCCGACGGGCAGGCGATCGCCCCCGGGGGGGAGTTCCTCCTCACCCTGTCGGTCCCTGGCTGTGTGAACTTTAACCTCCGCCGGCAGGTCCCGGCGAAGGTGGACGCGGTGACGGTGCTCTGAAGTGTCCTGCCGGGTCCCCCGGACGTATGCCATTCATTTATATCTCTGGGGGTTCTACCACCAACTGGTGAGAAACCATGTGTTCAGTAGGCGGACCAATGGATGTTGAACTCAACGAGCGCATCAAAGGAAAGAAATTCCGCTGTAACGACTGCGGCGCAGTCTTCGAGGCGGTCGGGCGCCACCCCGTCTGTCCCTCATGCCAGTCGGACAACGTGACCGAGATATGAACATTCCCCTTGCATCAGGGCTCCTGCTCATACGGGGGGGCGCCTCTTTTTTTCTGATCGGCCGGGCGAAAGAACAGTTTGCCCTTCCCATCGAGACCACCGACACCGAGGTCTTCCAGGGTATCCGGGAAGGGGACCTGATCGTCGTCTCCGCTCCTGAGGGGGGCGACGTCGAACAGGCCCGTATGCTCCTCGAACTGGTGCGGACCTACCATGCACCGCTGGTCGTGCTCCCGAAGGGCCATCCCGGGTCCCGTCGCCTGCGAATGGTCATCTCGGCAGGCCCCGTCATCCGTCCCCACAGCACTATCATCCGGGGAACCCATCCTGAACAGGATGTGATCTGCTCCTCATCCGAGTTCGATGGTGTTGTCTTCCGGACCGTGGAAGAGGGGGTGGGGGCCGAGGGGCTCCCCGTCCACGCGCAGATCATCTGCCTGTCCTGAGAAGGGCGGTATGCGGGCGGCCGGTCCGTCAATCGCGGAATGCCCGGTGAGGGGCATGCGATGCAGGAGAGGCCCATCCATTCTGACATGGTGATCCTTTGTTTATTCCATCGGTCAATACCTCCGTGCATATCACTTCCCGGGGGAACGGTGGACAACATGCTGGCAGAGGTCTGAGGAGCAAAATGAAACTACGCGATTTTCATGAGAAAAATCGCATTTTTCAGGCTTTCTATCCGGGGCTCGCCGTTCATGTATCATCACCCCCAATCGACGATATATTACGCTCTGTGCCGGAAATAAGAAGAGTTAATACCGATCCTCTTCATCAGTTATTGTATTGCCGTGAGAGGAGGACTGGATGAAGACTGAGGTCTTGAAGAGCATCAAACAGACTGAAGAAGAAAGGCGGGCCATGATCGCCGCGGCATACGATGCAAAGGCAAAAATGATTGCCGATGCCCGTATGGAAGCAGAGAATATGGTTGCCAAAGAAACAGAAGGTGCGAAAGAGTACAAAGCCAAGCGGATTGCGGATGCTGAGGCGATTGCGGCACGAAAAAGTGCTGAAACCCGTGAAGAGGGCAGACGCCGGGCAGAAGCTGTCAGAGCAGCATCAAACAAAAACCTTGACAAAGCGGTTGCACTGCTCGTTGACCAGTTCAAGGTGAAGCTCAATGTTTAAAGTGCAGACAATGAGCCGGCTGCTGATTGCAGCGTCCAAAGATCAGCTTGACACAATCGTACGTGAGCTTTACCGCCACAATCTCTTCCATATCGAAGATTTTGTGGAATCAGATGAGGAAGAGTATGAAGGTTATAAAATCGGCATGCCGCTTCCTGGTGCAGGCGAAGTATCGAGTGATCTCATCAGAATTCGTTCTATTGAGAGTTCATTCGGTGTCTCAGCAGGTGAGGTGGAGATCTCCGTCCGGTCGGGGACGGCAGAACTGACGCGCAAAATAGAGTCAGAATTCCCCCTGATCGAGAAGGAGGCAATGGCCCTCATCGAGGAGAAAAACTCGCTTGAGAATACCGTACGGGAATACGGTGCAAAGCTTGCCGAACTCAAACCCTTCGCGGGGTATACGGGCAATCTTGAGGACCTGAAAGGATTTGAATTCTTCAGGGTCTTTGCAGGGCACGTATCGGCTGAAGTTGGCTTTAACGTCCCGAACGAGTCTTTCTACACCACTGTCAACAAGAAACAGTTTCTGATAGCGGTCGTGCCGCTGGAAAACGCCGGGGAGGCTGAACATTCGCTTCTCGATGCCGGATTCCAGGCAGTTGCCATCCCCGATGAAACGGGAACGGCGCATGCACGGATCGAATGGTACACTCAGGAGATCGCCCGTCTCAACAATGAAATTGAGGCGGTAAAAGGGCGAATTTTAGCCCAGAAAGAGAAACACGCAGCGTTTCTGGTGGCATGCGATGAGCTGCTCACGGCAGAAGTGGAGCGAAAGGAAGCACCGCTTCGATTCGCCACCACTGAAGAGACGTTCGTGGCAGAGGGGTGGGTCCCCGTCGAAAAGAAAGGCGCACTCATCTCTGACATTACGTCGGCAACCGGCGGAAAGGTGTACATCACCGAACTTGAGTACGACCCCGTCAACGATGTGGTACCAATCGAGTACAACAATCCGGATTTCTCCAAGCCGACGGAAGCATTAATGGACATCTATTCACGCCCGCAGTATTCGGAGTTTGATCCGACACTGCTGGTCGCGATTGTCTTCCCCATCTTCTTCGGGTTTATTCTCGGCGATGTGGGATACGGTCTGATTCTCCTTGCCTTAAGTATCTATCTCAGAAAGATGCTGAAGGGAGAGGCAGGTCAGAAACTCCTTGACGTGCTGAGAAACGCATCCGTTTCCAGTATCATCTTTGGTGTGATATTCAGTGAATTCCTTGGATTCGCGCTGCCGTGGGACCCCATTGGCATCAACCGGCACCTGAATATCGGAGGGCATGCAGCAAGCGGCCACGGGCCGGATGTTGTGCTGATGCTTATTCTTTCCGCATGGATTGGAATCGTACACCTCACGCTCGGGCGTTTCCTTCACATGTACAATGCAATGAAGAGACACCATCCCGGCAAGCACCGCACCCAGGCCGTCATGGGCCAGGCGGGATGGATCCTTACTATGTGGGGTATTCTCTTCGCTCTCTGGTCGTTCTTTGCGTTGCCGATCATGCCGGACTTAACCGGGTTCCCCGCACTCGTTGCAGGGCTCAATATCTTTGGCATCCTCGGTGCAGTGATGATCATCATTGGCGTTGTCAGTATTGCCCAGGAAAACGTACTCGAGCTACTGGAGCTCCCTACCATCATCAGTCACGTGCTGTCCTATGCACGTCTTGCAGCGGTCGGCCTGTCGTCTGTCGCAATTGCGATGGTGGTCAATTACATGGCAATCGAGAGTCTCATACAACCGCAGCTGGAAAGCTTTTCGGTGGTTGGTATTGTGTTCATCCTTTTAGGGATCGTTGTATTCCTGGCTGGCCACATACTGAATACCGCCCTGGGTATTCTGGGTGGCGGATTACACTCAATTCGTTTACACTATGTCGAATTCTTCACCAAATTCTATCAGGGTGGAGGCAAAAAATACCAACCTTTTGGTAAAAAACGTAAATTTACGGAGGATTAGATTATGGCAGTAGAAGTTATGACAGTTGAAGTTGCAGAAGCAACCGCAAAGGGATTAGTAGCAATTGGCGCCGGCCTTGCCGTTGGTCTTACCGGTCTTGCCACCAGTATTGCACAGTTTAGTATCGGAGCCGCCGCCGTCGGTGCAACCGCAGAGAACAAGGATATGTTCGGTCTCGGACTGCTCTTTACTGTGCTTCCTGAGACAATCGTTATCTTTGGTCTTGTTGTCGCACTCCTGCTCCTATTCTGAGGAACTGACAATGGCACTGGATGCTGTAGTCAGTGAGATCAGGAACAAGGGCATACAAGAGGCAGAGGCAATCAAAGCCGAAGGCAAAGCAGAGGCAGAGATAATCCTTGGCGAGGCACGAGAGCAGGTCATCGGCATCAAGACAGCTGCAGAGGAGGCGGCAAACCGCCAGGCGGACTATGTAATCAACCAGGAGGTCGCCGCTGCAAACCTTGCGGTCAAACGTGAGGTACTCAACGCACAGAAGGCCGTCCTTGATGAGGTCTACACTGAGGTCGTTGCTGCAATCGGGGAACTTCCCCCGGACTTCCACAAGAAGGCGGTGCGCGAACTGTGCAAGGCCGCCGCTAAGGAGCTTGGTGAAGGGTTCCTCTATTGCAACGAACGTGACGTCCCGGCTGTTGAGGACACAATCTCGAGTCTCAAGACCCTTTCCGGATTCTCACTGGCAGGAACAAAGGATATCTCCGGCGGCATCATCGCAGAGAGTGGTGACGGGTCACTGCAGCTCGATCTTAGCTACCCGACGTTCATCGCCGAGGTCTGGGAGACCCATCTGAAGGATGCATCCGAGGTCCTTTTCGGGTAGGGAGGAAGGAGTCAGATGATATCGGCGAGTCAAACCGGCCCTGCCTCTTACATCTATGCAGCCACGCGAATGCGTGTGCGCAAATCCAAGCTCCTGGCCAGGGAGGACTATATCAGGCTTCTGAATATGGGTCTCCCCGAAATTACCCGTTTCATCGAGGAGACGGAGTACAAGGCGGAGATTGATGAGCTTGCGGTTTCATTCTCGGGTATTGATCTCATTGAGATTGGTCTCTCATGGAATCTCGCAAACGAGTACCAGCGGGTACTCAAAATCCTTCCCGGCGTGATGAAAACCTTTGCCCGGAGCTACCTTAGCCACTGGGACATCTTCAATGTCCTTACCATCCTCCGGGGGAAATCACAGGGTGTGAAGACGGGAAAGATCAAGGAGATCCTCATCCCGGCAGGCACCATCAATGTTGTGACCCTGGACCGTCTCCTCGCCGAAGACTCCCCTGAGCGGATCGTCGAAAACCTCTCGTCATGGATACTCCACCCGGTGCTCGAGCGCGAGTTTGCAGCGGCACAGGAGTCCGGAAGCTATGCCGGGATGGAAAATGAGCTTTACAAGGCATTTTACCGGTATGTGCTCAAACAGACGGTCTCGGGGATCAAAGGAGGCAAACCGTTCCGGGAATACCTCCAGCTCGAAATCGACCTGACCAACATCAAAACGGTCATCCGCCTCTATCAGGGTGGTGTCCGCGAGGATGTGCGTGATCTTATGATTGAGGGGGGCAACTTCTCCGTCGATGAACTGGTACGCCTTGCCGGGTCGGAGAGTATCGAGGAGATCATGGAGGGTGTCAAAAAGTATTACCCCTCCGGGCCGGTTGCAAATCTGATGGAGGTAGGTGGCGACGGCGAGTTCGCCCTCCATGAGATGGAGAATGCCCTGACTCAGGTAATGCTCGACAAGATGGACAGAATTTCGAAACGCTATCCGTTTTCCATATGTTCGACGATGGTGTATCTCAAGCGCAAGCGCTACGAGGTCGCAAATCTTCGGGCAATTGCACGCGGGAAGGAGTCCGGGCTCTCCGGGGAACAGATTCAGGGATACCTGGTGATGTGAGATGGAGATCGCAGTAATCGGAAACAGTGATTTTATCCTCGGGTTCAGGCTTGCAGGGGTCGAAATGACCATCGCGGCAGAGTCCGACCAAAAACTCGCTGAAGCGGTCACCAGGGTTCTGAACAATAATTCTGTCGGGATACTTGTGTTAAAAGGAAGCGATATTGAACGCCTGCCGGAGCGGATAAGGACGACGCTCGAAGAATCGGTGCAGCCGACGGTTATCACCATCGGCGCTGCAGAGGGCGGCGTCTCGATGCGCGAAAAGATCAAAAGAGCAGTGGGTGTTGATCTGTGGAAGTGAAAGGAGAATCTAAAGGAATACTTAAGCGTATCTCCGGTCCGGTTGTTACGGCAGTCGGCCTTGAGGCACACATGTATGATGTGGTGCAGGTCGGAGACGAACAGCTTATGGGTGAGGTCATCAGGATTGAGGGGGATAAAACCATCATCCAGGTGTACGAGAACACCTCTGGTATCAGACCGGGTGAACCCGTATCCAACACAGGCCTCTCCCTTGCTGTTGAACTCGGTCCCGGCCTTCTCACCAGTATCTATGATGGTATCCAGCGCCCGCTCGAGGTGCTCGTCGATAAGATGGGCAACTTCATTGAGCGTGGTGTTACCGCACCGGGACTCTCCCACGACAAGAAGTGGGACTTTAAGCCGCTCGTCAAAGCAGGCGATGAGGCGGCACCCGGGGCCATTATAGGTGAGGTACAGGAAACGAACATTGTCACCAGGATCATGGTGCCCCCGAACTTTAAGGGCGGCGTGGTCAAAGAGATCAAGTCCGGCGCATTCACCGTCGATGAGGTGGTCTGCACCCTCGACTCCGGTGAAGACGTGAAGATGATGCAGGTCTGGCCGGTCCGTGTCCCGCGGCCCGTGACCGAGAAGATGAACCCTGACATCCCGCTCGTCACCGGTCAGCGTATCCTTGATGGTCTCTTCCCGGTGGCAAAGGGCGGTACTGCAGCCATTCCGGGTCCGTTCGGGTCCGGCAAGACGGTTACCCAGCAGGCGCTTGCAAAGTGGTCGGATGCACAGATTGTGGTCTACATCGGCTGCGGCGAGCGTGGCAATGAGATGACCGAAGTCCTGACCGAGTTCCCCGGGCTCGAGGACCCGAAGTCCGGCAAGCCGCTTATGGAGCGCACCGTGCTCATCGCAAATACCTCCAACATGCCGGTGGCAGCCCGTGAGGCGAGTGTGTACACCGGTATTACGATTGCCGAGTACTTCCGTGACATGGGCTATGATGTCTCCCTGATGGCAGACTCGACGTCCCGATGGGCAGAGGCAATGCGTGAAATCTCCTCGCGTCTCGAAGAGATGCCTGGTGAAGAGGGATACCCTGCATATCTTGCAGCGCGTCTCTCCGAGTTCTACGAGCGTGCCGGCCGTGTCGAGACCCTCAACGGCGACTCGGGGTCCGTCACTGTTATCGGTGCGGTATCCCCGCCCGGTGGTGACTTCTCCGAGCCGGTTACGCAGAACACGCTGCGTATCGTCAAGTGCTTCTGGGCACTGGATGCAAAGCTCTCGCAGCGCCGCCACTTCCCGGCCATCAACTGGCTCAACTCGTACTCGCTCTATCTGGACACCTTGTCCAAGTGGTATGACGAGAACGTCTCTCCCGAGTGGAACGGGCTGCGTACCTGGGCCATGGAGATCCTCCAGAAGGAGGCCGAACTCCAGGAGATCGTGCAGCTCGTCGGTTCCGACGCACTGCCTGACGAGGAACAGGTGACGATCGAGGTCGCTCGCATGCTCCGTGAGATCTTCCTCCAGCAGAACGCGTTCGACCCGGTCGATACCTACTGTTCGATGGAGAAGCAGTACGACATCATGGTTGCCATCAAGCTCTACGCCGACCTTGCCTACGCTGCACTCAGGGCAGGCGTCGCACCGGGCAGGATCGTCACCATCACGGCCAAGAACGATCTCCCGCAGATCAAGTTCACGCAGGACTACAAGGCGGACATCGAGGCGATCAGAAAGGCGATGGAAGCTGAATTTGTGAAACTCAGGGAGGCGCTCTGATGAAAGAGTACAGGACAATCAACAAGATCGCCGGTCCGCTCGTCTTTGTTGAGAAGACCGAACCTGTCGGGTACGAGGAACTGGTGAACATCGTCCAGTCCGACGGCACGGTAAAGCGTGGCCAGGTGCTCGACACCTCCGATGAGATCGTGGTCGTCCAGGTCTTCGAGTCCACCGCCGGTATCGGCCGTGACTCGGGTGTCCGCTTCACCGGCGAGACGATCAAGATGCCGGTGTCAAAGGACATGCTCGGCCGTATTCTTTCCGGCAGTGGCAAGCCCAAGGACGGCGGCCCGGAGATCGTTGCAGAGAAGCGCCTCGATATCGGCGGAGCGGCCATCAACCCGTACGCACGCCAGTCCCCGGAGGATTTCATCCAGACGGGTATCTCGACGATCGATGCAACGAACACCCTTGTCCGTGGACAGAAGCTCCCGATCTTCTCGGGGTCCGGTCTGCCCCACAACGAGATTGCCCTTCAGATCGCCCGCCAGGCCAAGGTGCCCGGCTCGACCGAGGAGTTTGCGGTGGTGTTTGCTGCTATGGGTATCACCAAGGAAGAAGAGAACCAGTTCATGGCCGACTTCGAGCGCACGGGTGCACTCGAACATGCCGTGGTGTTCCTGAACCTTGCAGACGACCCGGCGGTCGAGCGTATCATCACCCCGCGTCTGGCCCTTACGACTGCAGAGTACCTGGCATTCGAGCTCGGCTATCACGTGCTGGTTATCCTTACGGATATGACCAACTACTGTGAGGCGCTCCGCCAGATCGGTGCAGCCCGTGAGGAAGTGCCCGGACGACGTGGCTATCCGGGATACATGTATACCGATCTTGCATCGCTCTACGAGCGTGCCGGCCTTATCAAGGGCGAGAAGGGGTCTGTTACCCAGCTCTCCATCCTGACGATGCCCGGTGACGACATCACCCACCCGATCCCTGACCTGTCCGGCTATATTACGGAAGGCCAGATCGTGGTGAACCGTGACCTGCACCGGAAGGGTATCTACCCGCCGATCAACGTTCTTCCGTCCCTCTCACGGCTGATGAACGCGGGTATCGGCGAGGGCAAGACCCGTGAGGACCACAAGAAGGTCTCCGACCAGATGTATGCCGGCTATGCGGAAGGAAACGATCTCCGCGGACTTGTCGCCATCGTTGGTAAAGACGCACTCTCCGAGCGTGATCAGCTCCTGCTCGAGTTCGCCGATCACTTCGAGAACCGCTTCGTCAGGCAGGGCCACGACGAGGACCGTTCCATCGAGGAATCGCTTGACCTCGGATGGGAACTGCTCGCAACGCTCCCCGAGGAGCTCCTTGTGCGTATCGACCGTGACCTCATCCGGAAGTTCCACCCGAAGTACCGCTCGAAGGAGGCATAGACACCCATGGCGCTTAAAGATGTGAAGCCGACCCGCTCTGAACTGATCAACCTGAAAAAGAAGATCAAGCTCTCCGAGCGCGGCTACAACATTCTGAAGATGAAGCGCGACGGGCTGATCCTTGAGTTCTTTAAGGTGCTCGAGGAGGCAAAGGGCAGCCGGGATGCAATTGGCGAGAAATACGCCCGTGCCCAGGGGATAATCGCCATTGCCAACACGGTGGAGGGTTCCATCGGCGTGAAGGCGGCCGCGATGTCGGTCCGCGAGAAGCCCGAACTCACCCTGAAGAAGAAGAACATCATGGGTGTTGTGGTCCCCGAGATCGAGGCGACGAAAGTGAAGAAGGACCTTGCCGAGCGTGGCTATGGCGTGCTCGGCACCTCCGCGGTCATCGATGAGACCGCGTCCGCCTTTGAAGAACTGGTCGACGAGATCATCCGGGCTGCAGAGATTGAGACGACGATGAAACGGCTCCTGAATGAAATCGAGAGCACGAAGCGCCGTGTCAACGCCCTGGAGTTCAAGGTCATCCCCGAACTCAAGGAGGCCTCCGCCTTCATCAAAATGCGGCTTGACGAAATGGAACGGGACGAACTCGTTCGCCTTAAAAAGATTAAGGCGAAGAGTAAGGCCTGATTTCTTTTTTTGTTATCTGAAGTTTTCTTTTAGCGCATTGGCTGAAGAAATTTCGATGATATTTCCTAACATTAGGATTCGTTTTACAGGTATTCGTGTGAATCCGATCAGAATTCATCGAGAGGTATGCCGGCATCTTCAGCAATTTTAAGAAGTATCTTCGGGTGAATGATCCTGCCCGAATGAATAGGAAGGGTAACGCGGATCCCGTCCGCGTTTTTGTACATTCTGTGACTCCCGCTCTGCCGTACTAATGCATAGCCATGCTTCTCAAGTACTCTGGCTACTTTCCTTGCATCGACACGGGGAGTCCTGCTCATGGTTTTATCCGGAGATCTCTACTGTCGTGAGACTGATCTGGTGGGTTTTTGGTATTTCCTGGCCGGATTCTGCGATATCTTCAAGGTGGAGCCGGATTGCATCGGTAATATTGGCGAGGGCCTCCTCGTAGGTGTCTCCCTGGGCGTAGCATCCCTGCAAAACAGGCACGTATGCGACATAGCCCTCGTCATCCTTTTCAATGATGACACTGAACTGAGTCATTGGTATTGTTGTATCTGAACTGGCAGATTATAAGCTTTCAGGAAATTGTGGTCTGGATCGAGAGGTTCGAGGAGTGTTGGGGGGGCGGGTTGGATAGATATGATTCTGGATTGAAGGGATTGAGACGGCGATGAAGCGGCCCAGTGTAATGGAACGGGACGAACTCGTCCGCCCTATGAAGATTCAATCATTTCAGTATGTTGAGGATCTAGCAATTTATCAATAATTTTGAACATTTAATTTTATATTTTAGTCAACCCGACATTTATATTATGAAATATATTTAATTCTCAAGGAATCTGTGTAATTTTCCACGAATGATTCTTTTACCATGCAACATATATCACCTTCATAGAATCCTCGTGGTAGCACTCCCTCATATATGGATTTCAGTTAATCTCATCTAATGATGCATCCGTTAGGTGCTTCGTGCTTCTTCGATGGAAATGAATGAGGATAATAACCATGACCATAACCACCATCTACTATTCCTACTCCGGCGTCACCCGCGGGGTGGCGGAGAAGGTCCATGCCGCCTGCGGCGGCAAGCTCGTCGAGGTGACGCCCGTTGCGCCGTATTCGCACCTGTCGGTGTTCCTGTCCGGGGCCAGGCGTGCCAAGAAGGGGAGTTGCGACGTGATAGAGCCAGCGACGATCGATGTCACGGGGGCGGACGTGATTGTTCTCGGGACGCCCGTCTGGGCCTCGCATCCGCCCCCGCCGGTGAATGGCGCCGTGCAGGCGCTTGCCGGGTGCAGCGGGAAGACCGTCGTCCTCTTTGCGACCTGCGTCGGCCAGCCGCGGGGAACCCTCCCCCTCATCGCAGAGGCGCTCGCCGCAAAGGAGGTGCGGGTCACCAGGGAGTTCGTCTTCACGAAAAACGACGTATCCGACCCGGCCCGTATCGGTGCCCTGATTGAGGCGGTCAAATCCGCCGACGGCAACACCGACGGTGACGCCTGACTACCGAAACAGAACCCCGGCCGGGAGATGCCCTTCAGGGAGAGAGGAACTCTGCAGAGGTATTGATCAGGAAGAAGGGGGTCGGGATGGTGGAGACCCCCCACCCCTGGTCGAAAAAGGGCCGTTCCGGGGGTATTTAGGCCGGGTTTCGGGTAAGTTTCAGGTGCTCAAAAAAGACCCGTTTTTCTCCGTTTACATCAGAAACAGGCGATTTTCCAGGAGTTATAGCGGCCCTGTACAGGCAAGCAATTTCCGGTGGTGCCGGTGGTCGGGAGCGGGTGCGATCCGCCCGTATCGGGCGTCTGTGTCGATCGTTTATGTGGTGTTTTTTGGCAAGAAGGGTTTATTTAACCGTTTCTTATACGGATATTCACCCGGTCTCAGTTACCCTATGTGGACGCGGACCTGAATTTAATCATTCGCCCCATCAAATAGTCATTCATTATATCAAATAACTATTTATCTTATAAAACGATAGTTCGATATATCGAATGATACCTGAATTCAGCATCTTTGTCGGCAACAGGGTGCTTGCCTGGTTGTTGTCGCATCCCTCGTCTGCACCGGGAATCAATGAAATGGCCCGTGAGGTTGGCGTTTCGCCTGCCAGTGCGAAGCAGTATACAGATATTCTCCTGCGGGACGGTATTGTCCGGAAACAAAAGGCTGGCACCGCCCACCTCATCTCCCTCAATAACGAATATGTGCTCGTCAGGGAGATGAAACGGACCTTCCTTGTTGCCCGCCTGCTGGAGGCGGGAGTGGCAGAGGGCATTGGTGACGGCAGTGATACCGAATGGAATGGCGAAAAGGACCGGAGCGGGAGGGCCGGATGGAGGTCTGGTGGCCCCAATGTGGATGTAGGGGGCAGGAAAGCTGCATCCGGCCAGTTTGCAGATGACGGCCGGGTGCGGGAGCGCGGTGAGAGTGGTGGAACTGATACAACAACCGAAACCAGCATGATCGAAGTATCCCGTGTATCAGAATGCCCGCTTCAGTATCCATCTTCACGAGGCATTGCGCCGGGGTGCACCTCATTGGCTCTCTATGGGAGCGGAGCACGCGGGACGTATGATGAAAATAGCGACATCGATCTTCTTGTGATTGGCGAGGAATCGTGTGTGCGCTATGATGCGGTGCAGGCCATTGAAGAGGAGCTCGGTTTTGAACTTCAGGTGACCGCCATCCCCTACTATCGCTGGGAACCGATGAAGGAATCGGGGGACGCCTTTGCACGAAGTGTCATACGGGACCATATCCTGCTTGCTGGTGTGTGCCTCTGATGAAATGGGATGATTGCAGGAGAAAAGGGCTCATTCAAAAGGGAACCTGGACGCCCCGGCACGGGTTCCTGCATCAATTGCGCTGGCACGGCGGTTCGCGGCCTCTGCAGAGAACACCCTTGTCATCAGAGAATACGAGATGGCCCATATCGCCGCCTATAATAGTGCGTTCCATGCCGGGCGGGCTTTGCTGTTTTCCCGTGGATTTGTTGAGCGGAGCCATGCCTGTCTCACCGTCGCTCTCCTGCACTTATACCACGGTGCCTCCATCTGGTATCACAAGGGATGGGCCCTGAGTAAACTGCAGAAACACGAAGAGGCCGTCCGGGCCTACTGCCGGTCGCTCGAATGCGACCCCGATGCTCTGCCTTCGTGGGTCAATCTGGGCACCTCCCTCAATATTCTGGGACGCTTTGGGGAGGCACTTGATGCAGGCGACCTCGCTCTCGCCCTGGATTCAGGAGACGCACACGCCTGGAACATGAAAGGAGATGCCCAGATGGGAATGGAGAGATATGAGGAGGCGCTTGAGGCGTACAACAAGGCGCTTTCGATCGATCCCGAACACGCCCATGCATGGTACAGCAAAGGAGTTGCACTGAAAAGGCTTCGTCCGGCCGACACCCCCTAAAACCCAGCGGCTATAGCGGTGTGCGCCTCGTATCCGGCCTCGTCGGTGAACGCGGCGGTGGAGGTGTGGGTCGCAGAAAAGGTTGTCTTCACCAAAAACGACGTCTCCGACCCGGTCAGGCTCGAGGCCCTGATTGCGGCGGTCAAGTCCGCTGACGGGGCCGCCTGACGATTTTTGACCGGTAGGTAAGCATCGGTGCCGTGCCGGCGTGTTACCACAATGCCTGCATCTCCGGCATCCCGGTATCACCACCGTCATCGTATCCGGTGGAATCGTGATCGGCACCGGCAAACAGGGGCCTGATGCATCGCCGGCGAAGCAATTCCCGGTGAATCAGGAATAGTTTTATCATCGATTGACTGGCATTACCCCCCATATGGCAATTGATCCGGGCCAGATGGCAATTGCGATGGTGCTTGCCGTTGCACTCATCGCGGCCATCATTGCCTGCGCCAATTATATTCATTGGTTCGGCAGGAAGCATCCGAAAAAGCGCCCCACATCACCGGCGTTCAGCTTTGAGGATGCCATCGTTCCCCCCGGGCACTTCATCCTCCTGCGGGTGCTCTTGGATAAAACCGGACAACACGCAAGCCTGTCGACATTCCAGTTTCTTATGTGGACCCTCCTCATTGCTTTCCTCTATATCACCCTCTGGTTCCTCCAGTTTCTGAACGGAAATACCAGTCCCCCGCCAATCATTCCGCAGAATCTGCTGGCTCTCATGGGGATCAGCGTTGCCGTTCCCCTGGTAAACAAGGGCATTATGGAGCACAAGAAGTCCAGGTCCCGGACGGAGGGGGAGGTATATGTCGAGCCCTCCTATGCATCCATGCTGGAAGAGGATGGCAAACCCAGTTTTCTCCGCCTCCAGATGTTCTTATGGACGATTGCTGCC
The DNA here is from genome assembly GCA_011045995.1 of Methanoculleus sp. GTDB lineage: Archaea > Halobacteriota > Methanomicrobia > Methanomicrobiales > Methanomicrobiaceae > Methanovulcanius. The sequence goes on along the minus strand of DSBQ01000022.1, from coordinate 14,521 downwards.
GTTGTGATTTATTTCTGGTCCTTTCTGACAGCGGCATTTGCCCCGGCCATGACTGCCGGGGCCCTCGGACTGCCGGATGTCGATCCGACGCTGCTCTACCTGATGGGTCTTTCTCAGGTCGGCTATCTCGGCAGTAAGGCATATTCCGGGACCGTGATCTTGGAGGAAGACACCGGCAGCACTGCATCAGCGGGGACCATAGCTCCCACACGGCAACCACCAAAACCATCATTGGTGATCCGGGAAACCATCCCGGAAATGGCCCGTTCCGAAGAGACGGTCACGCTGCTCGGCTCCGGGTTTGGCACGAACAAGGATACGCTCATGCTCGGGCAGGAGAGGGTGAAGGCAGAAAATATCGTGCGCTGGGATGATTCCCGTATTGAATTCACCGTTCCGGAAGCGGCAATGCCGGGGAACTATCCGCTGCGGGTCATTTCGGGAGGCAGCACGGCAGAAGTCCCGTTGTGCGTAAGCGAATCGCAATGGAGCCAGGGTCTACGCGAAGTGCCCGCCGAGATTATCAGTGAGATCTGGATCGATGACATATCCCGGAAAGGGTACTGCATTCCCCCGATTGGGTATTTCATCACCGGCACCCGCTATCATTTCCTCTTCGAGTTCGCCGTACCGCCGGGGACCCTTTCCTGGGGCCGCACCCTGTTCAAGGCAACGTTCCATGTCGATGGCATCCGGAAAGGCAAAGACAGTTTTCTGCCCGGCAACATGAATGGCGAAAATTTCGGGTTCTTCGCGTATACGTTTGCCGATGAGGGGAAGTATATCATCGAGATTCGTGGAGCAACAGCAAAAACCATGACGGCTGATGTCAGAACCCCTCCCGGGACGTAAAGGTGGATGGTATGGGAAAAACGTTGATTTCAAGGCTAAAAATCCCCGATGACCGGAGTATCATTGTCGTTTCCGACCTCCACCTGGGCGGCGGCGAGGATCCGGATACCTCGGAACGGTTCTGTACATTCCTTGCATTCCTCAGAGAAGGATTTCAGGAACATTCCGTGTACTGCGAACACTGTTCGGGGGAAAAAGGCGCAGAAAATGGCGAGCGACGAGCATTACTGCCTCCTGAAAAGATCATCCTGCTCGGGGACATTCTTGAGCTCTGGGATTCGCGCCATCAGGACAGAAACATCGCATTCCTCGATGCAGTCCCCCCCATCAATGAGCTGAAGCAGAGTGACTGTGATGTGGTGTATGTCACGGGGAACCACGATGAAGATGTGGCTGAAATTATCGCATCCTATGCCAAAGACCGGAAAAAGAATGCAACAAATCGCGATGAACGAGCGACATCGAAGCACCCGGCGACCCTGGAAAAATATCGGTCCATCTCGTCCAAAAAGGACAATACACACGAAAAGGCGGAGAGCCTTACCTTCTATTGGGGAGGGGGGCGCTCTATTGAATTATGCTCACGCCATTATCCCGCCCCGAAACTCAGGGGAGGTGAACTTGGCATAAAAGTTGGAGGAGTCAGTTATGCGTTCATTCACGGGCAGCAATTCGACCGCGTACAAATCCCGCACACCATCAGCGAGGCGATGGGGCAGAGGTTCGACCCGGTGGATTACCTGCAGGACATAGCAAATGTCTCGTTCTCGAAACAGGTGGGAATAGCAGGCCTTGCTCTGATCAGCGTGCTGTTCGGTTTTTTTGCCGCTCTGTATTATTTCCCCCAGGTCCAGTCGCTCATTCCGATCCCCCTTGTGGGAGGAGCGGTAGGGGTGTTTCTCACCGGGGTATTTCTCTCGGGGGCGTTGTTTTTTGGACTTTCGAAAAAGGCCCTGCCCTCCTCCGTCCTGATGGCCGTGATATGCATGCTGATTGCCCTGATCTTTCTTGGAGCAGTTATTGCCGGCTGGCTGAGGCCACTCTTCTGGTTCGGGTTTTTGGTAAGTGCCTATGCGTTCGTCGTTATCACTCTCCCACGGATGTGTGCCGTCTCGAAGCGGAAGGTGTACAATGCCTTTACCTCCAGCAGAAATAAAAAGGCGAAAGAGCTGATCGATAGCAATCTCTTCGACGCCAGCAAATACAAGTACACATCGAAGGTGCTGGTGTTTGGGCATACCCATATCCCTGATTTTACCAAAGACACAAAAACGGAGAAGGTGAAACTTCTCGTAAACACCGGCTCATGGGTGAAGGATACCCATCGAGAGTATGATTCTTTCGTGTATATCGATACCAACGGCATCTGCTGCATGCGATGGGTGAATGACGCGAATGAAGGCAAGGGCGGAATAGAATGCCTCTGCCGGGAAAAGGATGGTTCACCGAACGTCTCCCTATGCGATTATATTGCAAAAAATCATCTGAATCTGAATGAGTGAGGAACCCGTCCTTCATCTGATGCGATACCGGTTCAGATATTCGTCCTCCGCCTGGCGCGCCTGAAGAAGCATACGGGACGGTGCGCTGAAATTCATCGCTGAGTTCGGAGACCTTGCTGAGGCGAGCCGGGAACACCAGGACGACCTCTTCGCCTTTGAGATGGCGAAGAAGAGGGATATGCCCCGGACGGTGCTCCGGTATGCCATCGAGAAGATGCCGAAGGACCTCCGGGCGGAGGCGATGAAGAAGGACTGAAAAGCCCCTTTATATAGGAGGGGAAGCCCCCTCTCTAATTCTTGAAACTGTGAATCGGTGCGGGAATTCTCCCGCCGCGGTTGATGAATGCCTCGCAGGAGAAGGTATTCACCCGCTGAATCGGTGCATGCCCTAAAAGCCCACCGAACTCCACAGTGTCACCGACATCTTTTCCCACCACCGGGATCAGCCGGACGGCGGTCGTCTTCTGGTTGATCATCCCGATCGCCGCTTCATCGGCGATGATGCCGGCGATCGTCGCTGCAGACGTCGTTCCGGGGATCGCAATCATGTCGAGACCGACCGAGCAGACGCAGGTCATCGCCTCGAGTTTTTCTATCGTAAGGGCGCCGCGGTTCACGGCATCGATCATCCCCTGATCCTCGCTCACCGGGAGAAAAGCGCCGCTGAGCCCGCCGACAAAGGAACTGGCCATCACGCCTCCCTTCTTCACCTGGTCATTTAACAGCGCAAGCGCGGCCGTCGTCCCCGGAGCGCCCACCGACGCGAGCCCCATCTCCTCCAGGATCTCTGCCACGCTGTCGCCCACCGACGGCGTCGGTGCGAGGGAGAGATCCACGATCCCGAACGGCACCCCGAGGCGCTGGGAGGCCTCCTGCGCCACCAGCTGTCCCACACGGGTCACCTTGAACGCGGTCTTTTTTACCGTCTCGCAGAGCACCTCGAAGTTCTCACCCCGGACCGTCTCAAGTGCACGCTTCACGACACCCGGCCCGGAAACGCCCACGTGGATCACCGCATCGGCCTCGGTGACGCCATGGAAGGCACCTGCCATGAAAGGGTTGTCATCCGGGGCGTTGCAGAAGACCACCAGTTTGGCACACCCGAGAGAGCTGTCTTCTTTGGTCGCCTCCGCCGTCTCCTTCACCATCTCTCCCATCAGTTTGACGGCATCCATGTTGATGCCGGTCTTCGTCGAGCCGATATTGACCGAACTGCAGACCCTCTCGGTCGAAGCAAGGGCCATGGGAATGGATCGAATGAGATGCTCATCGGCAGGCGTCATCCCCTTGGAGACGAGCGCGGAGTAGCCCCCCAAAAAGTTCACTCCCGTCGCCCGTGCGGCATCGTCCAGCGTACCCGCGATCGTGACAAAATCCTCCGGGCACGTGCAGGCCCGCCCCCCGACCAGCGCAATGGGCGTAACCGAGATGCGTTTGTTGACGATGGGAATGCCGTATTCCCGTTCGATATCCCGGCCGACGGAGACGAGGTCCCGTGCTGCATGGGTGATCTTGTCGTATATGTTCCGGTTGAGGGTCGCAAGATCGGCATCGACGCAGTCCAGGAGACTGATGCCCATCGTAATCGTGCGGACATCCAGCTGTTCCTGCTCGATCATCTTGTTGGTCTCATAGACCTCGAATATATTGATCATCGAAGGGTCCCTCAGATGCGGTGCATTTTTGTGAAAATATCTTCATGCTGGCATCTGATTTTCAGGCCAAGCTCATCGCCGATCAGTTCCAGGTCTCCTGCCATCTCGCCAAACGGTTTGCGCGACCGGCTGGTGTCGACGATCATCATCATGTTAAAGTATCCCTGAATGATGGTCTGGGAAATATCTTCCACATTCGCCTCGTTCTCCGCAAGGTAGGTGCATACCTTTGCGATAATACCGACGGTATCTTTCCCTACAACAGTAATGATGGTTTTTTTCATGGGTCCCTATCCGTATCCTATATGTGGATGCCATGAAAATTAATTCTCTCACATGGCGGCACCGCGGAGGCGGGAATCAGCTCGTATAGGGCAGCTCCACCGGTCTTGCAAAAATTCCTGCAGGGTTCAGCATCACCGGGTGCCCGTGAGGCGGCGGTACCCCCGGGCGTCACCCCATCTTATCGATATCCTCCGCCGAAAACGGCCCCCCATGCCCGGTATGGACCTTCTTTGGCCGCCGGGCCCGGATGATGCCGATGCTTCGCTTCGCCTCGTCGAGATCGTCCGCCCAGAAGGGCAGGCCGGGTTTTCCCGAAGGAATGGACGGGAAGATCACATCCCCGACGATCGCATCGCCGCCTGCGAGGAATACCGAGACCGAACCGGGGGTATGCCCCGGGGTCGGGATCACCGTCCCGTCCACCCCGAACTCCCTGAGATCGAATGAATCCGCGATGAGGATGTCCGGGTCGAGCGGCGGGTACCGGGCCTTCTTTCCCCTGCTGAAGAATGGCCCCAGAATCCTGCCGGTGATGCACGCCGCCCGTAGTTTTCCCTGGTTGCCGTAGCGAAGCTTTTCCGCATCATCCCGGTGGACCGCCACCTTTGCACCGGTCAGCTCCCGGAGCCTTTGCGCCGATCCCGCATGGTCGCCGTGCCCGTGGGTGAGAAGGATCAGCCGGATATCCCCGGGGGCGATACCCAATGCCTTCGCCGCATCGAGGATGGCCGTCTCATTTCCCGGATCCCCCGTATCGACGATGATTACGCCCTTCTGCCGGACGATGTAGGCGTTTGCGATGCCGAGTCTGACCGGGTGTACCTCGATTGGCGTCATCCCCTGCTCCTGTGGTGGAGATGTCTGCGATCGTTAAAATACGTACTGGTGCCACTGGCTGGCATCCGGGAAAAAAGGGAGGGTCAGACCGGGAGCACCTGTCTGCCATAGATCTCGTTTATCACGGTCCCGGCACCCATGTAGAGGGCGAGTGCGCCTGCCACAATACCGGTGATGCCGGCAAGGGTGTGGATCAGGTGAACGCCGGTCAGGTTTGCGGCCACAAGCAGCACCACCAGAAGGACGACTGCTGCGAGGGTGACCTGCAGGAGCCGGTGCATCTTCAGGCTGCAGAAGAAGAGCCCGACGATCAACAGACCCCAGACGGCCAGGAATGCCGCGAGATCCGCTCCGGTCGGCGCTGTTGCAAGACCGAGTGCGGGCATCATCAGGATCGCCGCAAAGGATATCCAGAAGAGCCCGAAACTCCCGAAGGTGACCATGCCGAAGGTGTTGTTCTTCTTCCATTCCATGAGGCCGACGACGAGCTGGGCAAGTCCGCCATAGAAGAGCGCCATCGCAACGATGGGACTTGTCAACCCCGTTATGCCGGCATTGTGGATGCTGAGCAGAATCGTCGTCATCCCGAATGCACAGAGCCCGAGTGGTGCAGGGTTTGCGGTATTGTCCATCAGGAAGAGGTTATTCCTGTCTTGTTCTTTGATAGGTTCCATAAAAGCCTCAAAAATTTTAAAAAATGGTGCACACTAGTCCTTGTATTCTAATAAATCACGGCCTTACTGCACCATCCCTCTAACGTTGTGGTTCGGCATACAAAAAAAATTCTTATCTGCCTCCGGTTATACTTAGGGTTGGGTGCACCGCATCTTGGATTTATTCTCGGTTCGTGCACCACGGGCCCTCGTGATGTGGGTGAGGAGCACCAAATCTGCCATGGCTCCCCTCTGCTCCTGGAAGAGGTACTGCACCTTCCCGGTGTGGGGGGCCTTGGTTGCATCAGGAGCGGACAACAGGCCGCCACCGGCGATAGAGCACTCTGCATTCTGGTGCAGCGATTTCTCCGGTAAGGCTGGGGAACGGACGGCGGATACCCTCCTTGAAAATAGGCCATTTCTGCCCGGAAGATCACTCAAATAGTGTGCATATGGTAGCCAGTCCGCATCCTGATAGCACCTTTTCTTTTGTAGATTCCTGATGTGGCGGCAGAAAGAGGATGAATGTGTGGCCCTTAGCCATCCATGTCGGACGTCACTATTCCGGATGAGGAAGGCCGGCAGTTTATTAATGTTGCTGTGTCCTGTATCCGGCAACAGGGCTCATCGCGTCAAGGCGCTTCTCTCCCCCCACACCAGCGCCCCAATCCCTGCCACGACCGCCATCACCGGCCCCGCCAGCAGCCCCGCCCACGCGACGAACCCGACGACGCCGATGAAGATCATCGAAAGCCCGGCGTTCTTCGTTCCCCATCCGGTGCGGCCGGTATGGTGCAGGCCGTTTCGAAGCGCAACCGAGCCAAGCAGAACGGCGACGATGAGGTAAATCACGGGAAGGACAGCCGCCCCGGTGAGACCTGCCTTGCCAAGGGCGATTGCCGTCTGGACGAGCAGCATCACCCCGGTGCCGATATAGAGGAGGCCCGCCGTCACTGCGAGCCACCCGAAGGGGCCCCTTATGGGGAATGCCGGCCCTTTCCCTGTTCCCGGCCCTGTTGCGCTCATCCCCTCCCGTCGTCCCCGCCAGAGGAGCAGCCCGAACCCCCCGACGAGAGTGAGGACGAGCGGGCCGAGGATCAGCGCCCACGACTGGCCCTCCCAGCGGTGGATGGCAAGTACCGAGAACGGAACGAGCAGCCACTCGGAGAGGGTAAATTCCTCCCGGTAGCCGACGGCAAGCCCGTAGTTCCCCCCCGATGCGGACCCTTCCGGCGCATAGACCGCGACATAGTACGTGCCTTGCTTCCTCACCATATGGGAATACTCCGCCGAATGGTACAGTGCCGAGGGGGTGAAGGGCTCAAACTCCGCCCCGTCGGGTACCGTCCCCCCGATGACGACGGCACCGTACTCATCGGCTTCTGCACCGCCGGTGGCGTGCCCGTCCCCGCCCGTCTCCTCCGCATGGTCATGGGGGGGCATATCGACAAACGGCGGAAGCGTCCCCGAGGGGGCAAGGTCCGGCCCCATCACCACGATGCCCGGCACGAATGCCGGCGCCCCCCGCGGCGTAAAGAGACTGAGGCGAAGCTCGTCGCCCGTGGCCATCGCCATGCGGTAGTACCGGACATCGCCGCCGCCCTCGAGCTCCCCGTAGACCACCCACGACTTCGTCGGGTCGGGAACGGGAAAAGCGTCATCGATGTGGTCGTTGCCGCCGGAAGTGAGCGGGACATGGGCGGCGGCGGGGGTGATCAGAAATGCACAGAGGATCAACAGTCCGCCGAGAATGAGAATCGCAAGGGCAAAAGGGGACATCCCTGTCTCACCGTCGTCTGTCTGCCGGTCTGCCTGCCTTGTCTCCCGGATACCCTTTCCTCTCATGTTTTTCCCCTTCGTATGCACCGTTCACCTCAGGCTGAGAATATAAGGATTGCGCAGGCATCCATGCCATGGACATCAAAAAGTGGAATCCCCGTCTCAGGTCTTTCGTGCGAGGCGTGCACCCATCGCAAACGCCCTTTCGCAGTCTACCGGAAATACCTCCTCGCGCCGCTTCGCTTTCGCGCCGGCGTCGAAGATGCTCGTCTCATACTTCGCGTAGTCGTCGAACTGGAGCGTTTCAAAGCTCATCACCGACTCGGTGTGGCCGAAGACGGCATGAAAGATCTCCTCGTTGAGTGCGGCGCGGGTGTCGAAGAAGAGGTCGCCTGCCTGCTCCTCCTTCATGTTCATCGTGTAGATAAGCCCCACCTGCATCTCCCGGGGAAAGATATTCGGGCCGTCGCTATAGGTAAGATACGGGAAGAGCAGGCGTTCCATGAGGTTTCGCATCATACCGGTCTCGGCCATGAAGTAGATGGGTGTTGCGAGAATGATGGCATCCGCCGACTCCTCCACCCGTTCGAGGAGTGGCGAAAGATCGTCCTCCACGCTGCACGTCCCGTAACTCCTCCCGCCTATCCGCTTGCAGGCAAAACAGCTCGTGCAGCCGGAATAGTGCAGGTCTGCGAGGTGTACGAGTTCGGTGTCCGCCCCATTGGAGGCCGCCCCATCAAGGGCGTGTTCGAGCATCGTTGCCGTATTCCACTTCTTTCTCGGGCTCCCGTTGAAGGCCATTACCAGCATTGTTCTTCTCCTCCCCGTCCGCTGCCGGGCATGGGTGCTGATTGTCCGGGGTGGTAATGAGCCTTTCTGTGGCTCTGGAGAAGGGAAGAGACGGTAATTTCCCGGAGTATGGATGCCATTCCCGGACAGATGGAGATACAGGTTTGGGAAAAAGAAGAATTAGTCTCTCCGGGAGAGAAGAACAACCCCGAAGGCCGCAAGACCTGCAAGGCCAGCCAGCGGGAAGGGGCTTTGGGTTAGTTCAGTCGTCGGCTCGGCCGTCGGTTGGGTCACCGGGGTCATCACCAGGTCCGCCTCAAGCTGGACGGTCTCGCCCTTCGCCGGGTATTGGGTGATCTCGCCGGTGAATGTCTCATACCCCTCCTTTGCCACCGAGTAGGAGGTGTACGGCGTGCCGGTTACATAGACCTCGACGGTGAGTGTGCCGTCGTCGCCGGTGATGCCCTTGACATCATCATTGAAGGAGACCTCTGCACCGTCGACATTGGCGACGACCTCGTAGTAGCCGATGTCACCGCCGATCGTAAGCGGGGAGAGCTCTGCCTGGAGCTGGACGGTCTCGCCCTTCGCCGGGTACTGGGTGATCTCGCCGGTCAATGTCTCATACCCTTCCTTTGCCACTGTGTAGGTGGTATACGGCGTGCCGGTCACGTAGACCTCGACCGTAAGCGTGCCGTCGTCGCCGGTGACACCTTTGTAGTCATCGTTGAAGGAGACTTCCGCACCATCCACAATGGCATTGACCTGGTAATAGCCGATATCACCGCCAATCGTGGCACCTTCCGCCGCTGCCGCCGATGCGACGATACATGCGACGAAAAGAAGAACCGGTACTGCTTTTCGGATCATAGGAAGTGATATTCTCTCGCTTTCATTTATGTATGACGGTCAATTTGCGGTTTGTTCTCCCGTTTTAGGTCTTAAAAAAAATTAAAAATGAAATGTGCCCGGATATTTTTCTGATACGGGAAAAGCGTCGCATATGACATCCGACTAAGGAGCAAGGATCCGCCCCGGGGGAGACCATCATTTCCTGCCTGACTGGCCGCCTCTGTTCCCGCTCTTTTCCTGCACCGGATACTGGATCTCGGTGAGGAGGTCGTCTTCCGGCGTCTCCGCCGGGTCGTTGAGATAAAGCTCCCGCGGGGCGCCGGCACTCTCGAACCCCTCCTTGTCCAGGAGACCGTACATCTTCGCGTGCGCCATGCCGAGCGTGTGGTACGGCCCCTTGTGGACGGCCGATAGGACGGTCGCCGCGGGCAGGGTCTTCACCTCGATGGCCGGATTTGCAACGGTCACCGGCCCGGTGACGGGCAGAAATACCTCGACGAGGCCACCGTGCTCGTCGCAGTCCTCACCGATGTAGACCGACCCGATGGGTCCCGTTGCGGTGACACCGTGTCGCACGTTTTCAGCGCTCACCATCTCCTTGCAGATCTGGCCGATGAGCGAGGTCATCAGTTCATGATACGGTCCCTCGCCCCGGATGGTGAGCGCCCGGGTGGGGGGTATTTCCTTCTTTGTCCATTCTTCAGGATTCACTCTGAACAACTCCTCAAAAGGGTCCTCTGCGGTGAGGACCCGTTCGACCATCGCCAGCCGACGGATCTCCGCTCTGGTCGCAAGGAGGCGATCCCGGAGAAGCATTCGGATCGCCGGGTCCCCCCGTCCCTTCCCGGAAAGGAGGGTCGTCGTCTCGTCGAGCGAAAACCCGAGCCCGTTGAGGGCCGCAATCCAGATGCCCCGTTCGATCTGCTGCTGGGAGTAATACCGGTACCCGCTGCAAAGGTCCTTTTCCACCGGCACCAGGAGATCCTTCTTCTCATAGCAGTACAACGCTTTTCTGGAGAGCCGCGTCACTTCTGAAAACTTCCCGATCGGGATCCTGTCGGTCGGCATGGTCACCCATATGGTATTTCCCCGGGGATGATATGAGTCTGCAGTCTCCCCCGGGGGAAGGTTCGGGAGATTGAACCACTCCCCTGCAGTGAGGGCACCCCGGATACGGGGTGGTGGTTCAGCAGGCGGTTGCCCTGTGCCGCTGTATCCCGCAGAGGAGCACAAACCATCCTGCGGTGAGGGGGATGTACATGATGCCGATGATCGTCATACGGAGGAGAAAGAGCCACGGGCCCATGAACGAGGTGAGGAAGGGGGTGAGCATCGAGGGGAAGGCGAGCTGGAGGACGTTTCCGGTTGCGGCGCCGAGGAAGAGCGCACCGAAGATGGCCGGATACCCTGCGCAGGACTGGTAGCGCTCCTCTGCTGTGAGGATGAGGAGCGGAGCTGTGATTATGAGGGGGGTCACGGGTATGAGCGTGATGGCGCCCACCGCATAATAGCCCATCTGTGAACTTGCGAACGCAAATGCCACCAGAAGAACGGCGGCCCCTCCGAGCGCCACCGTTGCCTGCCCCGGTGCCGGAACCGGGAGGCGTGAGAGGAGGGCATAGAAGGCGATGGCGATGATGGCGTGGGTAAGTCCCTGGATGAGAAACAGAAAGATCACGATAAACCCGATGGATGAGCGGAGATCATTACGGGGTGGTCTGAAGAATATCACTTATATCCTTTCTCCCTGCTCTGTTCATCCATTGGAAAACCACGTCCCCGTGGGGAATCCGTCACGCCTCCGGCCCGTCGCACCCCCGTCGGTTTCGCAGGAGACGGCAGACCTCGCATACCCCCACCAAGAGCAGTCCGGCGACGGCGGTATCGAAGACTCCTCCGACAAGCGATGGAATGATGGCGAAATCGGGAGCCAATAACCGGAGGACGGTATAGAAACCCATCCCTCCCAGTATGGCGGTGATCCCTCCGGCAAGGAAGATGGCGGGAAATTCCGTCTCCGTTCTCCGGCAGGCGACATATCCGGTGAATCCGGAGAAGACGAGGACGCCTGCGGCAAAGAAGAGCGGATGGATCAGAAATCCGGTAATCGAGGTGAGAAGCGATATCGAACCAGGCGTTGGGGGCATCTGTGAGCCGTAGGAGATTGTGGCCGCACAGCCGCAGAGAAATATCGCTATCCCAACCACCCATCGGTCACCCGGAAGGAAGCGGGCGCCATGTACGAGAAGTGTCCCCACGATGCCGAAGATGAGGCCGAACACTGCAAAGAGCACGAGGTAGTAGGTTGAAAAAAGCAGTGGATAGTAGGGGTCCATGGGGAGGAGTTCGTCCTTCCGGTCGATAATCCTTTTCACGGGGGAGTGCCGCCCCTACGGGCGTTCCTCCCCGCTGCCGTGATTTACGGTTTTTTGCCTCCGGCAGGGGGATCCGCCAAGACGAGCGCCCCCTCGATCGGGCCGACCGCGAGGCACCGCCCGCAGAGGCAACACTCGGCGTTTCTCGTATCGGCCGCCGCCGTTCCAGAGGCGTCTGGAATCGTCCTCTGCCTGCACCGCCGTCCGAATGCCGGAAATATTTTGTAAAAAAGAAAAATGAGGTATTTGGGGGTATTATGCGATATCCCCATAATTCATGGCGTATTCTCCGGTACGAAACGATCCGGTGATGTCGAATGAAAAATGGATCGGATGCGAATATCTATTATCTCAGACGACATCTATACTTCTGAGTTTATCTCATGAACGACAGAAACAATTATCGGGGCGGTAGCCGTGGTGGAAGTAATGAAGGCGGACAGCGGCGCTCCTACGGTAGCAGCGGCCCCCGTGGCAGCAGCGGTGGACAGGGACCCAGAAGGTCCTTTAATGACGGTCCCCGCGAAATGCATAAGGCAACCTGCGCAGACTGCGGAAAGGAATGTGAAGTTCCGTTCAGGCCTGCTGAAGGAAGACCAGTGTACTGTAATGACTGCTTCCCGAAGCACAGAAAACCCAGATACTGATTATCAGCATTAGGACCCAAATCTTATTTTTTTACATCCATCTCAGGGAGCCTTGGCTCTGTACCTCCCTGCTTCCAAGAATAACCGTTCCCGTATCCGGCAGTTCCTCCGGTACACGCACGAATTCCAAAAGTGACGAATGTTGTCCCGTCCAGTTAGGAGGTGGGCTGGTTCCGAATCTTTGTAAAATCCCTCTTCCGCGCTGTGACAGGTTGATTCGCGTGCCGGCTCTCCCGGCAATGCCTTTCGGCCTGAAGAAACCAATATCACATCCCAGCTCAAAATGGTACCTCAGAAGAGAGCCTTGGACCTCTCGGGTTTTACCGGTGGAAGAGATGAAATTTGGAACGCTCAACGATGCTGATATTCATGGAAAGACGGTGCTTCTCCGAGTCGATTTCAACTCCCCCATCGATCCGGCATCGAACCTGATCCTTGATGACAAACGGTTCCGTGAACATGTGCCGACGGTGCGGGCATGCGAGGATGCCCGGTGTGTGATCCTCACCCACCAGTCACGGCCGGGCAAGAAGGACTTCACGACCCTTGAGGGCCATGCCGCCAAACTCGACCAGATGATCCCCCAGCCGGTCACGTACGTGGACGACATCTTCGGCAGGGCGGCCAGAGAAACGGTGGCCGCGATGGACCCCGGCGAGGTTGTCCTCCTCGAAAATGTCCGGTTCAATGCCGAGGAGAACCTGAAGATGCCCGCCGCAGAGGCGAAAAACACCCATCTCGTCCGACGGCTCGCGGCGATGGGGGACATCTACGTCAACGATGCTTTCGGGACCGCCCACCGGTCGCAGCCGACCATTGTGGGGCTTCCCCTTGCGCTTCGCTCTGTGGCGGGGCTTCTCATGGAAAAAGAAGTCACCACGCTCGGAAAGGTCTTCTCCGGGGCCCCGGGCCCGGTGACCTTCGTCCTCGGCGGGACGAAGGTGGACGATTCCCTTGATGTCGCGGCAAATGTGCTGGAAAAAGGTATCGCGGATACGGTTCTTGCGGTAGGCGTCGTCGCCAATGTCTTTCTCATGGCCCGGGGCATCGATGTCGGCACACCTGCCCGTGACCTTATTGCCCAGATGGGGTACAACGGCGAGGTGGCGAAGGCACAGGAGATCCTCTCCCGGTATGGCGACCGCGTGGTGCTTCCGGAGACCGTCGCCGTCCGTGACGGTGACTCCCGCCGGGATGTGCCGGTCGCATCCATCGGCAACCTCCCTGTCCTCGACCTCGGCCTCGAGTCGGTAGGCCCGGTAACAGGCCTCATCCGCTCCTCGGGAACGGTGGTGTTGAACGGCCCGGCAGGCGTCTTCGAAGACCCCCTCTTTGCCACCGGGACGAATGAAATTCTCCGTGCTGCTGCATCGGTGGAGTTCTCCGTCGTCGGCGGCGGCCATACGGCGGCGGTGATCGAGTCTATGGGGCTTGCCTCCGGATTTTCGCACATCTCCACCGGGGGCGGGGCATGCATCGAGTTCCTGACGGGAAAGACCCTCCCTGCGGTCGCCGCCCTGGAAGAGTCCCGGAAGCTCTTCGGGTAGGGCCGTTCCTTTGCAATTCATCCGGCTGTTTTGGCGAATCAAATTACCCGGAAATCCCCGTTCATACAGGTGGTTTCCCGATGACCTATATGGTCGGGCTATGCCCTACACTTCAGGCGAATATCCCTTATTAAATACAGAGGCGGCTCTTCGTCTGTGGCAGAAAAAATGGGATGATTGTTGGTGCCGGTGCTGTAAAATCCTATGCCGTAACCCCTGCACTCTCATAGATGAGTGCCACATAGCGTGCGTACCAGATGCCGATGAAGGGTACGGCGATGATGGCAAGTATCCATCCGATGACGGGGATCATTGCCAGGACGAGATAGACGATCAAAGCGATGACCTCGAATACCAGTATGGCGATGAAATAGTTGAGCCAGCCGATGGATTTGATCGTATCAAGGATGGCGCTGAAGGCAAAGGCCTCACCGAATTTCTCTGTCCGTGCATACCGGATGATGCCGATGATCGCAACGAGCGAGAAGATGATAAACACCAGCGCGGTCACCGCGGCACCTATGCCCAGTCCGAGCAGGGCACCCGCAAGGGCGGCTGCATTGGAGGAGACATCAAAGAGGGATCCGCTGATGATGGCACCCCCGATGAGGAGCATCCCTACAATGATCGCCGGCAGGAACCAGATGATGCCGATGATGACGGCTATCAGGCCGGTGATGAAGAGATGGATGTAGTCTTCAAGTTCCGGTGCGGGAGTAATGCCCTTCATGACACGCAGGGTATACCC
>DSBQ01000002.1 GCA_011045995.1 Methanoculleus sp. | reverse complement strand
GAATAAGGCATTGGAATAATCTGATGAGGCGCGCGATGTATCGACAAATATTCTGCCGATATTTCCCACAGGGGCACCGTGTGCTTTCCCTTCTCCGAGAAGGGCCAGAGTCCGGAAAATAAGATTTCCGGAAATTCCGTCAGGTGCGATAATGACCCCGTACTCCCCCGCCGCCTTTTCGATAAGGATCTCGACATGGTCCCCTCCGGTGGCGGCGGCGACTTCCAGCGCATCCTCGATCGTCCGGTCCACCCGGGGGTGCCGGCCGATATCCCCCAACCGGCCCCCTGACATAATACCTACCCGGTTGTTGAGACCAAAGGCCTCCGCCATCGGCCGGGCCCGTTCAACAAGGGATATCTTCTCTTTGACTGTCCATCCTTCGTCCACGCCCACCGGTGCAAGGAGAAACCGTTTGCCCGATGCGGTTTCCAGGAGGGCTACCCGTTCAAGGGAAGAGACACCCGTCATCTTCCGGAGAAGCGAGAGCGTATGATTGGCCGGCAGATTCCCCCTGACGGCCGCATCGATGGCCCCGCTGCAGAGATCCCCTATCATCTGTGCAGCGGGATCGCTGCTCACCCGGGTCATCTGCCCTTCGAAGGAGGAACCAAGCTCCGGCGACGTATAGACGCAGATACGGGCACTGCCCTGCCAGGCGGCAAGAGAAGAGAGAATGGTTTCCAGCCCGGCGCCGGCACCGATACCGATGATCATGGATATATCCTATTTTTCATTAAAAATGCGCATGATCCCTTCCTTTTCGAGATCAAACACCACGGTTTCCATGCCGGCATAGGCGACCTTCAGCTTCCGGGAGCCGTCAACAACACCGATGTCCGCTGCAGTCATGCCGACCTCTCCAAAGAGCCGGATAACCTTTCCCACGTGCTCCTCCGGGACGGTGAGAATGAACCCCATGCCCGGGTACATCCGGATCCAGTGCTCAAACGGAATCCCCAGCGCCTTCAGGCCGGGCCGCGGAATCCTGTCCGGACTGATAAGGGCACCTTTTGCGCTCGTCTCAAGGAGCATCCCCAGTGTCCCGATGACCCCCGGATTGCTGATGTCCTTTCCCGCAGTTGCAAGGTGCTCTTCGCCGATGATACGCATCACGTGTATCTGGGCACGCACCTCTCCTGCAGACCGCAGGGTGGCGCTGTCCCAGTTCAGATCACAGGACGGGTGCACCCTTCCTTCCAGATCGATCGCCGCAACTACCCGGTCACCCTCGCGGGCGGTGTGAGAAAATATAGCATGTTCCGGGCGGACGGTGCCAAGGATCGCAACATCAATGACATTCATCTCCGCATCAGGGTGGAGATGCCCGCCGACGACCGGGACGCCGAACTTCTTTGACGCCTCGAACATCCCCCGCAGGACCTCATGGCAGACCTCTTCGTTTGCGATGGACAGGATGTCGACCATTGCGATCGGTTTTCCCCCCATCGCCGCAATGTCATGAACATTTACCAGGACGGAACAGAATCCCGCCCAGTGGGGATCCGCCTCCAAAAGTCGGCTCCATATCCCGTCGGCGGCGAGAAGAAGGCCGTCATCGCCGTTTTTTATGAGGGCAGCGTCATCGCCGAATGAGACGGTCACATCGGGGTCATCAAGGCGAAGGGAGCGTATAATTTCACCAATTGCCCGTTTGCGGGTGACTCCGGCATATTCGCGGACTGCCTGCGCTATTGTATCTGTGGAACACTTTACCACAATAACACCATCTGTACTTAAATTCATCATCCTGAGCACCATTAAAGATATGCGTATTCATCGCCACTTCCCGCCTCTCTCCTGACCGCGTCCTTTATTCCACCTGCACGCGAAAGAGTACACAGATGGACTGGGCTTCTAAATATCGTCCGCAGCACCTCAAGGAAATCGTCGGGAATGGTCCGGCGATCCGTCGCATCGCCGAATGGGCACGCGACTGGAAGGCCGGTACAAAGCCCCTGCTCCTCTATGGAAAGCCGGGTATAGGCAAGACAACCGCAGCCTATGCCCTTGCCAATGATATGGACTGGGAGGTCATCGAACTCAATGCCAGTGACCAGCGGACCAGGGCGATTATCGAGAGGATTGCGGGCACCTCCAGCACCACTGCGAGCCTGACCGGCGCCTCACGCAAACTGATCATTTTTGATGAGGCGGACAACCTCCATGGCAATGCCGACCGCGGAGGGGCAAAGGCCATTGTGGAGACGATAAAGGCGTCCCGCCAGCCGATCCTCCTCATAGCAAATGAGATCTACGGGATGGATGCGGCACTCAGGTATCTCTGCGAACCGGTCCAGTTCAAGGCACTTCCTGCCCGCTCCATAGCCCCACATCTGAGGTATATCTGTTCAGCGGAGGGAATCGACTGTTCTGCAGATGCCATATCCTCTGTTGCGGAACGGGCGGGGGGAGACATGCGTTCGGCGGTGACGATGCTCAACGCCGCCGCCGAAGGTGAGGATCACCTCGATGCGGAGGACGTCCACACTGCACAGAAAGACGAACGGACCACGATCTTCCAGCTCATCTCTGCCATCTACCGTGGCGAAGAAGACGAAGCACTGATGCGACGGGCGTGGGAGGTCGATGAGGAGCCGGACACCATCGGGCAGTGGATAGAAGAGTCGGTCGGCACCCTGAAGGATCCCGGCATCCGCGGCGAAGCATTCAGCGCCCTTGCTGAGGCAGACCGGTTCATCGGACGGACCTATCGCCGTCAGTATTACACCCTCTGGAAGTATGCGACCGCCCTCATGGTGACGGGAAGCGCCGGGGCGATCGTTAAAAAACCGGCATCCCCCGGCAGGATCATGCCTCCCGGCCGGTGGAAGAAGATGGGTGCGGGAAGAAAACAGAAGCTCATCCGGCGTTCGGTCCTGCGCAAAGTCTCCAATGCCTACCATATTCCCGAACAGGCCCTCATGGAGGACTTTCTTACCTCTGTAACGATCATGGTGGAGAAAAATCCCGAGCATTTCGCCCGCGAGCTCGGCCTCGAACAGGAAGAACTCGAGTTTTTCACTGGCGACAAAAAGACGGCGGCGGCCGTGGTAAAGGAGATCGCAAAGGAGCGCAAAGAGGAGGAGAAGGGATACACCAAAGAGAAGGTGAAAAAAGAGACCAGGGAGACGGAAAAATCCCCGCAGCAGCAGGTGAATGACCCGGCTCCGGTCACATCATCCCCCGGCGAGGAGCGGGACGACCCGGTGCAGGAGCCGGACCATGCCCAAAAAACCCTCTTCGACGGGTTCTGAAGAGATCAGACATACCGGTGCAGGATAATGCCTGCATCGATCACTTCTCCGCCGTCCATATAGACTTCATTCCCCAGGTGATAGACGATGCAATGGGCACCGGCGGCACGTGCTGTTTCTATGAGGCAGGGGACCATCTCGACCCCCGGGCGGACGGCATACAGGAGGTCCGCACCGCTGTACAGGAGGAGGTCAGGTGCGCAGATGTCATCGATGACGAACCGGACGCCGGCAGGCACCTCCCGTTCAACGATATCGGTTGCAATCACCGGCAGTCCCGCCGCCGCAAGGCGGGCGGCAGCATAAGGATTTCTGCCGATGCCAATCTCGACCGGGCGATGGTAGTGAGCCCTGATAAACGACGAGAATTTCTCTTCAATATCCTTATAGGTCCCCATTACAAAAGATATTTTGAATGAGTTTCCTTATCTTTTGGGATGATAGTTCACCACAGGGACTCCAGGGGCCGGTGGCACGCGGCATATCGTCCATTCTCGGGCGGCCGGTCGAAGTCATGGAGAACCAGGTGATATTGCGGGGATTTGACCGGACAAGGAACCAGTTCAACGCGAGCAGGATTCTCACCGAGATGCAGGACATCTATACGCGCCAGCACGGGATCGGGGATCACATCCTCATTGTGACCGGCAAGGATCTCTATATACCCGGACGCGATTTTGTATTCGGGCTCGCACGTCCGAATATCAGGGTATCCATCGTGTCAACCGCGCGGCTGAGAAACGGATTCTACGGGAGACGGGAGGACGTCTACGACGCGATCGACCGGCTGATCAAGGAGGGCACCCACGAAATTGCGCATACGCTCGGCCTTGACCACTGCGAGGATATTGAATGCATCATGTTCTGCCCGAACACCCTCGACGAGCTTGACCGAAAGCGAAAGAGCCTGTGCCCGCAATGCCGCGAGAGGCTCACCCGCGCCCTCGAAGACACCGGTCAGGAATAACCGGGACCTTATTTTGCTGTCACCCTGCACCATCATACGATTCTTGCCGGTGGAAAAAATACCGCACCTCCACCGGTGCCGGCCCCAGGATCGGACGAACGCGGGACGGGACATCCGACGGCCGCCTGCATGTTCCGGGAGGGAACCGGCGAATGATAGAGATCCGGTATGAAAGGACCATCACGAAGGCGTCCCGGCATAGGATGGGTCTTTCCCGCGGGAGACATCCGGCCGTTTCCCCCTGCATCTTTCCGTCAAAGGCCACGGGGCACCCCTTTGACTTCTCCCCATCTATCAGACGGGCACGTTCCCTCATATGCATCGCCGGTGCAACGTGCGCTCGAAGGTCCGCACGAGGATGTGCGCGGTGGTGGGGATGCCCGAGGGCGGCAGGTGTGCGGTAACATCCTCCGGAATATTTGTAAGGAGCGCCGGCCATGGGGTGGTCACCCCCCATGCACCGCCCACCATTGCTGGTCATTGCCATTCGATGTCGTAAAAATATAAATACATCAATGTATAGAAATATACAATGATGATTAACAACACTCGGTACCCCCCGTATGAAACCACGACAACGTCCCCCATGCTCCCTTCTTCCCGGAGGATGTTCCTATGAAATCGCGGGATATCGCCATCGTCGGCATCTGCCTCGCCATAGGCGCAATACTACGCTTTGTGGCCAATATGTTCCCCGGGGCGATTGTCGGCAACCCTGTAATAGCGCTGTACTGCCTTGCCATCATTTTGATCCGCCCGACCTTCAAAGAAGCCGCCGGCATCGGCCTCGTAGCGGGCGTCCTCTCCATGCTCATCAGCCATTCCATCTTCCCGCCGGCAAACCTGATCAGTGAGCCTCTCGGAGCACTCGCCTGTGCCGCGGTATACGGACTTGTTTCCACAAAGACCCTTGGGCCCGCCGCAACCACCTTCGTTGCCACCTGTGTCAGCGGGTTCTCGTTCATCCTCATTGCGATGATGGTCATGCTTGCCTCGATCGTTGCAGTGCCGGCAGAAACGGTGGCCGGGTTCTTCATGGCCGTCCTTCCGATCGTCCTTATCACCGCGGTATTCAATGCGATTGTCACCCAGATTCTCTTCTTCCCTGCAAAACGGGTGTATGTCAGGTAACCGGAGGGGCCTTCGCCATCCCTTCTTTTTATGAGAACAATTAATTACGCCGTTGAACAAAAATATACATCACAATCCAATCGTGGACGGAGATTTTTAGATGAAATCACGAGATATCGCAGTCGTCGGCATTCTGCTTGCAATCGGGGCAATACTCAGGTACCTCTCCAATATCGTCCCCGGTGCAATCGTCGCCAACCCCATCATCGCCCTCTATTGTCTGGCAATCATTCTCATTGTTCCACGGGTAAAGGATGCTCTTGGGATCGGTATTGTGGCAGGGATCATATCGGCGCTCATCAGCCACTCCATCTTTCCCCCGGCAAACCTCATCAGCGAGCCCCTCGGAGCGCTCGTCTGCCTGGGAGTCTACATAACGCTGAGGGAGCGGCTCCCCCTCTCTGCGGGTATTGCCACGTTCATTGCCACCCTTGCCAGCGGTTTTACCTTTCTGGCGGTCAGCCTCTTTGTCATAGCATCCTCCATCATCCCGGCACCGGGGGAACACTTCACGATGGGAGCGTTCATCCTCGCCGTCTCGCCCATCATCATCCTCACGGCGATTGCAAATTCCCTCATCAGCCAGATCCTCTATTTCCCTTCCTCGCGAATCCTGATGCGGGGGATGGCAGCAGAGCCGCCCGACCGTGACCGTCGCGCCCTCCCTGAAACCGGGGACGTCCCTAATGCGCCGATGATCCGGTTTCATGGATTTTCGTATACCTATCCGCAGGCAAAGGCGCCGGCCCTTTCCGGCATCGACATCTCCATCGAACAGGGGGAGTGCGTCCTTGTCAACGGCCCTACGGGGGCGGGGAAGACCACCTTCTGCCTGGCGGCAGCCGGGATCCTCACCCATGACTATGAAGGGGCCATGGAAGGATCGGTGGCCATTCTCGGCAAAGACGCGTCCGGGTACGAAGACATGGGAGAGATCGGAAAGATCATGGGGGTCGTCTTCGATGATGCCGATGCCCAGCTGATCTTTACCACCGTAGAGGAGGAAGTCCTCTCGGGACTTGAAAACCGTGGCCTCGACCCCCATGAAGTCCGCCGCCGCCTGGAGGAGATCCTCAGGCTGACGAAGATCGACCACCTGCGCTACCGCGCTCCGCACACCCTCTCAGGCGGCCAGAAACAGCGGGTATCCCTTGCCGCCACCCTCGCATCAGGAACCCGCTGCCTTATCCTGGACGAGGCCACCGCCGAACTGGATGTCGAAGCCACCGCGACCATCATCGCCATCCTGAACGAGCTGAAACGCCAGGGGAAGACGATCATCGTCGTAGAACAAAAACCTCAGGAGATGGCGGATATTGCCGATTCCGTCCTTATAATTGAGCAGGGCAGGGTCACTGGATTCCTCGGCGCCAATGAATTTTTTGCCTCCTGCAGCGAGGATGAGCATCCCGGCTCCCTCCCGTCTGCCCGGCATGCGGCACCCTGCGCAGCCCCCATCATCGAGATCCGTGACCTTACCCACCAGTACGGCGAAACCCTCGGACTTGATCGCGTGTCCCTGAATATCTGTCCGGGAGAACTCATCGCGATCATCGGCGAGAACGGCTCGGGGAAGACCACGCTCGTCAAACACCTGAACGGTCTGCTGCGGCCGACGTCGGGCACCGTCACCGTCTCGGGAATCGACGCCGCCGTCGCACGGACCACCGATCTTGCCCGCCATGTCGGCCTCGTGTTCCAGAATCCCGACACCATGCTCTTCGAGGATACCGCCGAACGTGAGATCCTCTTCGGCCTTACCAATATCGGGCGGGACGCGGAAGAGGCGCAGGGGGAGATCTCTGCCGTCCTCGAACGTGTGGGTCTCCTCGACCAGCGCACGACATTCCCACGCTCAATGAGCAGGGGGGAGCGCCAGCGTCTGGCTATTGCCTGCGTGATTGCCATGCAGCCTGAGGCGATCATTTTGGATGAACCGACCACCGGCCTTGACCTTGCCGAAGCAGAGCGTATCATGACCATTCTCGAAGAGTTGAGTCGGGCAGGCCATACGGTCATCATGGTCAGCCACGACATGCACATCGTGGAACACCACGCACACCGGATCATCAGGATGGAGAACGGACGAATCGCCTCGGACAGCGCTGCAGGCACCGGAGGGGAAACATAATGGCAGATATTCTCCAGTATAAGCGAATCGACGGGGTATTCCACCACATGAATGCCCTGACGAAGATCCTGTTCCTGCTCTTCGTCATCATTCTTGCCGTCCTATCCACGAACCCCCTGGTACTCCTCGGGATCGTGGCCGGTCTCTTTGTGCTGGCGATCGCCGGAAAGTTTGCGATGGAACTGGCGCGCCAGGTGCCGATGCTTCTCTTCCTGAGCGCCGGGCTCATCCTCCTTACCGTCCTTACGATGCAGAGCGGGTCGGTAGTAGGCCACCTGATACCGTCGGCAATGCCGGTCATCGGCGGGCATATCCCCATCACTACCGGGGCATTGAACTTCGCCATAGTGCTCTCGCTCCGGTTCTTTGCCATGCTCTTCGCCTTCCAGCTGATGGTAATCTCGACCCAGCCGAGGGATCTGGTCGGGGCGCTCCAGCAGATCAGGCTCCCGGTCGACTACACCCTGATGCTCCTGATTGCCATACGCTTCATCCCCACCCTTCAGCTGGAAGGAAAGCGTATTCAGGAAGCCCAGCTTGCCCGGGCGTACAATCCCGGGGAAGGGGTAAGCGGCAAGATCCGCTCCCTTACCCCGATTATCATCCCGCTCGTCTCAAATGCACTGGGCAAGGCAAACGTCCTCGGACTGACGATAGATCTCCGGGGCCTGCGCAGCATGGAACGGACGCCCTCTCCCGACAAAGCATTCGGCTCTGCGGACTATGTGATGCTTGCCGGGGTCGGGATCGGCGCCATTGTTGCAGCAGCCTATTACACCGGGATAATCTAGGACCTGAGAGCTCGTCCTGCGAACGGGACGTTTTCCCCCCCCTCACTTTTTTGTCAGCCCGGTGCTTTGCCACAACACAGGAAAACAGACCGAAGATTCTGCACATTTCTGGTTGTATGGATGCCGGGACAGCGCCGCTCTCATCGCTGCAGCGGCATACACTAGGCCGGGATCATCAAAGAACCTGAACCCGTCAGGAGGAACGGACAGTCCGGTCCCACCCACCTCACCATTTCTCAGACCGGCAATTCGCCTGATGATCGCAAGAACAGACGCAGAATTAGTAAATAAGTGGTTAACGAATGCCGGCGATTGCGGCATCGACGATGGATCCAATCTCGTCTATGCCCCAGACCTCCGAGTTGATCACCAGATCGTAGACACTGAGGTCACTTATGTCAATGCCATAGTAGTTCCGGTACCTGCCGGCCTCACAGTCTTCCCGTTCAATCGTGAGAAGAGCAGCGGTCCGGGCATCGAGTCCTTCGCGGTCTGATATGCGGATGGACCGACATTCGACGGACGCCATGATCCATATCCTGATATCGGCATTGTCAATCATGTGCCCGGCGAGACGTCCTTCGATGATGATGTTATCCCTCGCCTCTCCGATCTCTTTTTGCCGGGCATCGATCATGCGATCGACCGAATCATCCTGTTCGGCAAGGGCGCCAAACGCGGCAAGGTCCATATCATGTTCTGCTGCCAGCGTCCGAAACACTTCCCCGGCAGAGATCAGGGTATAGCCGTACTTGCCGACCAGATATTTTGCAAGGGAGGTCGTACCGCTCCCCGGGGGCCCACTGATGGTGATTCGCATCAGATACCCCCGATATTCAACCCCTTGCGTATGACCTGGCTCAGGCTGAGGGAACAGATCATATACCAGATGATCCATGCGGGCAGGAACAGCGCCGTCGGATCACTCAGTGCAAGTTCACCCCAGTACGGGAACGTAATGGTCGGCACTGCTCCGACGGGAAAATTGCTGATAGTCCAGTACAGCCATATCCATATGGGAACGGTGATTATCATGATCCATCCCATGGGTTTGAACTGCTCCTGGGACATTTCCATCTGGTCTTCCATGAGTTTTGCGCGCCGCTCACTGAGCTTGTTGATGGTCTTTTCGTCTCCCGAAAGCTGCGCCTCGCGAAACACCTTCTGGAAATCCTTCATCTTCTGCTGCTGCACCTGCATCTTCTCGTAGTCGATCGTATATTTCTGGAGAAGAGAAGAATACAGGCCTGTCAGTGCGGAAAGAACAAGGATCACTATCAGCCAGCTGTGGGGTTCATTGCCGAAGATCGAAAAAAACGGGCTGAGGAAGATATCGGCAACCTGGGCAATGCCATCACGGATGGGGGTGATGGAGTATGCCCCCATCACGATAAGCATGATGATGAAAAATCCCATCATGCCGCCGCCGACAGATTTCTTTGCCGGAGGAGCCTTCGCCACCCTCTTCACCTCAGGATTGCTTTTAGATCTTCAACGGCTCTCTCGAGGAGAAAATCCGGATTTTTCACGATCCTGACCGTGCATCCGGTAAGCATGGCGTATCCGGCGCTCATGGAGCGGTTGAACTGTTGATGTTCGCAAATATCGTTGTACCCTTCAAGATCACGGACACGGGTCTCATCAGACAGCCGCCGTTTCAGGATCTGGTCCTCATCGGTCTCGACAAGGATGAAAATGTCCGGCATCAGCTCCCGGAGCACCCATTCGGGCAGACCGGCAAGGTACCCCTTCGGCGTCTTCACCGTGCAGTGCGTGTCGATGATCACGTTCCCTTCCGAACGGGCAATTGCCTGGGCAGCGTTTCTCTGGAGGTCACGCTGTTGGGCCTGATCGAGTTTTCTCATCTCATCACGGTCACTGACCAGACCACGTCCGGATGCGACCTCAAACATGCATGTCCCGAAATTGAGGGGTTTGTACTCAATACCCTCGGCACTGAGCTCCTCAATCGCCCTGTTGATGACCGTTGTCTTTCCAACACCAGGGACACCGGTAATTACGACTTTTTTCCCCATACAACCATTCTCCTCTCTTAGCCTTTATATGATTACTCCTTTCCGAAGAACCCGCGCATGAACGGATACATCTCCATGATCTGTTCGCTCGCGATCTCTTCGTACAGGCGATAGACAATACTCACCGTCAGCAGCAGTCCGGTACCGCCGACCATTCCGATGACACCGAAATAGTTGGCAATTACACTGAGCAGACCGACAAAGACACCACCGATCACCGTAACACGCGGGATGTAGCGGTCGAGGTATTTGACCAGCACCGCTTCACTGCGGCGGTAGCCGGGAATGTGCATTCCACTCATCTGGATCTGACGGGCAACATGCGATGAGTCTAGACCGGCAGTCTTCACCCAGAACAGTGCGAAGATGGCGCCACCAACGACCATGACGAAGAGGTCGACGCCCATCCGGAGAATTATCTGCCAAACTGCATGCCCGACATCATACGCCCACCACATCCAGTCGGAGGGGCCGTTGATCGGTGCAATGTAGTACATAACACCGGAGACCGGGCTCTGCCCTTCGAATGTTCCGAGAAGGGTAATCCCCATGTTGTTCAGGAAAAGACCCAGCATCTGGAAGTTTGCCTGCAGAACACGGACAAGAATCATCGGCAGCACACTGGCGTAGATCAGTTTTACCGGGAACCTGCCGCGGGCACCACGCACGGATGAATGGGCAAGCGGGATCTCGATACGGGTTGATTCCACGTAGACGATGACCAGGAATATCGCCACCGTCGTAATAAGGGCGAGCAGGTCCGTCCCGAAATATTCAAGGAACGGCGCACCGTCCGCCAGCACCGCAAAGAGCCGCGGGAAGAACCCCACAGGATATGCGTCCTGGACGGAACCCCAGTTGAAAAATCCGTTGATAAGGCCCTGTGAAACACCGGCAATGATGAACAGACCCACACCGGAGCCGACACCCCATTTGGTGACGACTTCATCCATGAAGAAGATCAACACACCGCCGACGCAGATCTGCAGGAATATCAGGAATGTTACGAACGGGAGATTCCCGCCGAAGAGTGCTGCGGCGATCGCGGGATCGGGGGACAGAAATCCACCGATAACGTTGGGAACCGCCGTAAGGACAATCATTACGAAGATAAGGAGCTTCTGCAGCCCCATGTACATAACCTGTCCGCGTGCATCGCTCGTATCGAGGCCCAGCAGATCGGCCCCCTTCAGGAGCTGGAGGACAATAGAGGCAGTCACGATTGGTCCGATACCCAGATGGGCAATCGACCCGCTCGCACCGGCGAGGAGAGCACGATAGAAAGCAAAAATATCCTGAGAATTGGGGTCTATCCCAAATACCGGAATATTGGTCAGGAAAAAGTACAGAATCAGAATCGCGGCAGTCCACAGTAATTTATTTTTAAAGTGAACATGCCCTTCCGGTTGCTTCACTGATGGCATTGAAGCCAGCAGTGGTTCTAGTCGGTCCAGCATCGCTCCCATAATTGGTTCACCAAAAAGAGATTAGGCTTCCAGAATCCGGCCGCCGTTCTCTTCGATTTTTTGTCGCGCCCTGTCCGTAATGGCCAGTGCAGAGATATTCATCTTCTTGGTTACCTGTCCGCCTCCAAGTATTTTATCGATGCCGATTTGACCCGCGTTGATGACGATTGCGTCACCATCAAGAGCGGCCTTCCCTGTAGCAACAAGGTCGTCGGCCATCTGGTCAATATCGCCGATATCAAGGGCGGTAAGGCGCTTCGGGTTCTTGTTCACGAAGCCGTGCTTTCCGTTATGAACATCGTTGGTGATGAGATAGTGGGAGAAGCGGTGGTCTCTGTGACCTGCTCTTCCACGGCCGCCACGATTTCCTGCTCCACGCCTGTTCTTGTGGGTACCGCCGCCGCATGTGCGGGAACCGCGGTACTTTGAGCGCTTATTCACTGGCATCTTTCATCACCGCATCCTGTAGAGGAGTGCATTGATCTCACTCCCGTAGTTTCCGAGTGCACCACCCTGCTGGTAGGTCCGCTTGATGGAGCGGAATCCCTTGCGGGGCGGGTGAAGCCGGAGTACAGGCTTCAGACCCGGAATGTCCTCAAACGTTGCTTCTCCGGCACAGAGTGCCTGGGTAAATGCCTCAATATCCTCGTAATCCGAGTTTTCCTTCACGTACTCGTCGGTCAGTTTACCGTTGCCGGTAAGTCGGCCGCGGGTCTGAAGGATCGTCGCGAGCATTGCAGGTTCCACCTCACCGTATGCAACGTAGTCCTTGACCTTCCTGATCATACCAAGATACGCAGGGGTGTCAGGGACAAGCACACAGTGATTGATGTGGTGCAGGCGAAGCATCTTCAGGGTATCCTTGATCTCCTTACGGCAGTTTACTACGCCGCGGACCTGAACAACCACATACATTTACTGCGACCTCCCGGTGCGGACAAGGTTCGAGTTTTTCAGTGCGTCAAACGTTGCCTTTGCAAAGTTGATCGTTGTCCGGGTCTGTCCTGAAGAGGATGTCCATACGTCGGTAATGCCGGCAAGCTGGAGCACTTTTTTGCTGATGTCACCGGTTACCAGGCCGATGCCCTGTGGTGCGGGCATGAGGGTGACGGTAACACTGCCTGCCTTGCCCTCTACCCTCACGGGAATCGAGTGGCCTTCACCGCAGCCGCATTCCCAGCTGCCGCAGCCACGCTTCACCTTAATGACATTCAGCTTTGCGTGTGCAATGGCCTTTTTGATCGCGTTGCCGACCTGGGCGTCCTTTGCCTGTCCAAACCCTACATAGCCGTTGCGATTTCCAACGACAACGACACAGCGGAACTTGACACGGCGACCACTGTCGGTCATCCTCTGGACCATATTGATGTCAAGAACTTCGTCCTCAAGGTCCGGGAGGAAATAATCGACAATCCCGGGTTCTTTAATAGGCCTGCCGCTCTCAAGCACTTCATCAATACTTGCGATTTCACCGGCAGCTACTTTCTTCCCGAGGCCTGTGAGAGGAATCCATTCTTCCTGTTCGTAGGCCATGTTATTTCAGCTCCTTCATGATTGCTTCTGCTGCCTGTCCGACATTTTCGACCAGGTCACCGGCACGTTCGGGTGCATACGCAGCGATATGTGCACCGGTGGCCCTGTCGTCATCCGGAAGGATCTGTTCGCCGTGCGGAATCTCGAGGCCACCAACGACGGCACCTTTCAGCGCACCAAAGAGCTTGCCGCCCCTGGTTGCCCTGTTGGGTCCGATATCGAGAATTGCCTCGGTATATCCGGCGTTCTGCGCCTTGACCGCAAAGAGCATGCCGGTAAGATAGGCTGCCGGGGTGTTGCCCGTTGCGCCGCTGTAGCCGAAATCCTTGAGTTCGGTGGAGTATGCAGCGACGAGGGTGCGGTCTCCTTCGAGTTCAGCCTGGACCAGCTGAACGATGATCTGGCGGTTCGTCTTTCTGACGACCATCCGTGGTTTATCCGAAAGGAGGAGCTTCATCCGCCTGTAGTAATCGGTTTTGCCCTCACGCCTTCTGCGGAACGGAACAAAATACCGGGGTCCGTTTGCCATTAGTTCATCCTCCCTTCGATCTGTTCAAGCTGGGCCTTCATATGTGCAACACTGCGGAACTGTCCGCCCGCAGCTTTCCTGTACATCATACGGTAGGTGCTGCTTTCAATCGTGCCGTCATCACGGAGAACCCTGAGTTCCCTGCGGATGGCACGGATCTTGCGAATCCATACCTTCTTGGACGGGTTGCGTGCACCGGCGGCTCCTTTCCTGCGGCCGGCTCCTTTGCAGTGGCCATAGGAACGCTTTGCGGTCAGTGCGCGTGCACGTCCCCTGCTTACCCCTTTGACGGGGTTAGCACGAATGGCACCATCGTCGATGAGCCCCCTGACGTCAGCGCGGGAGATCGCATTTTCAATGTCACTCTCGCGTTCGGGGTCAAGCCATACGCGGTGTACGCCACAGCCAAGAACAGCCGCTGCGATACGCTTCTGGTTTTTCAGGTCACTCATCGTCGGTCACCTCTTCCGGGGCGTCCTCGTCCACTTCTTCCTCAACGGGTTCTTCCACGGAGGTTTTCAGGGACGCGTCCTTGAGGTTTAAGACCTTCAGACCATATTCGAGCGCTTTGATCTGGATTGCTTCACGCTTCTTGTTGCCGACAGTGCCTCCGATACGGATTGCCTGTGCATCTGCATCGAGCCCCTCAAGGTCCTCGACGCGGTTAACCAGGACTTCCTCGTATCCGCTGGGGTGGAACCCGCGGACAGCAAGCGGACTCCCGTATCCCGGGGTCGGCTGGCGTCCTTTCGCACGGTATTGCCTGCGCTGCTTGCTCTGAAGACCACGGGGGCGTCTCCAGGTATCCTCCAGCTTTTTCTTCTGGTGAAGGTTCTGGCGCGTGAAGGTTGCACGCTTTGCATTTCGTGCACGGATAAGTCGTGTTTTTTCGTCAACCATCTCTCATCACGCCTTCCCGATAATGTATATTCCATCCTGGAATACCCGCGGGTCACGGTGTCTGACCTTGGTTGCGCGTTCAATGCGCCCTGCGGTTGTTCCGACGACTTCCTTGTCCGCTCCGGAAACAATAACCTCGTCACCGGCAATCTTCACATCGACCCCTTCCGGAATACGTGCGAATCTGGACTCTTTCTCACCAAGGAAATTGGCAATCTCAAGGGCCTCAGTGGTCTGCTTGAGCTGGATCGGAAAGTGGTTGTAGACAACCTTCATCCGGTACTCGAACCCGCTGGTCACCCCGGTGCACATGTTGCGTGCATGGGAGGCATAGGTGCCGAGCATCGCCAGGATCTTCTTCCTTGATGATTCCGTACTGACCCTGAAGACGCTGCCGTCACAGGTGACAACAATGCCCGGGTACCGCATCCCTCTCCTGAGGGTCCCTTTCGGGCCGGATACCACCAAATTGCTGCCTTCCATGGATGCGGTTACACCTTCAGGAATATCAACAGTTCTCTCTGTAAGCATCTCTACACCTCAGTACACATACGCCAGCAGCTCCCCGCCGACACCTTCTCTGCGTGCCTCATCATGAGGAAGGACACCTTTGGAAGTTGTCATCAGGAGGATTCCGAAGTTCTTTGCAGGAAGATACTGGGTTTCCCATTCCTCGAGTTCTGCGACCTGGATGGAGAAACGCGGGGTGATTACACCGCACTTGTTGATGCTTCCATTGAGAAACACCCTGAACTGGTCACCACGGCCGTCCTCAATGAGTTCGAAACCACCGATGTATCCTTTTTCTTTCATGATGCCGAGCATTGCTCCAAGAAGTCTGCCTGCGGGCTCGACGAGACACTCGGTCTTGCCCACATCAGAGGCGTTCTTGATGGTGCTCATTGCATCGGCAATGGGATTTAATCGTGCCATTTTACTGCCTC
Source organism: Methanoculleus sp. (assembly GCA_011045995.1). Classification (GTDB taxonomy): domain Archaea; phylum Halobacteriota; class Methanomicrobia; order Methanomicrobiales; family Methanomicrobiaceae; genus Methanovulcanius. The sequence continues at coordinate 32,947 of DSBQ01000002.1, read as the reverse complement.
CCTTAGTTCATCTTCTTGAAGCCGATCTTTGCGGCATTCTCGCGGAAGCACTGACGACAGAGCATGATGTTATGCCGGGTGACAAGGCCCTGCTTTCTTCCGCATATCAGGCACTCGTTTGCACCGCGTCCGCTCTTTGTCGTTTCTGCCTGTCCTTTGTTCTTCTTTTGCTGTTCAGACATTACAGCACCTCCACGTTAAATGCCTCTTTCACATACGCTACGGCATCGTCCTTTGTTACACGCTGCTTTGTCGGGAGTTTCTTCTCCTGGAGTGCACGGCGTGCAATCCGGATTCCCTTCCTTTCAAGGACAACGCTGACATCCATGCCATAGATACCGATCATCGGATCGTAGCTCTGGCCCGGAAAGTCCGTGTGTTCCTCTATGCCGAACGAGAAGTTGCCGGTCGCGTCAAACTGGGTCGCCGAGATGGTGTTCTCAAGGATCCCGAGAGCGGTCTGCACAAAGGTCTCTGCACGGTCTCCGCGCAGGGTGACACGGCACCCAATCGGCTGGCCTTTTCTGACGCCGAAGGCCGGCTGTGTCCTCTTTGCAAACGCACGAACGGGGGGCTGGCCGGTAACCTGGGTCATGATGTTCTCGGCCTTGACCAGCTTTTCGCCAGACTCACCGACGCCCATGTGGACGACGACCTTATCGACATAAAGTTCGCGCATCGGGTTCACTGTTCAATCCCCCATTCCTTGATTGCGGACTCTTCACGGCCAACCATGAAGACATATGCCTCGATGGTCTCGAACACATCACCAGTGCCGGTCTCCTCAAGGATTACACGGTTGGGGATGCTTCCTGCAACGACAACGATCTCGGTAATCTTTCCGATCTTTCCCGAGTGACGGCCGCCAATCACCATTGCGGTGTTGCCGACGGCAAAGGGGAAGTGGTCGATGACGGTGAAGCGGTTCTCTTCTGGAAGGGAGAGGACCACGGAGTCCTTGGGACGGTAGTCATTCGAATCAACGATGATGTTTGCCCCGAACCGGAGGTTGAGCTGGACTTTGCCGCCCTTTACCGTCGTCTTGTCTGCAATCTTGCAGAGACGGCTCTGTGCCGCTTCAGCGGTAATGGGAACGGAAATGATGTCCCCCTTCTTCGCCCTGAGAATGCGGTAGTATTTCTCCACCGAGGGGATGGCGACGATGTCGAATACGCCGATACCCATCTTCGGGTCCCTGCAGGGTCTGCCGTTGACAAGAAGGGAGCGGTCCTTAAGGATCTTTTTTACCTCCTTCATGGTCAGGGCAATGCCCATGTGATCACGAAGCCAGATTGCCACAGGCATTGCATTTGCGTTGTGCGGGCCCGGGGCAGTCTTGGATACGAACGTGTTTTCTTTCTTGGCGATACGCCACGAACCGGGGCTGTTGAGCCGTTTCAGATGATTCGACATTACTTCTTCGCCTCCAGTTTCTCTTCACGGCGGCTGTCCTTCAGGTTGAGCTTCGTAATGCAGGCATTCGATGCATTCACCGGCCGGGGGACTTCGGTTCCGTCGGCACGGGTAATCGTTACACCGTGAACGACAATACGGCCATTCTGGGTGTCGATCATGTCGACAACGCCTTCCTCACCGGCAAAGTCGCCTCTGACAACCTTTACCGTATCACCGAGAATGACACGGGCGCTGCGGCGACCGTACTTCTCACGCAGTTCTGTGGAGAGCGGTGCATTGAGGAAACGGCCTCTTACGTGAAGCGGCGCATTATAGCGGAATTTCCGCTGTTTTCTTGGCTGCGTGCTAGCAATTCTTACCATATCTCATGCACCTCATACGATGATGGTCGCCATGGAACCGATCTTCGGGAACCGCTCGGCTACCTCACGGGCAACCGGGCCCTTAATCTCGGTGCCTTTCGGCTCACCGCGTTCATTCGTGATGACCATCGCATTATCCTCAAAGGACAGGCGAAGGCCCGTTACTCTTCTGATTTCCTTTCTCTGCCTTATCACGACAGCTTTTTCGAGCTTGCGCCGCATATCGGGAGTGCCCTTCTTGACAGAGACCGTTGCCATATCGCCAAGACCCAGCTTGGGCTGGCGGCGGCGTACGCCGTGGTACCGGTCGACAGAGACGATCTGCACCAGGCGTGCACCGGTATTGTCCGCACAGGTCAGGCGGGAGCCGGTTGCAAGTGCGCGTGGGGTGCGGGACTGTTTTGCTTTCATTCCTTAGCAACCTCCACGACGACAAATTTCTTGGTCTTGCTGATAGGACGGCATTCCGCAATTTTTACGGTATCGCCGACCTTCAGGTCGATACAGGGGGGGTGGTGTGCGTGAAACTTGGAACTGCGTTTTTCATAACGCTTGTACTTCTTCACGTAGTGCAGGTAATCCCTTGAGACCACCACAGACCCCTGCATACGGTCACTCACGACTTTGCCGGTGATCACCTGGCCGCGCACCGGTAAAACGCCGTGAAATGGACAGTTGACGTCGTCGCATTCCTTCTCCGGAACGGAGACGCTTAATCCTGTATTTCTTGCCATGTATTCCTCAGATTTTAATTCGCATGCTGGTTCTCTTCTCAGGCCTCATGACCAGCACCGACCCATCAACCCGTACACGGGTATCATCGGGAAGGCGCAGGTCAAATGCTGCAGTGTTCTTTGCAACATGGAGAACGCGTCCTTCACTGCGAAGCGTGATCATCTGCTTCGTTTCCCCCACGATCGTGCCGGCTATACCGACCTGTGACGGGTTTTTCGACCCGGAAACACAGGCTTCAAGCCCGATAAGTTCGTGGCGGCAGATGTTTGCTGCGGTGATCATACGCGTAAGTTCTCCTTAACGGCCTGAACTGTTCAGGCCCTGCGCCTGTTCTGCTCGGTTGCAATCCGTGCTATGGTTCTCCGGATCTCGTGGATACGGCCAGGGTTCTCCGGTGCTCCACCGGCACTGACCTTTCCGTTGTCCTGGACGAGTTCGAGCCTGAGCTTTGCAAGCTGCTCCTGGAGTTCCACGTCACTGAACTGAGCGATTTCCTTTGCCCTGAATATTGCCATTATCAGAACGCCTCCTCTTCGGGAACATCTTCAACTTCCGAGAGCTCGGCATCGATCTCCGCACCGAGGAGGTCTTCATCCGTTCCTTCCTCGTAGGCCGGCTCTTGTACGCCTGCGCCGGGAAGGGGGTCCAATACCTCAAAGGTATCGGGGAGTCGTGCTCCTGCCGGGATGATCTTTACCTGGACACCAATCGTTCCGAGTTTTTTAATGGCGATTGCATAGCCTTTCTCGACGATCGTGTCAGAGGGCTCTCCCGAGTGCTTGATGTAGCCCTCGGTGAACTTCTGCACACGTGAACGGGCGCCGGTGAGCTTTCCCGAGAGGACGACCTCACAGCCGAGTGCACCGGATTCCATCACGCGCCGGAGGGTACTGTTCCCCGCCTTGCGGAAGTACCAGCCGCGCTCGAGTGAGCTTGCCAGGCGCTCAGCCATAATCTGTGCATTGAACGACGGGTTTTCGACCTGCTGGACCTCAATCTGCGGGGAGTCTATCGCGAACAGGGTCTGGAGATCGGCGGTGATCTGACGGACCACCTTTCCGCCTTTTCCAATTACGATACCGGGCTTTTCAGCGAAGATAGTAATCTGCGTGCCCAGGGGGGTGCGGGTAATATCCATGCCCCCGTAGCCGGCACGCTTCAGCTCTTTTATCAGGAACTTGTCGACCCGTGCTGAGCGGACACCGTCCTCGATAAATCTCTTCTCAATTCCCATGTCTGCTCAGGCCTCCTTTACCACAATCTCGATGTTGACGGATTCTGCAAATTTCGGGGTCGCACGGCCCATCGCCCGCGGGAAAATGCCGCGCATTCTCCGGCCGCGGTTTGCTGAGATGTGCGTGATGACGAGGTTTTCGACATCAAGGCCGATATACTCGGCATTCTTCTCAACAGATTTGATGAGGCGGATGAATTTAGAGGACGCCTTGACCGGATATCGGCCGGCATCCCATCCATCAAGTCCCTTCTTGTGGGCGACGTTGCGGTTGAACCGCCTGAACGGAACCGCCTTTTTCAGGGCGACGACATCCTCGAGGTATGCGACTGCATCCCCGGTCTTCATTCCTTTAATCGTCCGGGCAATCTCAATCGAGTGCTTTGGTGAGATGGGGAGCTCGTTTGCCTTCGCCCGCGCCTCCTCTTCACCGGTCTGAACTGAATATCCTGTCCTTGCCATGATCATCACTTCAGGGGTACGTACTTACTCGACCGGGTTGCACCGATACCGGCACTGCCGTGGGTGATACGCCTGCGGGTGAGTGCGAACTCGCCAAGGTATTGAAATACCGCCTCCGGCTGCAGCTCAACCACAATGAAATCCTTTCCGTTGTGCACTTCGATCGTTTTTCCAACCATCTCGGGCAGGATGATCATGTCGCGGGCATGTGTCCGGACACGCTCTTTGCCTTCACGCATTGCCAGGAGAACCTTCTCGTGGCCGGGCGATATTCCGCGGTTGATTTTCCGGCGTGCCCGTGCCGGCATGATGGGGAGGAGCTCGCTCATGCCCATCTGCTGAAGATCCTCGATCTTGTAGCCGTGGTAGGTAAATTCCTCTTTCCGCCGCGGCAACCTTCTCTGTGTTTTCTTTGCCATATTTCAAAACCCCCCTACTTTCTTCCGGTCCTCTTTGCTGCAATGTGCCCGACCTTTCGTCCAGGAGAGGTGCCACGTGCGACGGTCTTCGGCCTGCCGACGTGCTGGTGGCCACCACCGCCGAACGGGTGATCGATGACGTTCATACAGACAGCCTTGACACGGGGCCACTTCTGCGCCTGCGATTTCATCTTGTGGAACTTCTTGCCGGCTTTGACGAACGGTTTCTCGCCGCGTCCGCCACCGGCAACGATGCCTATGGTGGCACGGCACTCGCCGTTGAACCACTTGTGCGTTCCGGAGGGCATCTTGATACCGACCCGGTCGCCGTCCTTGCCGATGACCTGGGCCTGAACGCCGCTTGCCCGGATGAACTTGCCGCCGTCGTTGGGGCGTGCCTCGACATTACAGACATAGGCACCGACGGGGATGTCCCTGAGCAGAAGCGTGTTCCCGTTCTTCACCCGGGCTTCGGAGCCCCATTCCACCTCGTCACCGACGCCGACGCCCTCTGTGACAAGCATGAATATCTTGTCCCCGTTCTCGAGTCTGACCTTTGCAATCGGGGTGTGGCGCGCCGGATCGTGTTCAATGTCAATGACTACCCCGCGGGTAATGTCACTGGAAGAACCGGGGTGCTTGAGCGAGGCCTTATATTTGTGCGAAGGGGCACGGTAGGTCGGGCCGCCACGTCCACGATTCTGTGAGATAATTCGTTTTCCCATGTTCCGCCACCTCAGAGTATCCCGATACGGGAGAGAATCTCTTCCCCTGCTTTCTCGTCTTCGAATGTGACGAATGCCTTCTTCTGTCCCTTCATTGTCATGAGGGTCCGGACCGACGTTACTTTGTGGCCGAACATGTCCTCGACGGCTGCCGCGATATCGTTCTTGCCCGCATCACGACGCACGAGGAACTGGAGCTTGCCATCGGATTCAAGCAGCATGGTTGCCTTTTCCGAGACAAACGGAGTTTTAATTACCATTTACATATCCTCCAGTCTCTTGAGTGCCCCTGCGGTCCAGACGGTCAGCCTGCCAGCCTGTGTCCCCGGGGCAAGAAGCTCTGCATTCAGCTCTCCGACGCTGACGACATCGACGCCGGCAAGGTTTGAGGCTGCCTTCAGAGGAGTCTCGCCGGTCACGATGAGGAGCGATTTGCGCTGCTTGTACTTGCGGCCGCGCATCTTTCCACGCCCTGCACGGACCTTCCGGCTGTCTGCGGAGCGCTCGACATCGGCGTAGACGCCGGCTGCACGGAGGGCATTTACCACATCGGAGGTCTTGGTGAGGCCCTCGAATGTATCGTCAAAGACAACGGGGATCTCCGCTTCAAAGCGGTGTCCGCGTGCTGCGACAAGGTTTTCGTTGAGGGTTGCGGCAATGGCGGAGCGGATCGCCTTTCTCTTCTCCTGTTTGTTCATCTTGCGCACGAGGATCTTTTCCGTCTTCGGGGGGTGTGCGACACGCCCACCGACGGACTGGGGAATCCGTGCGACACGGGAACCGTTCTTCAGGCGCGGAACCTGTGCCACACCGCGGCCACTCCCCCATGATACGGCAGATGTCCTCATGCCTGCATACGGGTCAGTGCCCTGCGGCTGGTACCGCTCGCTCTGGAGTGCAAGAACTGCGTTTTTGATGAGATCCGGGCGGTAATCTTCACTGAAAACTGCCGGGAGATCGATCTCTCCGGCAAAACCGCCGTCAAGTGTTCTAATCTGTGCTTTCATTCCTGATCACCCCTGTTTGCTTGCAAGACTGACGTACTGGATAACCGGTACGCGGTCAACGTGGTTTCTCGGGCGTATTGCCGGGCGAATCCTGATAAGACGCTTTGCAGGTCCGGGGAGCGATCCCTTGATAGCAACATAGTTCGACCGGACAAGACCGTAATTTACAAAACCGCCTGCCGGGTTCACCTCATCGCCGTTTTCACCGAGCTTGAGGATGCGCTTGTTGTACTCGGTCCTCTGCTGGTATCCCATCTGGCCCATCTGGGGGACCTGCCACCTGACGTGGGACGGGTTAAACGGACCAAGGTTGCCGATATGACGCTTTTTGCCCTGGCGGCCGTGCTTCCCCTTGCGGGTCTGAATGCCCCAGCGCTTTACCGGACCGTTCGTTCCCTTGCCGGTGGTAATCGCAGTGACATCGATGTACTGGCCTGCCTCAAAGACATCATCCGCAGTGATTTCAGCGCCAAGGAGGGAAATTGCATATTCTATACGGTCAGCCAGATTGTCTCCGCCGACGCCCATTTCCATGATGTCCCCGGTCTTCTTCGGAACACCGGTAATCTCCGCGGGCTGCGTCTGCATGATGACAAAAATATCTGTCAGCGTTCCGGCTTCCAATGCCTCGCGGATCCTGGAAACGTCTTCCTCGGACCATGCTTCTGCACAGGGATGCTTCCCATAACTGTCCTTGCAGTATCCACGGACACCTACTACCTTCATCGGAGGGATCTCTACAATGGTAACGGGCACCATGATCTCCTTGCCTTCAGACGGGCTTTTGGCATGGTCATCCACCATAATAAGATGAGTCATGCCCACCTTATAGCCGGCAAATCCCTGCAGCGCCGGTTCCCCGTCGTACGCCGGCCAGGAGTGGTATTTTGGTACCTGGCTCTGGGCACGTTTGCGGGGACTGTATGCAAGTGAGCCCCTGCGTGGTCTGGATGTTTTCGACATTTTTCGATCAATCCTGTATTCTTGGTTTCAGTTGCGAACGTTAAGCCCCAGCCACACGAATGTGCCTGAAGCTCCGAGATTTCGTGCTGACAGTTCAAGGGTCAACTGACGCCATGACCTTTCGGCCGGTTTCCGGTAATGCGGCACACCTGCATGAAAACCACCCCATTGAAGGGGATTTTCCCTGCATATGCCCCGCATACGGGCCCTTTAGGTTGGGAGATTCTTCCGGTGTGGGCCGGAATTGCTGATTCTCACAAAGTGATCCTGACTCATCCCGCATTCTGCGCACCAATCATGTGCGCTGGAAATGGGCTCGTTTCCACGAAACGTCCACCCTTACGGTTCCGTCAGATCCTACGTCTTTCACCTGTTGCGCCTGTGCACAACCCATCTCGGCATCTCCCCCCTCCGTCAACGGAGGAGAGAGCCACCACGATATGAGAAGATCTCACCGGTATGCCGGATTGGATCCGGCATCCGTACATGAAACCCCCATATTGGTTCCATAAATATTGTTAAGAAAAAGATATAAATGTGTCGGCAGGGTGGGCCGGGGAGCGCTTCATCCGAAGCAGAGATCTCCCTCTTCAGTGATGTAGACCTCCACATCGTCCCTGACAAACCGTCCCTTGAACCGTTCCGGATTTGATTCTTTGAGCCGGTTAATGAGTCCTATCGAATCATACCGTACCTTGATATGGATCTTTTCGGCCTCCGCGTAGATCTCTCCTATCGCATCGAAGAGATCGGTTCCCGACCGGATCGTGCAGAGATGCGTCGCATCGAGGGTGTAGAGAAACTCAAGCGTTTCCTTTGCTTTCTCGATATTTTCGTAAGCAGCCTTCTCAATCGTGCACACATTTGCCTTGGATGTATGAATGATATCTGCAATCTGTTGCTGTGTGAGACCCTGTTTGCGGAATCTGAGCACCTCTTTCTGGCGGTCGGTAAGGAGCCCTTGTTTCATTAACTATAGTATCTCACACTAAAACTTAAACCATTTCATTTAACCATGCCAATCCTGCACGAAACGACGGGCCATAAATTCAAAATGTTTATTACGAGACTTGTTGATAGTAGATTGTTCTCAAATTTGAGAGGTTTAAGAATATGGTAGTAAAAGTTGGAGTTGCAAAATTAGGCAACATTGCGAGCGGTGTCATGGTCGAGTTACTTCTCGACGAGCGTGCAGACCGCCAGGACATGCAGACCTTCATGGCAACGAGCGGAACCAAGCTCGAAGTCGAAGACGTGGACCGTGTCGTCAGCAACCTTATCGCGTACAAGCCGGACTTCGCAATTGTTGTTTCACCGAACGGTGTCCTCCCCGGCCCCACCGGTGCACGCGAAGCACTCAAGGCAGCAGGCATCCCGGTCATTGTCATTACTGACGATGTCACCACCAAGAAGGAATGGGCAGATCTCAAGGAGAGCGACTTCGGATACATCATCCAGAAGGCAGACGCCATGATCGGTGCCCGCCGTGAATTCCTCGACCCGTGCGAGATGGCCGACTACAACGGCAACCTCATCAAGGTGCTCACCGTCACCGGTGCATTCCGCAAGATGCAGATCGCCATCGATGCCGTCATCGACCAGGTCAAGGCAGGCAAGGCAGGCGCCGACCTCGAGCTCCCCAAGATCGTCATGACCGCAGACAAGGCAGTAAAAGACGAGTTCACCAACCCGTACGCATATGCAAAGGCCCGTGCAGCATTCGAGATTGCAGCAGCCGTTGCAATGGTCAACGTGAAGGGCTGCTTCATGACCAAGGGATTCGAAAACTACGTACCTATCGTTGCATCCGCCCACGAAATGATGCGCGCTGCAACCGTCCTCTGTGACGAAGCACGTGAGATCGAGAAGGGCTGTGACGGTGTCGTGCGTATGCCGCACAAGAATGACGGCACTATCGTCTCCAAGACCACCCTTATCTCCAAGCCGGAGTAAATACAACCCTCCTTTTTTTCCCGCCGCCGTGGCGGCCTTTGTACGTTGCAATACCAGAATAGTGCCGGAGAAGAGTGGAACGTTCATCGCCTGTCGGCAAAGAGCAACGGCAGATCTTCCGGGATGGTGAACAGGACAGGTTCAGAGTGCAGCCTCTCCATGAACGCCGAATCGGAAGTCCCGGCAGGAGTCGGATTGACACGGGCAATAATTGAGAGAAACGCCCTGAAATCACCACCTGAATGCTCACGATCAAACCTCAGCGCCACATTGTAGGCACAGTGCCCCCGCTCCCGGTAAAATCCAATCACCCGGTGAAGGCCCGATGCAAGGGTATCGATATATGGCTCTGCCTCCGAGAGCGCCCCTGTGGGAAGATAGGCCCGGATCTCCTTCTCACCCAGAGGAACCGGGTGCGCGCACCACGGCACTTCACTGCCAAAGATGTGCCGGGGCCCGCTTCTCTCGCTTTCAATAAATGTCTCCCAGTAGTTCTTGCCCGTCTTTTCCCGGTACCGGGCACCCCCTTCCAGGCACCGCCGGGTATATGCCGTCGGCTCAGGATCCGCAATTCCCTGCATGTGGGGGTGAGGCATGCTGGCACCTGCCGACGAAAGGTGATTCCAGTTTATAGAGGCGTACCCCTGCACTTCTCCAAGCACCGACCACTGCGCTGCCAGGGCATCGGCAATCTGCCGTATGGAAAACGGCCCGGGTGCATGCGATCGGGTTATTACCGTGACTATGTGAAAGGCAGAGAAGGGGTACATGTTGGGAAAGGTCACGCTCTCCCCGACGCAGACCCGCTCACCCGAAGGGAAGAGCGGCGTATCGGTAGGGATTCGTTCCGGACAGAAGGGGCACGGAACCTCGCCCCCGTCCTGCATCCTCCATGCTCCGGTACCGATACACCGCTCACCACGCAGGGGACTGATCCTGCACTGGTGCCCGGTGAGGTGCTCAATGCGCACCTGTACGGGAAAGGGCATGGTACGGACCTCAATAATGGAAAACATTCATATCGCTCCGATACGGGCGGCATAGGGTCGGCTGCAGGACACAGGCTGCTCTATGAGGAAAAGGACGGCGAAATAAAAAAAAGAATTGGAATCTGTTCCTCTCAGATGATGTACTTGCCGAGGAGACGGATGGAGTTGGTCATGTCGGGACCAAGCGGAGACCCGAAGATAATCTGGGTAACACCGGATGCGGTCAGGTTGTCACACTTCTCCTTGACCATTTCAGGCGTGCCTGCAATGGTGAATGCATCAATCTCGGGGTCGCCGACAAGGCCGCCGACGGCACCGAAGTCAAAGCGTGACAGTGCGTCTTTGATCTTCCCGACATTTGCCAGGTCAAGGCCGTGGCGCTGAAGAAGGGGTGGCGGTGAGCCTGCGGCGATGAACGCTGCAACGATCTTTGCTGCATTGCGTGCCTTCTTCTCGCTCTGGTCGATGGACATTGCAGTGTATGCACCGACATCGAACTTCTTGAACTTCTTGTCGTCGACTGCGTCGCATGCCTTCTGGATCAGGGGGATTGCAATGTCGAAGTCCTTCGGGTTGGAAGCGTTGATAAGAGCTCCTTCTCCGATTTCTCCGGCAAGTTCGAGCATCTTGGGGCCCTGTGCACCGATGTAGACGGGGATCTGCTTCTTCTTTGCAGGAAGCGTGACACCGGTGAGCTTTGCACCGTCATAGTCGAAGAATTCCATGTTGCCGGTCTTCTTGACTTCCTCTCCTGTGCAGAGCGCCTTAATCTGCTGGACACCTTCCTTCAGGCGTGACACCGGCTTTACGGGGTCAATGGCAAGTTTCGGAAGAGTGGAAAGGTCACCGGGTCCGATACCGAGGACTGCACGGCCATCGGATATCTCGTTAAGAGTACACATGAACGAGGCAATTGCTGCCGGAGTGTCGGTGAAGGTGTTCATGATGCCGGGTCCCATCTTCAGGGAGTCAGTCGCCTGTGCAATGGCCGCAAGGGTCGGGTAGCAGTGGCGGTTGTTGTAGTGGTTGGTAATCCAGGCAAAGTCAATGTCCTTCTGTTCAGCAAGTTTACAATAGTTGACAACCTGCTTTACATTGACATTTCCCGGAACGAATTCAATTCCATAGCTCATAGGTCTTTCACCTCAAATTTAGTATTACTGCATCGTTCTTAATATACGTTATCATTTGCGTGGATTTTTTATACTCCATAGATGGCTTTTTCCCAAAAATTCGCTCCATTTATCCTTATTATTGAGAGAATACCTCTAAATGACGATTTTGCACAACAGCATCCAGAGATTTTATTATGCTTCTGCACCCACCATACATCTGGGAATTACTGTTCCATTCCATGTTCACAGGACGGCAGAGGAATGCGCGGTGCATACAGGGGTATGAAGAACGGACGAACGGGGAAGAGTACCTGGCAGGGCACTACATGAGAATACTTGCAATAGGACTTGGCGGCGCAGGTACACGTATTGTTGATCAGCTCTACGACCATGACACCAGAAGTGGCGTGGGGTGCGTCAATGCACTTGCGATCGATATGGACGGCAACAGCCTGCGCCAGCTCGAGTTCATTCCCCAGCCCCAGCGAATGAATTTTCCGCCACTCGATCCCTATATCCATTTTGATGTGCCCTCCACGGTCAATATTGAAGAGATAATGACCATGATCGAGAGGATGGACACGGTCGAAATTGATGCGATCATGATCTTTGCCGGCCTTGGGGGGAGTGTCATCGATGCCGTCCCCTCCCTCGTCGAGGAGCTGAGAATTGCATATATTGAGCCGATATTCGGTGTGTGCACCCTTCCCATGCGTCATGAGGGAAAGAAGGTCTCGTCGAAGGCAGCAGACGACATCGCGATGCTCCAAAATGTTCTGGATGCGGTCATCCTCTTTGACAACGAGACATGGTACGGGAAACTGCAGGCAGAGTACGATGAACGCTCTGTCGCAGGAGAGGAGAAACGCATCACCTATCCGGTGAAAAGATTCCCGGAAAATCCCCGTGATCTCTACCGCCTGCTCAATGATCGTATTGCCCGCCAGACAGGACTGCTTCTTCGGGCAGGGGAATTTAATGAAGAGGGGCTGGAGATCGCCGAGGTCGTTCTCGATGCGGGCGAGGTGCTCAATACCCTGCGCAACAACGGCCTTGTTGCAATCGGCTATGCGGCAGAACCCCTTCATGTCTCACTCAAAGAGCGCTTCCTGAACTGGCGTTCCGAGACCTACTTTTCGGAATTTTCACACAAGCGGGCTACAAGGATTGTCTCACTTGCCAAACGCGCCGTCTATGAGGAGATCTCCATACCCTGTGACATCACCAGCGCAGACAAGGCACTGATACTCATCGCCGGCCCTTCGCATGAACTCTCCATGAAGGGATTCCAGACGGTCAGGAAATGGATAGACAGGAGCATTTCCGGTCTTGAGATGCGTTCGGGGGACTATCCGGTGAGAAATACCAAATATGTGGGAATTATCATCGCACTTTCGGGAATTGAGAATATCCCCCGGGTCCATGAACTGACCGAGATCAAAGAAGCGTACGAAGCTGAACTCCGGGAGGAGGAAGAGGCGAGACGGCGTAAAGAAGAGGAGGAGGCATGGAGCAGGGACCAGAGCCAGAACACCGGCTTTGAGACAGGGGATATGCCCGATAACGCCCGCAACGGAGGAAAAGGGGTCTCCTTTATCGACCTTCTTGAGGACGAGGATGCCACCGGTGTCTCCGGGCGTTCGGACGGGAGCGATGCACTGGATGACGATGACCACCCCGTGACGTCCCGTGCATGGGAGGAATCTTTCCCGGACGACTGCAGAGACACCCTCCCCGAAGGAGAGGACAGCGACATGAGAGATGAGATGGTGCGCCTCGGTGGAATCGCGGCAAAAGATGGCATGACGAACGAAAACGAGGATAATGCGGCACAGGAGCGCAGCAAGGGGGAGGATGAACAACTGTCCCTTCCCGGAAGACCGGCGCGAACGGTTGCTGATATGACCCGCATGACGAGCGGAGGTGCAGGCAGCGCTCCGAAGGATTCGACCTTCGGCCTGAAAGAGATTGCAAAGAGTGGCCGGAAGGGTCCCCGTGATACGTCACTTGTCGGCAGCTCCATCGACGTTGATACCCCCGGGTTCCGGGCCAGGGATACCACCTTTGAAGGGGGGACGGTCTTTGTCGCATCGGCAACGGGGCCCAACGACAGTGCGATCGATGGTTCTTCAGTGAAGGTTTCCCCGGCCGACACAACGATCAGGGACGGTGCCGTTTCGGGAGATGCGGTGCGGATTTCGGGAGAAAAAGTCCGGACGAAGGAGCTTCTCAACGGCGAGGTACGGATGCGGGAGAAGACGCCCGCCCCAAAGGATGAACTCATGGCACGCGTCGAAACCCGGAGGAAGAAGAGAAAGGAGCAGACCGAGGAGCCGGAGAAAAAATCCCCCTATACCGCCGGCACCATCAGCAGCGGCTACACGAAAAAGCAATCCGATGAAGAAGAAGAGGAACCGGGAGACGACCTCTTCTGGATCAAATAACGCCGCGGTCGCGGTTGGCGACGGCACCCCTGCTGTCCTGGTACCGCCCTTCATAGAGACGGTCGCCACCGGCAACAGCCTGCATAATAATCTGCACTATGCGTTCCCCTTTTTCGACAACCACATCATTGGGCCCCATATTTACCAGGCAGAGGGTGAGCTGTCCGCGAAAGCCCGGGTCCACGAACCCGCCCCCGATAAGGACACCCCGCCTGCCAAATGACGACCTGCAGCGAAGGGTTGCCGCGACATCCGCCGGGAGTTCGACCCATTCGAGCGATGGGACAAGGGTGCAGGTTCCATGAACAAGGACCGTCGCCTCCGCAGCACGGAGGTCGTAGGATGCGGGCTGCTGTGAAGCCTCGCTATAGGGGTCCAGGACCAGATCGCCATCCTGGATTCTCTGTCGTATTACGGCATCCGAGAGAATCATTGCATAGTGGTCTTACCGGATATCTCATAAATCCCTTGATGCTCCGGTCCGAAAGGCCTCCCGGACGGGGAAAAACCCTTGCCGGTGCAGAATGGTTAATTATCCGCCGAGACCAACCAATGAGTGGATCCATAGGGTAGAGGATATCCTCTTGGGCTTCGAACCCAAGGACGCGGGTTCGATTCCCGCTGGATCCGTCCGCTGTATCATGTGCCGGTTCTTTTGCAGCCACCGGCCCGGCTCTTTTGTGCTCTTTGCCTGCCTCGCTCTCCGGCAATTCTTACGGGTTTTGCCGGTTGCACTCTTTGGCGGTGATCCATCGATTGTCGCCCATCCAGGTTTTCGCCGGTACCATAAAAGGGAACGGCACGGCTCACCGGGCAGGGATGCGGTGTGTGCCGGGGATTCAGGTGATTTTGATGTAGTTTCCACTCACATTGCCGAGCGAGATTGCTGCGGTGGTCTGGTTGAGGGCATCGGCATCCGGCGCATGGGCATAGACGCGGATATGGTAGTCACCCTTGGGGAAGTCGGCGACGTACAGGTGCGAGGTGAACTCCTCTTCATGGACCGGGCCGCCTGGGAGCACGGCGTTATCATAGAGATACCACATGCCCTCGCCTGCCCGCATATAGTAGAGCTCCTGCATCACCGGCATGATACCGTCATACTCAAGGTCCCAGACGATCTCGAAATAATCCTCGACCTTTTCCCGGTTCGTGCAGTTGACGCCCCTGATCGCCATCTGGTGGGAGACGAGGCCGGTTCCGTTGAGGTTCTCCACCGCCGTCAGATAGGTGTCGGGAAGGACGAGCGTGTCATCACCACCGTTGAAGGTGATCAGGGAGCTGCCGCCGAAGAGGTTGATGTTTCCCGGGGTGAACACCTGAAGCGAAAACTGCGTCTCCCACACCTGGTTGAGGACGACGGAGCCGACATCCCAGCTCAGGCCACGGTCATCCTCCCAGTCTGCCCGTTCCTCGGCCTCATTGACGGTATATACCGGGATGAGCACGAGGGGGGGCGCCCGATCATTTAAAACGCTCCCGATGGTCGTTGACCGCCCGTCCTGATGCACCCATTCAAGGGAGGGGGCCGCTGCGGTGTTGGGGACGGACGCATTGTTGATGGTTACGGCAGCAAGCGGCATGTCCATAGAGGTATCGACACCGGCAACCGTTCTGAGATCCCCGGCAATCTCCGCATAGATGCCCGCCAGCTGACCGCCCGAGGGGGCGTCATAGTAGGTGCCGCCCGTCGATTCGGCGAGAATGCGCATCGTCTCCTTGCCCTGCGCGGTGATGGAATCCGCAAATGCAATGGAATAAATCCTGATACCGGCATCGGCGGCATATTCGCTCAGGTTCTGTACCGCTCCAAGGTCATCGAAGATCGTATATTTTTCAGTACCGTCCGAAAAGAAATTACTGTCCGTCGGACTCTTCTGTGCCGGGGTCTTTCCAATGCCCCGTGCGAGCGGGTCGCCATACCAGTTGTAATCACCGTCCGAGAGGAGAATGACCGCACGCACGGCATCATCCCGTCCGTTCGATACGATCTCCTGCAATGCGGTATAGAGGGCGTAGCGCATCGGCGTCCCGCCCCAGGGGACCATCCCGTCGACGGCTGCCGATACATCCGCCTGCACCCCTGTCAGGGGAAGATCAAGGGTCGCATACCCGGCATAGGTCCGGGGAGATGCCGGATAATGGGTGGCACTATAGGATGCATCATCCATCCAGCTGTAATCGATCCCCGGCTTTCCCCAGCGCGAATCGCAGTACCCGGAGCTTCCGAAGGTGACCATGCCGATGCGATCACGCCCCTCGGCCATGCGGGAGATGAAGACGTCGAGCGCCTCTTTCGCGTAGACCATGCGGTCCTTATCGTCGAGGAGCATGCTCCCCGACCGGTCCACCGCCACCACCACATCCACCGGGTCGGGCTGGAGGGCCCATCCGTCGCCTATCAGGCGTATGGTGACGTCAACGGTGTCATTGACGGCCACGGTCTGCGCAGAGAGACTGGTCTCCACCCGGAGATAGGGGTAGTTTCTCCATTCCAGGCTGATATCCCGTGACACCCCTTCCCAGAGTGCGGTCACGGTGCAGGTTCCAAGAGCCGTCTCATCATACGGTGCAGCGGCCACATGGCCCGGCATGCCGGGGGCGGTGTTGAAGGTTCCCGGCACAAAGGTTACCACGGCAATCCCGTTATCGTTGGTGACGGCCGACGCCTGGGCGAGGTACGGCTCTGCCACCTGGCTGGAGGGGTACTCCTCGGGGTGGTAGATGCTAAAGAGGACGGTCTGGCCCGCTACGGGATTTCCGGCGACATCCATGACCTTTGCCAGCACCTCCGCGGGAGGGGCCCCCTCCACGTCATTGCTGGGCATCGACTGGGGATTTGCCGTCAGCACCATCGCCACCGGATCGCTGCTGGCAAAGGTCAGCACCACTGACGTTGTTATGGATGCGTTGAGAACGGATGTCGCCGTTATGGTGATCATCCCGGCAGCATTCCGGGGGCCGTAAAAGAGAGTGACCTTTCCTTCCCTGGTGGTGATAAGGTCGTGGACGGCCCCGCCGTCGCTGGTTGCCACCTGCACGGGGGTCATCGCGCATGGATTTCCGTAGCGGTCAAAAAAGGAGAAGGCGAGCGTGTATTTGCTGATGCCATCGGCGGGAACCGGAGCAGGTGACGGGGGAGTCCCCGTCGACGGGTCGACAAAGATCGACACCGATGCCGGTTCTTTGCCGGCAATGCCTTTTATACATATCCATTCGTCCCCTGCTCCCTTGTCCTCCGGCATTATATGCACCAGGTACTCTGCCGCCTTTGTCCCTGTCCGGTAGGTCGCCTCGCATGCCCCGTCCGGTCCTGCGAAACAGACGACGGACTCATGCCCGTAGGTGGCACCGTCGTAGAACCCGGCACCGTCGGTCGTCGTTCCAAACAGCCGCACGGATTCGGGGGTGCCACCACTATCGTCCTCGTACCGGCTGTCGATGACATTCCCATAGGCGTCTTCCATCATCACGGTGATGGGGACTGCTTCATAGACGCCCGCTTCGGGGAGGACGTCTATGCCCCGTATCCTGTAGGGGCGGTTGTGATCCACGTCGAGATACCGGATGGTCCCATACTCTTCCGGGCCTCCGGATTCGTTGAGATAGGAGACCACAATGCTGATGGGCACGCTGCCGCTTTTTTTCGTGGCGAATGTTGTCCGGTAGGGGACCTTATCCACTGAACGGATGTCGACATTCCCATAGGTGTCCGGTTCCAGGCAGTCAAACCGTACCCCGGTCACCGTTTCTCCCACGGTGGTAACCCTGACGGTGATGACCGCAGCACCATCGCCTGCAATGAGCCAGTCGCCATGACCGGGACTCCCTGTGACACTAACGGTGACATCCCCGTCGCCCAGTGCACACCCCGGCCAGACGACAAGAGACGCCAGTAGAAGGACACATATATATTTTGCCTTCATTGAGCTCTTCTATATATAAATGACATGCGGACAATGTATTTAATACATTCTCTTCATTGAAGGGACCGATATTTTTCCCTAAAAAAGACGGGAAAACGCCGTTTTTCAAGAAAAAATTACAATTTATTTTTCTTCTGCGAATTGCGCTTTGCAGGCCTTTTTCTGAGATGCCTGACGCCCATAATACCGGCGACACCGATTACCATGATTCCGCAAAGCACAATGACGAGGCCGATATTGAAGGATTGTTCCATGGGAACGGGAATCTGATACTCACTGGTGCCTTTCGGTATGCGCTCCTCAACTGATGCATCATGGTATCCGTCCCTGGTCAGCGAGATGGCGTATGCCGCATTCGTCCTGAGGGCAGTTTCAAAAATCCCGTCTCCACCGGTTATTCCCACAAAGACCCCATCTATAAGGACAGACGCACCGACGACGGGAGTGTGATCCGCCTCTTCGGCCAGGATGGAGACCGCCGCCATGGCAAAGTCGGGCTGGATGATGATGTCCTCGACGGAATCATCGACGATGACCTCGCGGGTTACCGTTTCATACCCGGCGGCCCGGACCTCGAGAACATGGGGGCCGGCGACGAGCTGTGCAATACCGGCACGGCCGAATGCATCCGTCGTTTCGTGGTAGGCGCCGTCGATATAAATCGTGGCGCCCTCTATCGGCGTTTTGCCGGGTTCATGGACCGATATCGCAACCGGATAGAGGGCTTTTGAGAGCGCTACCTGGTAGACGAGGAGATCGGTGTCGATATAGAGCTGGTCCGCAAAGGCTGCATATTCATCCTTTACGACCGAGACCGGATAGGTGCGGCCCCGCTCCACGTACGTGGTAAGTCGGCCGCCTTCCCCCGTCTTCCCGGCGGGCTTTTCATCGATGCTGACCTCTGCGC
Organism: Methanoculleus sp.; assembly: GCA_011045995.1. Lineage (GTDB taxonomy): Archaea > Halobacteriota > Methanomicrobia > Methanomicrobiales > Methanomicrobiaceae > Methanovulcanius. Next base: position 14,290 of record DSBQ01000002.1, on the reverse strand, counting down.
CTTCAAGCGGATATCCGGTTGCGGCGTCCCTCACCTCGACAACGAATATGTCATCCCGTATCAGGCGGTAATCGACGAATTTTTCCTCATTTCCCATCTCCACGATCCTGATCAGGGGTTCATAACGGGAGGCGCTGACCTCGACGCTGTACTGCCTTCCCGCCTTCACCTCAAAGACGGCATCGCCCGCTGCATTGCTGGTACCCGTTGAGAGGTAGCCCTCGCCGGAGACTTTGACGAGTATCCCCTTCACCGGTTCCATGGTGTCGGCGTCATAGAGGGAGACCGTCAGGGGTACGGCCCTCCTTGAGAGTTCAGCGGTCAGGTTCGTCTGGGTGGCGGAGACCATCGACTGCCAGCCGGTATACCCCGTCTTTTCTATACCGACCCTGAACGATTCGTTGAGCGAATGTTCGTAGGCATACACCCCCCCGGCGTTTGTGGCGCCCTGGTAGATCCCCCCGACGTAGATGACTGCACCGGAAACGGGGTCCCCGGCCTCGTCGTCCACCACCGTTATCCGGAGCGAGACCCCTCCTACGGCCCCGCAAAGGCTAAGGACAACAAGCAGGGCCAGAACTGCACGGCGAATATCCATACAACATAATTTTTCTTATGGATGTTAGTCCATTCGGTTGAGGCGCACGGCATCCGACGGGAGGCGGTCGATGAGCATCCCTTCCACCAGGACCGGCATCAGGCGCCGCCCTTCCTCGAGGGCATTTTTCAGTTTCTGTTCGTTGTCCGCATAGATGGTCATGATCGATTCCCCCTTCCTCAGCTGCGAACCGCGTTTTGCATGGAGCCGGATGCCCGCCCCTTTGTCATTGGGGGCGCCCGCGAGGCGTGCGATGGTGATGAGCCCGCGGTTTTTGATGTCGATCACATACCCGTCCGCCGGGGCGGGCACTTCTGCAGAGTAGACGCCGGGTTGGATATCTTCCGCTTTTATCTCTGCATTTCCTCCCTGGATGGCGATGATCTCCTTCATCTTTGCAAGCGCCTGCCCGCTCTCGAGGATCTCTTTTGCAAGCGCTTCCCCTTCTCCCCGGGCGGCCTTCCCGGCCATCTCGAGGGCGATGCCGGAGATGGCAAGGCTCTTCTGGACAAGAGACCCCGGGGACTTCGACCCTTCGAGCACCCGCAGGGCTTCTGCGACCTCGAGGTTCGGCCCTATGGTGCGTCCGACCGGGAGATCCCCGAACGTGATGGCGCATTCCACCTCGAGCTCAAGGCGTTCGCCGAGCTCGATGAATTCGCGGGCCAGTTTCCGTGCTTCCTGCAGGGTTGCAACCTTGGCTTCCTTGCCGACCGGGATGTCGATGACGACGATGTCTGCGCCGACGGCCTTCTTCTTGGCAATCACGCTTGCGATCATCTGGCCGCGGGCATCGATCTTCAGGGGGTACTCGACGTTGATGATGCGGTCGTCTGCCGGGGCGACATTGGTTGCGCCGCCCCAGACGATCACCGCACCCGCCTTCTCCGTCATCTCCTGGACCTGCGCCGCGGAGAACTCGACCGGGGCGAGGACCTCCATCAGGTCGGCAGTGCCGCCGGCGCCGGTGATGGCCCTCGAACTGGTCTTCGGGACCTTGAGCCCTGCTGCGGCAAGTATCGGGACGATGATCAGCGTGATCTTGTTCCCCGGCACGCCGCCGATGGAATGCTTGTCCACCACCGGTTTCGTGCTGAACTCCAGCGAATCACCGGTATCGACCATTGCACGGGTGAGGTATTCGACCTCGTCCATGTCCAGCCCGTGGATATAGGAGGCGATCACGAAGGCGGTCAGTTCGGTAAGGGAGATGTTTTCGAGGACGATATCGCTGACGACTTCGTTTATCTCATCCTTCGAGAGCTTGCCGCCGTCCATCTTCTTTTTGATGGTTTTAATGGACGCGGGCGGGATGGACTCGAAGACCTCGGCCTCCTGCCCGTTTTCCAGTTCTGTGCTCCCGAACGTCAGGGAGTAGACACCGATATGCCCCTCTTCGATGAGTGACGGCGTGGTGTCGATCACCACCGATTCCGATTTCCCGTTTGCCGGGTTTACGATACGTATCCGGTCACCGTCGATGACGCCGATGCTGCGGGCGTCGCTCTTGTGCAGCAGTGCCCCGCGGTTGCTGACATCAACATGCTGTACGAGCAGGTTCATTTAAAAAAACTCCAGTGTATCCATTGCTGTAACCGGAATTTGGCGCCGGAAGAAGATAAGTCTCCCTGTTTCAGGGCGGTGCGATGGGAACAGTCCGGCAGGGCCTCGCCGGGTGGAGAAGAAAAAAGAAAAATTGGGGGGTTTAGTCCTTACGGAGAACCAGTGCTGCAACAGCGCCGAGACCAATCAGTGCAACAAGTGCGCCAAAGCCGGGTGCTGCTTCCTCGGGGGTAGCCTCAGTGGTGGGCACTTCAGTCGGCACTTCGGTCGGGATTACGGTCGGCTGTTCGGTCGGCTCTGCGGTCGGGACTGCCTTCAGAACGTTGAAGGTCTGGGTTGCAATGCTGTCTGCCTTCACAGATTCGACCTTGACGATGTACTGGTCAGGGACGAAGTTGGAGGCGTCGACGGCAAATTCCCATGCATTGGCGTCGTCACCCTCGGTAACGATGACCGTGCCGGTTGCGCCGGAGAATGCGCTTGCTGCGGTCTTCTCGGTCGGCTGGAATGAGGAGGAGACGATTTCAATGATCAGGTCATTGCCAACAGCGAGGTTGGTGGTACCGGTGACCGTGAAGGTCTCACCGACATAGCGGTCGCCTACTGCATTGATCACAATCCATGGTTCCTCAATCAGGAAGGTGAGCTTGTAGTAGGTGTCGTCAATGTCAGGGCTGTTCAGCGCGTTCACCAGTGCGTTTGCTGCTTCAGCTCCCTGGAGGCTGCCCGGGCCTTCGATTCTGAAGACGGGTGGGAAGTTACCGGCGACGGCGAGTGTGGCGTCAAGGATTGGCCGGACAACTGAGTTCTGGCCTGGTACAGGGTTAGCTACCTGACGGACAAGGTCGAACTGGTCGTTGTACATCGGGTGCTGGACAACTACGAAGTACTGTCCTGCTGCAAGGTTTGCCGTGTTGGCGAACTTGTACTCGAATGTACCGTCGTCCTCAGTGGTCTCGGTGTTCACAGATACGAAGTTCTTACCGAGGATCCAGACCTGCACTCCCTGTGTGGGGTTGCCTTCTGCAGTACCGGTAACGTACAGGTCATCGCCCTTTGCAACAGTTGCAGAGGAGATGGCTGCTGTAACGAACGGCTTCTTGAGAGAGATGGATACGGTCGCATAGGTTGCGTCCCGTGCACCAAGGTCATCCCGGTTGGTTGCGGTCGTGACAGCGTAGATGGTGTAGGTGCCTGCATCGACATTCAACGATGCGGTGTCCCACCTGATTTCCCAGACGTCGTCTGTATCAACGTTTTCGCCAGTCCATGCAGCAGCACTGTCAAGAAGTCCGTTGATGGCCGGTGCAACATTGCTGTTTACGCCATCCTGCGGATTCGTGATTGAGCCACCCTTGTTCGGCAGGTTCGGGCCAGTGATAAAGAGCCAGGTGGTGTCACTGTCGGTGTTGGTACCGGAGAGAACAACTTCCTCACCAATGAAGTAGGAAGTGAGACCTGCTGCGGTGATGGTAATGTCACCAGCTTCGACCTTTACCTTGACGGTGTCATAGGTAGGGGTGGCTGGAGCGATTACAACAGGTGCCTGGACTACTGTTGCATCTGCGGGATAGTGGTCAGCCCGGATGGTGTAGGTCTGGTCCTTTGTGGTTTCGGAAGTGCTGAAACCAACAGTGCGCATACCGGAGCTGGCGAGTTTCACCATTGCATAGTTATTTGGAGCAGCGACATCAGCTGATACGGCCTGTCCTGCACGGAACTGGTAATCACCAGCGTTCGTGTATGGAGCAGCAGCCGGAAGACTGACACCGGTGACACCGTTCTGGTTCGGTTTGATGACCGGTGCGGTGTCAGGTGCAGTGATACTGCTGGAACCCGCGACCCAAAGAACGTAGTATTCGTCAGGGCGTCCGGTGATGGTAACGGCGAAATCGTTGTTGCGGACAACAGTGTCCTTGTTTGATTCGATCTTTACGTCATCTTTGCCAAGTTCAATCGTGTAAACAGCTGACTTGGTGACGCCGGCAATGGTGCCGAGGTTGTCCTTTAACTTGTTGAGGTTAACCTCTGCCCAGAACGTGTAGACACCAGCCTTGTACTCGGCGCGGTCAAGAGCCCAGTTAGAGTCATATGTGAGAGCTGGAACAAAACCGGCCGCGGGCGCGCCCGGCACATTGTACTGTGCAGTGGTCGGGACAAGGTTTGTCAGACCAGTGCTTGTAACTGCAGGTGCAGCATCGTCGAAGAGTGCAGTGTAGGTTGTCCCCTGGCTGTCAACAACAACGATCTTGATGTTACTCACATCGCCAAGGCCAAGAGGAGCACGCTGTGCTAAAACCGTGTGAAGGTTGCTGTCAACACGGAAGTTGATAAATGTGTTGTCTTTGACGACACGCTTATCGGTCATGTCCGTTCCTGTGGCTGCATTGAATGCCTTAACATTAATTGCGGGCATCTGAACGTTCATAATTACCGTTCCTTTGACCGCTGCATCGTACCAGTTCCCTGTGCGGGTCTGGAACGTGGCAGGGTCAATCACGTTTGTGGGACCGGCTGTCACTTGATAGGTGTATGCTGGTGCATCCAATAATGGATTAGACCCAGATTCAAACCACTCAAGAGTGCCAGCAACGCCTCCGTTCAAGACGAGGCCTTCCTCACCGACGAAGACGACTCCGCCCAGCGGGACAGTGTTCAAAACTGCAGCTGCAGGTGCGACTGCGAGAAGTGCCACTGCCACAAGGGCCAGGAGTGCAATTCCTAATTTAGTTTTCATTCATAACCTCCTTACTAATACATTGAGGAACATCATGCAGCACATTCGGCGATTGCCGAAAAATGCTTCACTTTGCTCCATACTCCGAACGACGGAATATGTTCCAATATTTGGAGAACACTTAATATATCCTTTGTGGTTGAAGTAACCCGAAGAGAAGGAAGAGACGCCGAATAGAGCCCGAATCCTTCTCGTTTGGCTTTTAATTGCCATTCAATGGAGCTTCCCGGTTAAGAGAGTGAAGGCGCGTTTCCGGGGCCGTGTCCCTTCGACCAGCAGTGACGAAGTCATGGCTTAAAAAACCCTGCTGTCGTTTCCCGGTGCTATGACGATTATTTATAATATGTGCTGCCGGTTCAGGCAGAAGATACGGGAGGCCGCCGACGAACCGCTGCACCCCCTGAATGGGCGGAACCGGCACCCGCCGCAGCGGCCCGAATCGTCACATTAATATTTCCCCCCGACAGAAATCTAGAGGTAATTTCAGAAGTCCGGTAGTGTAGTGGTCAATCATGTGAGACTCTGGATCTTGCGACAGCAGTTCGAATCTGCTCCGGACTATTCTTCTTTTCGAATTTTTTTTGACAAATCAGGTATAATTCAAATATTTTCCCAACATTTCCCAACATTTTCCAACATTTTCCAACATTTTCCCAACATTTCCCAAAATTTTCTCAGCATCCCCCGGTCTGTCCGGAAAAAAGGAGCCAAAAGGACGCATGCAGGAAACGAATGCAGGAGATTAATCCAGGCATACGCATACCCCGAATGGATCCCGCCCCTCCCCATCAGGGAGACCGGTCCCCCTTTCTCCGGCACCCATAATCCGGCCTTCACGCAAGAAACGCCGCAAGAACACCGCTTAAAAAGATGCCGTCAAACGTCCCGGCACCGCCGATGCTCACCATCGGCGACCCGATGCGGCCGAGGTACCGGACATTCATGAGGTCGGCGCCGATGAGCGTGCCGAGCGTCCCTGCGACAAAGGCGATGACGGGCCCCGCGAAGGGATGGGAGAAGGCCAACACGACGGCGCAGAGGAGAGCCGTAAGCGGCGCAATGTAAAACGGCGTCGTAATCCCCAGCCCCGGCACCACCCGTGCGGCCGCGTGCGTCGCCCCGGCAACGATGCAGATGCCCGCAACGGCCGCGAGGATCACCGCGCGCGGTACGGGAAAGAGGGCCGCGTTCGTGGCCACATTCAGCAGGAGATAGAGCGATAGCAGGACAGGGATGACCGCGCCGCCGACATTGACCGCGACTACGGTGTCGTCGGAGCCGGAGATGGTATGAACCCTTCCGAAGCGATTCCTGAAGACGCAGCCGGGCTGTCGTGCGCCTTTGATCTTCGCCACCGGGATGTTGATGAAACTCCCGGCAAGGATGGCGACGATGAGCAGGAGAATCATGCCGCCGGAGAACCCGAGGCTTACCAGCGCCCCGCCGATGATCCCGAGCAGGAGGAGCGGGGCAAGGAAAATGAAAATTGCTATCAGGAGAAGAATGAGCAGGAGGGAAAGGGGGCTGAAACTGAACCGGCGCACCCTCACTCCTCCGGCAGGCGGCACACGAGCGCCGCATGATCCCGGTGGTACGGATCAAGCCACTGGACGGTTTCAACGACCAGCCCCGCCGCTTCAAGGTGCTGCACGGATGCCTCGCAGACCGCCTTCGGGTCTTCACGGACGTTGACGCTTCTCGTCTTGAGCATCAGGATGAAGATGCCGCCCTTCTTCAGGAACTTCAGGTGGTGTGCTGCGATGGCCGCCTGGTTGGGCTGCGCCACGTCCTGGTAGATGAGGTCCACCTGCTCCACCAGCATCTCATAAACCTGCATGCGGTTTACGTCCGCCATGATGGGCACGATGTTCGTCCTTCGCCGCGACACCTCGATGAGGTCCTGCATCGGACGCGGCGCAAATTCAACCGCATACACCGTGCCTGCATAATCGGCAACATGCGAGACCGTCGTGCCGTTTGCGGCCCCGAGGTAGAGGACATTCACCGAGGAATCGAGCGCCACATCGACCCCTTTGAGGACGAGGGCCGCGAGTTTGCTCCTGTACGGGTCCCATATCCGCCACTCGCCGAGGGTCCGCTCGCCGTAGACGCCGCCCTTCCCCGGCGATACCAGCGTGCCGTCGATGATCTTCATGCGGTCTCACCCGCCCTGTCGATCGCCGCCTGGGCCTTTTCGAGGAACGCTTCATCCGCTTCCCCGCGGTATGCATCGATGCGGGCGGCGATCGCCAGTTTCCCCGCGAGCACCCGCGCCACCCGGCCCCGGATCTGCTTCGGGGCGTTGTGGACCCGCCGGTGCTGGAAGATGATGCCGTGCTTCGGCGAGGGGGAACCCGCCCTCAGGTGGGTAAAGAGCGCATTCTCCGCCCCCAGCACCTGGATGGTCGATGAGGGAAACGACGCGAGCGACGAAAGGCCCCCCGCCCGTGCAAGGATGCGGGCGGCCACGAGGCCTCCGACAAGGGCGGAGCAGTTGGGGAGAAGAATATCGGCGCGGTGCGAGATCTCCTTGGTAAGGGTGGACCGGGTCGCCGAGAGGCGGTCCACCTCGCCAGCCACCCTCCCCAGCGACGTCCGGTCGCGTTTCATGATCCCGACCATCTTCTTTGCATTGCAGGACCGGTATTTTCTGGAGAAGGCGGGATTTTTCACGAGGTACCACTCGGTCGACTTCTCCGTCAGAAGGTTGATCACCTCGTCGAGTTCATCGAGAAGGCGGACCATCTGCGCGAGCTCCACATCCCCCTTCCCGAAGCACTTCCGGATCTCCTCTTCGGCAAGGGCAATGGTCATCTCCCGCAGGATTGCGACATACTGGTCACGGTCCGCGAAGCACCCGCAGCGCACGGCCTCCTCCACGTCAGGACCTAAGGCACGGGCAGCCTGCCCTCCCTCCTCCGTCAGTGCCAGGTACCGCTCCACAAGGGCAGCCGTATCACGGACGGCGCCGCTGCATGCACCGCCTTCAATATCTCCAAACCAGTACCTGCGCATATGTATCCATACTATCCACCTCCATCACAAAAAAGGGCCCCCTCTTTGCACCGGCGGGCCGGGACCCAAAACCCGATAAGCACCGACGACCAATAGTACGAAATCCACGGAAGTCACTGTCATGATCCTCCCCGTCCTCCTCTTTATCATCGGCCTTGCACTGCTGATCAAGGGTGCAGATTATTTTGTGGAGGGAGGAGGCGGGCTTGCCGCCCGTTACGGCGTCCCGTCGGCGGTCATCGGCTTTACGATCATCGCGTTCGGCACATCCCTGCCGGAATTTGTCGTCAGTATCAACGCCATCATCACCGACAACCCTGATGTGGCCCTCGGAAACATTCTCGGCAGCAACATTGCAAATATCGCCCTCGTGCTTGCCCTCTGCGCCATCATCAGCCCCGCCGTCATTTCACGTGCCGAAGGGGAGAAGAGCAAGGTCTCCACCGAGACGATGCTCATGCTCACCGCCACCGCGGTCTTTGCCGTCCTGTGCCTGAACACTGTGATCGGCCTTTTCGACGGCATCATCCTTCTCGCCACCTTCGGCATCATCCTGTATATCATCTACCGAAGAATCGGAAAAGAGCCGGGGTCCAGGATTGAAACACACGGGAACCGGGACTGGGGATACACCGCCGGGGGGCTGGTGGCCGTCATCATCGGGTCGCAGTTCGTCCTCGACGGCGCGGTTGCCATCGCGACGGCACTGGGCATCCCCGCCTTTGTCATCGGCATGTCCATGGTCGCGGTCGGCACCTCGCTGCCCGAACTTGCAACATCGCTGGTAGCCATCCTCAAGGGCGATGCGGGCATCTCCGCCGGCAACCTTCTCGGCAGCAACATCTTCAACCTGCTGGGGGTGCTCGGCGTCGGGGCCCTCATACGCCCCCTTGCCATCCCCCACTTCAGCGACATCATCATCCTCGCCCTCTTCTCGCTGGCGGTCATCCCGCTCATCAAAGGTTCGCCCGGGGTGACCCGGGCATGGGGGGTGGTTCTTCTGGTGGCATATATCGCCTACATGGTCTTCCTCTTTGCCGGGATCTGATACCCGCCCCATTCATGGCAACGGCATGGTGCCGGCCACTGCCGCCGCCCATGATGTGCTCCGCCGCCCTAGTAGATCACGAGCTCCAGCGAGGAGAGGATCAGCGGGAGCATGATTGCGCCCATGCACATCGTCCGCCGTACGTTGACGAGCGGCGGGACAAACCCGATCGCCGTTGCACAGGCAAGAATAAAGAGGCCGAAGGGGCCGGTCGTAACGCCTGCAAGGAGGATCACAAAGAGGATCACCGCTGCACTTACTTTCCTTACCGGAATGCCGGAGAACCGCTGCGCCCCCCGTGCACACCAGAGGGTAAGGAGATAGGCCGCGAGTGCCGCCGCCGCACCGGCGATAAGAAGCATGCCCAGCGGAGGAACGTCGATTTCCGAGAGTGCCGCCATCACCCCGTTTCTCGCCCTTCCAAGGGCAAAGAGTGCGGCAAGGCCGAGAAACGCGTTCGCGGTGTTGGCCGCACTCGTCGCAACGATAAACTCCTTCCCGCTCTCGCCGTCCTGCATCCCCGGCGAGAGGAGGGCGTTTGCCGTCGCATTGGAGAGGCCCGGCATCCACCCGACGAGCGCACCTGCGGCGGTCCCGATGGAGATCGTGCGCAGAAGGCGCCCCCGCCCGATGGAAGGGGCGACCCTGCCCTGATCCGGCAGCACCCCGTGCGAGGAGACCGCAAGCACCGCGATGCCGAAGAGACCGGTCAGAAGCGGCATCAGAAGCGACGATGACCCGAAGGGGTGCCAGGCGAGATACTCGTACCTGAACGTGAAGAGGCCCAGCAGCCCGGATGCGCAGAAGACCACCAGCGACCACCCCGGCGATTCCGCATGAATGACAAGGATGCCCGCCACCCCGAGGAGGATGATGCCAATCCACCAGTCGAGCACCGGCTGTATCGAGGGGAGATAGAGGAAAAAAAAGGCGAAGACCGGCAGGACAAGGGGGACCGAGAGGGCGCTACCCAGGGCAGAGAGGCGGATTGCCTCCTCGGCCCTGCCTTCCATCGACAGCCGGTGGGCCGGAAGGACCGCAAGGGCCGTATCCGCATCGGGCACCCCGAGCACCGTACTCGGCACGCAGTCGAGAAAGGTGTGGGTGACAAGGGCGCAAAACAGGGATACGGCGACACCCGTCACTCCAAAGAGGGCGGCCAGTATGCCCTGAACGGCAAGAAGGATGCCTGCCATGGTGTTTGCGTGTATGCCGGGAACAAGACCGCTGATGGTCCCCAGCGCAATGCCGGTCACAATCCCGGCGCAGACTGCCAGAAGCACGTATGGTACGGTCGAACGGACATCCCATAAATACACCGGAACAAAGGAAGAATATAGATCGAGTCAATAGGTATACTCAGATGAAGATCGCCATCACACGCCTCCCGGAAAAAGCGGACACCGATCAGGCCCTCTGCAAGCGGTACGGGCACGAATGCGTCATCGTCTCGCCGCTGGAGGCAACCGTCTATGAAGGGGCGTGCCGCGATTTTCTCACGGCAGCCAACCGGGGCGATTTCGACTGCATCTTCTTCACGAGTGCACTTCCGGCCCGCTGCCTGGCACCCGGCCTCCGGGCGGGTGCGCGGTTCATCGCCATCGGACCGCAGACCGCACGGACCCTTGCGGAGTCGGGCATCACGGGCGAAATCCTGCCGTCCCATTATTCACGGGATTTTGCGTCCTACCTCGGCGGCTGGCTCAGGGGAAAGACCGTCGGCATCCCCCGTGCCGACGTGCCGAACCCCGCCCTCATCCAATCAATAGAAGACCATGGCGGGCGACCGGTGGAGGTCCCGGTCTACGCTCTTGAGCCGACCGGAACCCCCCTCGACTTTGCCGGGGCAGACGCCGTGCTCTTCACCAGTGCCAACTCCTACTCCCTTGCCCGGTGGGAGAACCATCCCGGGCTGCTCCTCATCGCCATCGGCGAGATCACCGCTGAGCGGATGCGCGAGGGGGGCGACCGTCCGGATGTCACCGGGGACGGGACGCTGGAAGGAACGCTGCGGGAACTGAATGCATATCTTACACAGGATTAACCACCATGGACCAGGAACTTGAACACCGCCTGAACGCAGGCATCATCATCATCGACAAGCCCAGGGGACCCTCCAGCCATGAAGTTGCGGCATGGGCGCAGAAGATGATCGGTGTCTCTGCCGGCCACGGAGGAACGCTCGACCCGAAGGTCTCCGGCGTGCTGGCCGTCATGACAGGGAAGGCCGTCAAGCTTGCCCCGCTGCTCCTGAACGAGGACAAGGAATATATCGCCCTCCTCCGGCTTCACGGGGATGTGCAGAGAAGCGATCTCGAACAGGTCATCCGGGAGTATACTGGGAAGATCTACCAGAGACCCCCCCAGAAAAGTGCGGTCAGCAGGCAGCTGCGCATACGGGAGATCTACGCCATCGATATCCTTGATGTGCAGGGCCGCCTTGTCCTCCTGAGAGTGCAGTGCGAGGCCGGGACCTATATCCGTTCCCTCTGCCGGCATATCGGCCTCTCCCTCGGCGTCGGAGGGCATATGCAGGAGCTTCGCCGGACGCGGTCCGGCCTCTTCACCGAGCAGGACACCTGCACGCTGTATGACCTGAAGGATGCGGTAGTCGCACTGGAAAACGGCGATCCTGCCCCGCTGCTCTCCCTTATCCGCTCACCGGATGAAGTCGCAGCAGCACTTCCCTCGATCGTCATCCGGGACACGGCCGTCGATGCCGTCTGCCACGGGGCGGTTCTCGCCGGGGTGGGGGTCGTTTCCCGCGACCCCCACAAGAAGGGCGACGAGGTCGCGGTGCTGACCGCAAAGGGCGAACTCGTCTGCATCGGCACGGCGCTGGTGCCGTCCGAGGACTACGAACCGGGACAGACAGGGCTCGTGATCCGGCCCACTGCCGTCATCATGGCGCCGGGCACCTACCCCCCCGGCTGGAAAAAACACCGCGTGGAAACGGACGATTAGTATCCGCGGCGGGCCCGGATTGCCGGGCCCGCACGTCCCAAAAGCATAGCCTTAATAAAATTCCTCCCGAATATAGAGGGAGACAACCTGTTCTATGCTGAGGTAGTCTAGTCTGGAAGGGCGCAGGCCTGGAAAGCCTGTGGGGCTTTAGCCCCTCGGGAGTTCAAATCTCCCCCTCAGCGTTCTGTAACCAAAAACGCCTGAATTTCTTCTTGATCGCCCGGAAATCTCCTCAAATAGTTTTCCCTCCCAACATGATTCAGGGAATGATGTCATCATACAAAGGGAGGTCACGGGAGGGAGGCACGCCCCGTCCCCCATTACTCACTTCGGATAAATTCCTTCTGCTCTGCCCCGCATCTCGGGCAGACCCACGTCTTCGGGAGATTTTCAAACTGCGTGTTGGCGGCTACCTTCTGAGTGTAATCACCACTTATCGGTGCATAGACATACCCGCATTTCTTGCATCGGTAGGATTCCATGATAGTGAAAATGGATGTATGGGATATATAGGTTGAGGCGAAGCGTTCGGAGGAAACGCAGGGACGGGAATTTTTCATTACGACCAACATTTTAGCTATTTCCAGAATTGATGATCGTTATACCGCCCGCTAATGAAGGATCTAACAATTGTAGAATTTGATCAATCCCTATCTGAAGATTGATATGATAGTTCCCCCCATCATCTGATTATTCATTCCATGAGGTGGGTGGGTGTGACAAGATATGATAAAACATTCATGATTCTCATTTGTCTTCTCGTCATGGTGGGAAGTGCTGATGCAATCACACAAATTCGGGCACCGAATGAGATACTTAACGTGGGGTCGGACGCTGTTATGGCAATTGAAATCATAGGAATAGAAGGAGCAGACCTGATTGCCTTTAATCTGGAATATGATCCTTCTATCATTTCTGTTAAGAAGAGTAAAGTTACAGACCGGTTTCCCGGGACCAGTTTAATCAGTAATAATCAGCAGTCGACAATCCTTTTTGCTATTTTTACCAGCGGAAAATCAATCACCGCTGATGAGTGGGAACCGATCGTTGAGATCACCATACAACCAGTGTCATCTTCTGGCACTACTGATCTTACTATCAAAGAAGCACATTATGTCAAGGGCTTTGAACAGTACGATTTTGATTCGGTTCTACACGGTTCTATCCAAATTTCATCAGATTCGTCCGAAACCAGTTTCCCTCAAGAGATATCCTCCGGAACAATCGAACATAAGACCGAAATGCCTCCTTCAGAGATCCAAACAGCGGATATTCCGGAAATCACAGCTGATATTCCGGAAATACCAGTATCAGATGAACAGAAACCGCTTTCAGAACAAAGCAATCCAAACATTCTTGGTAGTTTCCTCGTGTTGGGTCTCGTAGGGGCAATAGTCATAATCCTGAGAAAAGTTGAATGATCATTTTTTCAAACTTTCTTAGGTTCCCCCAAAACAAGGGGCGAGGTGGTGATGTGTGCGTACATGAGCTGTGGGGTCTGATCGAACCGGACCCGGATATTGCGGACTTCAACGGAAACGATGTAGTCGACTGGGGTGATGTGGTGAAACTGGCATATTACTACTGGGAATTGATCCCTGAGCTGTGAGGAATAACCATCCTCAATTCAACCATTCCAACAATTTCTTCGGATTAATGCAGTCCTATCTTGTAGTAATCGGCATGAGAAACTTCATTGATTCTATGGTGGAAATATCTGATTCTTGAAACGGAAGATGTGTCATGTAATAGTTAAGGTCAAAGTGGCCTTATGAAACGACAGTCAAAGAGCACATTCATCTTAAGCGACTATTCGCTTTTTCCGGATGTATGATTGTATCATGGGATCAGATTCTGGATCAGTTGCATTTTTTCGTACAGGGTAAACTATTCTCTTCTAATAATTTTTATACAGATTAAAATTTTATAGCATAATATCTTTTATTAAATATCGAGAAAAAACCAAATTTTGTTATAGTAGTAAGAATAGTGTTGGTTCAAGGTGGCAGTCATGAAAGTAAATTCATATTTCATATTAACCATTGCTCTCGCCGTCACGGTTCTCATGACCGGAATCGTTGGAGCTGAAACGCTGGCAGAATCACCGCATCCGTATGTAAGTAATTATGAGAACACCTGGGTGATCAGCCAACCTGGTGCAGACCAGATGAGACTTTATTTCACGAAATTGGAGATCGGATACGGGGATTCCCTACTGCTGCTTGATAAAGACAATAACGTGTTGACAACATATACCGGCTCTATTTTAGGTGCAAAACTTTTGGAGAATTACTGGGGTGAATGGTATGCCCTCGACACCATCAAACTCAAACTAACCACCAACAACGAGGGCAATTACTACGGG
>DSBQ01000043.1 GCA_011045995.1 Methanoculleus sp. | reverse complement strand
TCTCTCGACCGGAGCGGCTGACCTCCACATTGCCCGCGAGGCAGTCGGCATCATCACCCCTGTTGTCAGGACCCCTGCCTGCATGCATGTCTGCGGGGATCTCAGTTCAGTCATTGATGATATTCTTGCCTTTCCCGTGGACATTCTGGATTTCGAGTTTGCCAACAACCCACAGAATCTGGAACTCTTCACCGGGAGAGATCTGAAAGGAAGAAAACTCGGATATGGCGTTGTTGACTCATCCAGTACCGATGTCGAGAGTACTGATGTAATACAGTCCAGAATTGAAAAGGGCATCGAGGTATTTGGCGTTGAACCGCTCCTCATTGATCCGGACTGCGGGCTTCGCATGCATGTGCGTGAAGTGGCATATAAAAAACTGGATCATATGGTCCGGGCGGCAGCCGGCTGCCGCAACGAACTCTGAATTTTTCAGACGACCCTGGCGGTCGTTGAGAGATCAATTCCTTCTGTGGCAATATTGTAGGGATACATCCTGTTCGGGACATCAGCATCTTTGAGTTTTCGAATCATAAGTTTTCTTTCGACCTCACTCCCATGCATCTCTTCCAGAAGGGTCACAAACACATCCGCATGGCGGGCAATCCTCATCTCCTCGATATCCGGATGAACACCGGAATATAATATAAAAAAGGTATTCCCGCCGTGGTCCAAAATCGACCGTGAAGTTTCTTTCATGAGACGAAGGGCTTCGTCAATTCCCTCCTTCAGGATGACACTGGACAGGGAATCCACCACAACGCGTTTGGAGGCGCTGCAGGCATTGACAGCTTCTTCAACATCTGCTGTCGACACCTTTACCATTCCTTCCTCTACCAGACCATCGATCATAAGGTAATAGTGGGCCCCCTCTCCAGGTGCTTTCCAGAACTGGACTGCCATCTTCTCGATGCCTGAAAGGGGAGAACCGTGAAGGACGATAATCGAGCCTGCCGGATACCCCCCACCAAGCTGAAAATCAAGACCGGCAATTCCAGTCGATACCTTATTGGCTTTTTTTATCTGGATATTCTCAACACCGGGACTCATCCGGGTATATGTATTAAAAGAAAGGGTAAATAGTTTCTCTCACCGGCCCGGGAATTTTGTCCCTGTCGACTCCTCTGCGCCGATGTGTCAGGATTCCTGAATAAGAGTACCGTCCAGATACCGTTCCCTCAGTTCCCTGCGAAGGAGTTTCCAGCCGCCCAGACGCGGCAGTTCGGAAACCACCACCATCTTTCTCGGAACCTTGTATCCGGCAAGACGGTTCCTGCTATAAGCCTGGAGATCTTCAAGGGTTATGGACGCCCCCGCCTTTTTCACCACCGCAGCAAACGGGATCTCCCCGCGATGATCATCGGGAACACCGAAGATTGCTATATCATCAACGCCCGGATGGTCGATAAGCGCCTTTTCCACTTCGGTCGGGTATATTTTCCACCCGGACATTACAATCATATCCTTCTTCCTGTCCGTTATCGACAACATCCCGTTCTCATGGAGATGGCCGATGTCTCCCGTCAGGAACCAGCCGTCTTGGAGGAAGACCTCGGCACTCTCCTCCGGCATATCCCAGTATCCGCATGCAACACCAGGCCCACGCAGGGCGATCTCGCCGGTGCCGCCGACCGGCATTTCCCTTGAGGGGTCATTCGTATCGACAATCTTCACTTCGCTGTACCCGACCGGCATTCCGACACTCTGGAATTCAGTGGCAGTGGCATAATCCTCCGGGCGGATCGCCGTACCGGTCCCGACAACAATGGTCTCGGACAACCCGTAGGCATTTATTACGGGAATGGCAAAACGACGGTGGAACTCCTTCCAGACGCTTGGCAGAAGCGGCCCGCCACCTGAGATCATCTCCCGTGCCGAACACATCCTTTTTTCCGTCCCTTCCGGGGTCTTGATCAGTGAATGAATCACCGGTGGCATTCCTGCGATGACCGTGACCCGGTATTTCTCTGTCAGCGATATGTACCGTTCGAGATCAAACCGCTCCAGAATCACCCACGTTGCCCCCGCTTTGAGGGCGGAAATGCTCCAGGAAACCCCGACATGCGCCATCGGATAGATGCCAAGATATACGTCCTCTTCCCGCATGGCCAGCAGATCCACCTCCGCATCCAGGGCTGCCATCCAGTTCCCGTGCGTCAGCATTGCCCCCTTCTGCTTCCCGGTCGTCCCAGAAGTGTACTGCAGCTGGCAGAGCTGATCGCATGAACAGTGAACGGGCCGCAGGAATGGGGGCTGCCGCCTGCACTCGCCCTTCCACTCATTCGAATCGTCGAGGATGACATGAACAGGGAAGGATGAGCTCTCAAGACCCTGTGCTGTTTCTGCATATCCCGGAGTGTCCGTTACGAGCACCACCGAACCCGAATCATCGAGCATGCTGACCACCTCGTCGGCCCTCAGGACATTGTTAAGGGGTACCGCCACCGCACCGATTCTCCAGATGGCAAAGTACCAGAGAACATACCGTGGTCCTGGTGCGAGATAGAGACAGACTCTGTCTCCCGGGACAATCCCACGTTGCTGGAGAGATCCTGCAATCCTGCAGGTTTCTTCAAGAAGTCCCCGGAAACTGACTACCTCGTTGTTGGTAGGAAATATCAGCGCCGGTTTATCGCCCAGTCGCGCATTGACGTCAAGAAAGGCCGTACAGTTAGACATAGAGGCAGTTTGTCACTCCTGAATGTAGTTTTGTGTGCATTAACGAATAATCATTTGGAAGGGCACGAGAAAAAAAATTACTGGTATTCGGGGAGGTTTACCTGCATCTGTGATGGAAGACCTCCTTTGAAATACTGCTGGATGCGGCTATACTGTTCGCGGACACGTTCATTCATCATTGGCCGCACTTTGTTGAGTGCCTGCTCAAAGTCCTCCACCGTCACGAAATCCCTTCCTGAACGCATAGAAATCATGGCTGCCTCACGACAGAGCAGATCCAGATCCGACCCGACATAGGACGACGTACGAGATGCAATATCCGAAAGGATACCCTCGCGTACCGGATCGTCGAGGATAAATGCATGAGTATCAAGAAGACTTCGCAGGAGACGACGGCGCCTGCTCCTGCTGAGAAGGTCCCCGGTAATGCTCGTTTCATCAACCCGGCAGGCAAGAAGCTCTTCGACGACAATACGCGATGGTCCTTCCTTTCCCGCTCTCTCTTTTGCCAGCCCTTCAAAGAGCAAATCAAGGCCCGCTTCATCGAATTCCTTCGTCTCTTCAACGAGGGATTCCATGGCGGAACCTTCCAGGGGGATGTATCTGGTATGGATGGCAAGGATCTCACGCCGCGCTGCTTCCTGGGGCTCATTTATGGCGACCAGACGATCAAAGCGGCCGGCACGAAGAAGGGCCGGATCGATGATGTCCGGACGGTTGGTTGCAGCGACAATCACGACCCCCCTTGTCTCATCTATCCCGTCAAATTCGGTCAGGATCTGGTTGACCACGCTCTCGATGACATGGCTGTCCGATCCTCCGCCGCGTGCGGGGGCGATGGCATCGAGTTCGTCAAAGAAGATGATGGAGGGGGCAACCTGGCGTGCCTTCTTGAATATTTCCCTGACGGCCCGCTCGCTCTCCCCCACCCACTTAGACAGAAGCTGGGGTCCGCGGACAGGGATGAAATTCGCACCGCTTTCTGTCGCAACCGCCTTTGCGATGAGGGTTTTCCCGGTTCCTGGCGGGCCATAGAGAAGGACACCGTGAGGCGGTTCTATTCCGAGGTTTTCAAATCGTTCCGGCTGCGTCAGGGGATACTCAACCGCTTCGCGAACCTCTTCCTTCTCCTGATCAAGTCCGCCGATATCGGCCCACTTGATATTCGGCACTTCGATGAGCACTTCACGCATCGCACTCGGGCTGACATCACGGAGTGCGTCACGGAAATCACGCGTGGTCACTTCAAGTGACGCCATAATCTCTTCGGGGATCTCATCATTATCGAGGTCAATCTGTGGAAGATATCTCCTCAGGGACCGCATCGCGGCCTCGCGTGCCAGGGCCTGAATATCCGCCCCGACAAATCCGTGTGTTTTGGAAGCCAGGAATTCAAGCAGTCGTTGCTGATTTCCCTTGATCTCATCTTCAACCGCACTCAGTCTCTGAGAAATTTCTTCACGTTTCTCCTCATCAGCCCCTTCCTCTTCGTTTCTTTCCCGTATCAGACGTACCTCTCCCTCGAGTGGCATGCCCCGCGTATGTATCTTCAGGATTTCAAGACGATCATGTTCATCCGGTACACCAATCTCGATCTCACGATCAAAACGCCCGGGACGCCGGAGTGCCTGGTCGATTGCATCAAGGCGATTCGTGGCACCAATGACCAGTACCTGGCCGCGTTCCTCCAGACCATCCATCATGGTAAGAAGCTGGGCCACAACCCTTCGTTCAACCTCGCCGGTGACATCCTCGCGTTTCGGTGTAATCGAGTCAAGTTCGTCGATGAAGATGATCGCAGGTGCATTCTCCTCAGCTTCCTCGAAGATCTCGCGAAGGCGCTGTTCGGATTCGCCATAATATTTTGATATGACCTCCGGGCCGGCAATGGATATGAAATGGGCCCCGCTTTCGTTTGCTACCGCCTTTGCGATCAGCGTTTTTCCTGTTCCCGGAGGCCCGTAGAGGAGTACCCCCTTGGGAGGTTCGATCCCGAGTTTGCGGAAGAGTTCAGGATGACGCATGGGAAGCTCAATCGTCTCCCGCACATTCTGCAGTTCCCCTTTCAGTCCACCGATATCCTCATATGATATCTTACGGACCCCTTCGAAGCCTTCGGCAGGCTTATCTGAGAATTCTATTTCAGTTTCCGCAGTGATGATCACCGCTTCAGCGGGCTCAATATCTACGACCTTGAAGGAAACCAGCTGCTGCTGCATAAATGGAAGACCTGAGACTATGGGGACGGTATCGTTTTTCACGGCAGGAAATCCGATGAGTTTGAGAGACGCCTGATTATAATTTATCGGCATCTGCCGTGTCAGGTCCTCCGGAGGCGCAATGAGGACACGCTGAGCCTCAACGTCATCTTCCACCGGCCGGATCAGAATGCTGTCCCCAATGCTCACCCCGGCATTGAGCCGGATGAAATTGTCGATTCTGATCTTTTCATGACCCCAGTCACGGGACTGCATCCTCCAGACTTTCGCCACGGTTTTGCGCTGGCCTTCGAGATAGACCAGGTCTCCCGGAACCAGACGCAGCTCTTGCATGGTCGTAGGATCCAGCCGGCATCTCCCCGTGCCATGATCCTCGGGGTACGCACTATCTACTTTCAGATACATTGTCTCGCCGTCACCTTACCTTCTTATTAATGCCTTTGATTATATGTACTGGTATTGCATGAAGACTCTTCTTCTTGACCCGTTTTCTGGGGCGGCGGGCGATATGATAATTGGGGCGCTTCTGGGATGCGGGGCGGACATTCCGGCAGTTAAGGCAGCGATGGCTTCGGTAGTCGGCACCCCTGCCATAACGACCGTAGACCGGTGCGGCATCAAAGCTGTTCGGGTGGAGACGGGTGCAGGGGAAAGAAGGGCCACCCTGGAAGATGTCCTTGAGAGGCTTTGTGAGGCCGATGCACCACCCGAAGCGCTCTCGATGGCTGAACAGGTCTTTCGAAGAATCCATGCGGGAGAATCAACCGTTCACGGACGCCATGTCCATTTCCATGAAGTTGGCGCGGATGATGCCATTGCCGATGTCGTAGGTGCCTGTACTGCATTCTGTTCACTTGACGTCGGCAACGTCATTCTCCGGCCGGTGCACCTTGGCCGGGGCACCCTCACCGGTACCCATGGAAAGTATCCGATCCCCTCCCCGGCAACGGTTGCAATTCTGAGTGAAGGGGGCATTCCGGTCAGGTTTACCGATGCAAACCATGAACTCTGCACGCCGACTGGTGCGGCTCTACTTGCGGAGTTTGCATCCCACAAACAGGGCATGGATATGGATGGCACTATTCTTTCAATAGGGTACGGTGCAGGGAAAAGAAACCCGGAAGATGCACCGAATGTACTGCGGGCTCTCCTGTGTAAAGGTAAACCGGCCGAGGACACCACACTTGACATCCTTGAGACCAATGTGGACGATGCTACCGGTGAAGTGATTGCCTACACGCTTGAGCGCCTCATGCAGGAAGGGGCACGGGATGCAACGGCAAGCCCCCTCATCATGAAGAAAGGGCGACCCGGAACGATGATACGCGTCATCTGCAGCCATGGGGATAGCGACCGTTTCTGTGCCATACTCTTTGAAGAACTGGGCACCCTGGGCGTAAGGTCCATCCCGGGAGTTCATAGATCTGCCATAGAACGTTCCATTACACATGCTGAGGTCGTCATAGCAGAGCAGAAATGCATGATACCCGTGAAGATCGGGTGGAAGGACGGTGCTGCCATCTCTATAAAAGCGGAGTATGAGGATACACGCCGGTTTGCAGAGACGACAGGGACACGGTACCGCGATATTGCACGAAAGGCGGAAGATGCTGTGCGGCAGAAGATCCAGAGGGGGACCCTTTGACCAAATTCATCTCCACCGGTATTCCCCCTCTCGATTCCCTGATTGGAGGGGGGCTTGCCCCAAAAACCGTCACGCAGTTGTACGGGGAACCGGCAGGCGGCAAGAGTACCGCCGCGATTGCCTGTGCGGTCGCTGCACTCAGGGCCGGAGGAGAGGTCATCTATATCGACACAGAAGGGTTTTCCACGGAACGGTTCCGGCAAATTGCAGGGGACGATGCAGAGGATCTGGCTGCAAACCTGATGATATACGAACCTGCCGACTTTGCGGAACAGGAGATGGCGATTGCAGAGTGTGCACGCATCCTGAAACAGAACAGGGATGTCAGCCTTATTGTCGTTGATTCCTTCACCGGCCTCTACCGGGCAGAAGGGGGGCCTTCCGGCGAACCCCAGAAGCGTCTGTCACGCCAGATGATACTATTGCTGGGATATGCAAGACGCTATGCGATCCCTGTCGTCGTGACAAACCAGGTCTTCATGGATGTCGAGACGGGGGTACTTCGTGGACTCGGAGGTACGGTCCTTTCACATCTCTCCAAGGTAATCGTTCGTTTTGAAAAAAAGGGGGCCACAAGACGTGCAGTTCTCGAAAAGCACCGGTCACGCCCTGAAGGATGTTCCTTTTCGTTTATTATTACAGAAGACGGGATGAAAGAGGTCTAAAAGACAATCCTTCCCTCAAATACTGTTTCGGCCGGTCCTTCCATTGTGGCATGATCATCGAGATGGATGATCAGCGGGCCGCCTTTTGTCTCAACAGTGACTTCATTTCCCGTCTTCCCGAGGTGATGCGCCACCGCTGCACTCGCCGTCGCACCCGTTCCGCAGGACCAGGTCTCCTCCTCGACTCCCCGCTCGTACGTCCGGATAGCGAGAACGCCGTCACTGCGGATCTGGACAAAATTGACATTTGCCCCTTGAGGGAAGGATGCATCAAAGCGGATTTTGGGCGCAATATCCATCAGGGGAACGGATTCCAGGTCTTCGACGAACACTACTGCATGAGGGACACCCGGATTGACGGCATAGACTGTGTATCCTTCAATCTCCTTTTGATATTCTCCTTCACTTAGGGCAGGGATGCCGGCACCGTCAAAGACCATCTCACCCATATCGATGGCAGCGGAAAATACGCCCTCATCATCATAGCCCATCGTGACTTCCATAATTCCTGCGAGCGTCTGGATCGTGCATATTTCCGTGACATATTCAAGGTCGAAAGCATATTTTGCCAGACAGCGTATGCCGTTTCCGCACATCTCCGCCTCACTTGCATCCGGCTGGAACAGCCGCATCCCGTAATCCGCCTCTTCTGCATTCACCAGGAACAATACGCCATCCGCTCCGATTCCAAACCTGCGGTCACAGAAAAGACGGGCGAAATCACCCT
Source organism: Methanoculleus sp. (assembly GCA_011045995.1). Classification (GTDB taxonomy): domain Archaea; phylum Halobacteriota; class Methanomicrobia; order Methanomicrobiales; family Methanomicrobiaceae; genus Methanovulcanius. The sequence continues at coordinate 41,134 of DSBQ01000043.1, read as the reverse complement.
TCATCTCTTCCGGAATGATTGACAACCCGATCTCATCTACAAGTATGAAATCATTTCCGTTCCCGTGCAATTTAACAAATGGAATTTCCATATCCTTCCTCCTCTCGGAAATCTTCCCGCAATCCCGGTCCATCTGCACCTGCGGCGGAAGAATCCCGCAGGTTGGGCAAAGGGAGTAATACATCAATACGAGTTATGTCGTCCGGGTAAAAAAGGGGTTCTTTCCCTTCGCAGAATTCTGTTACGCCGCACCCCATAATGCTATCGCACGGCGTAATTCAACATGATCCTCTGCATATTCCTCTGCAGACATCCCCTCCAGGAACGCATCAACCGCCTGTCGCATCGCCCGTGCGCCCGCCGCCGTTCCGTCGGGGTGCCCGTGGATGCCGCCACCTGCCTGGAGAACGATGTCCGTCCCCAGTGTGGCGAGTTCCGCATGCACCTTCCCGGGATGAAGTCCCCCGCTTGCAACCGGAAAAACCTCCCTGAACCCAAAATAGGGGTGAGTGAGGGCAGCGTTATCGCCAAGTATCTCGTCAGTATTCTGACCCATTTTCCCGGACACAGTGCCGGTATGCAGCTGGTCCCCACCCATCATTCTTACCAGACGGGCAATCGGGCGCATTGCGATACCATGCTCGGGATTGCGTGTCATTGCCCCGTGCATGGTCCTGTGAACATGGATAGGCACTGATATCGAAGGTGCCTCAGACAGTGCCTGCAGGGCTGAAAAACCGCAGGTGATAACATCCACCATAATGGTATTTGCTCCCCGTTCTATAGCCCGTTCTGCCCGCTCAACAATCCTGTCGGCCCGGTCGGACACATTAACCGCATACAGGACCAGTCGTCCGGTTTCATCCTTTGCCTCATCAAGACGCGCCATTACCGCCTCGACACGGTCCTCCATGGGACAGAATGCCTGGTCGGTCAGGGTTTCGTCATCCTTGATGAAGTCAACCCCGCCCGATGCTGCCTGGTAGGCAACCAGAGCAGTATCTTCCGGTGAAAGCCCCACCTTTGGTTTGATTATTGTCCCCACATGAGGCCGGTCCCGGCTGCCAATGAGGTGTCGCATACCATCAATGCCAAAATTCGGGCCATGGAAACTAACAAGTGTCTCGGGAAACTCCACATCCAGAAGACGCACTGCCTCCAGGCGTCCCAGACCAAAGAGGTTGCCCGCGACCACAGAGAGATATTGTGGGACGTTTCCGGGCTCAAAAATATCAGCAGGATAGCGTATGACAGTCACATACCCGCCACCTGAAGCCTCAACCTCGAGGACTTCCCCGTCCAGTCTGCGGATATAGTCCTGCCTGGTTGTCAGCCGGGTCCAGGTTCCTGTGGTTTCTTCCTCTGCGATTGCCTGTGCCGCTTCCGCCGGAGTGGTACGGCTGTCAGGACGGAAGAAATAAGTCGCTTTGACATCTGGCATGATTCACTCTTGGTGATCAATTAAAAAATTCTTTTGCCATTCACCGCAGTTCCATCCCAGATAATCACGGATGATCACATAGGCCATTCCCGGTGGAATGCCACCTGCCTCGGTCACAATCATATCGATATAGGCTGCGGGGGTTACATCAAACGCCGGATTTCTGACCCGGACATTCGGCATCATGCCGGCAATTTCATCATCCACGACTTCCTGGGGGGCACGCTCCTCTATAGGGATGCGTTCGCCAAGGAGGGTTCCGGGGGCGAATTTGTAGGTCTCGGTGGTCACGATAAAGGGAACACGCGCTTCATGCGCTGCAAGAGCAATCTGCGAGGTGCCGATCTTATTGACAACCGCTCCACCTGCCGTAACAGCATCTGCCCCGGTAATGACCGCATCTATGTCGCGCATAAAATACCGCGCGGCAGAATCTACGATAAAATTTGTTGGAATTCCGGCATCGCTGAGTGCTTTTGCCGTAATATATCCCTGGTTCCGTGGCCGGACCTCGGTTACGAAGGCCTCGCGCACACGTCCCTTCTCCCAGGCTTTTATCGTGGTCGCCACCGCAACTTCCGAATTGCAATGGGTCATGATGACTGAATCCTCCGGAATTGCCCGTGAGCCGAACTCGGCAATCATCTCCACGGCCTGACGTGAGCGCGCAATAAAATCATCGGCACTCTCCACAAGTGCCGCCTGCGCTTCTTCAAGCGATTCAGACGCATCTATCCGGCTGATGACGAATCTTACAGCATTCGGCAGCGAGACCGCCGTAGGACGTGTCTCCGTCAGCACAGCCGCCGCGCGGTGCATCTCCCGCCGAAAGTCTTCCAAAGTCGTGTACCGGAGTGACGACCCGTGCTCGCGCAGTTCTGCGGCAGCCGTTCGCGCAATCCTTCCGGCGCCGCGGATCTCCATCATCCTGATCCGTCTGGCCGTTTCTTCAAGTACCATATTATTTCATTACAATAGACAACAAGGCTCTATATACGATCTGCCCCGGGGACGATTATGGTGAGCATCGCCGTTGTTTTTGACAGTGCAGGAACACTTCTCAGGACGTTCAGGGTTACAAAGGACGTAACCCATGGCACCGTCGCAGAAGGGGTGGAGACAATTACCCTCACTTTTTCGTGCGAAGAGCGGGCCCTCGTGGTCCTGTACCTCCATTCTATGGAGATTGTCAGGGAAAGGCCTGAAAAACTGCTCTCGGATTTCCTGCGCGAACACATGACAGGATTCGGCATTGCCTGCGCATGCAAAGCAGTCACGGCGCAGGAGATACAGGACCTGTTGCACAATGATCGCCGGGCTACGGTCGGGGACCTGCAGGTCTGCATCCGAAAGGTCTGGGAGGCATGTAAAACCGAGTCGATTGTCGCTCTCAACTCGGGCGTTGTCATAAACCGGGATATCGGGGGAATTGAATTTGTTGTCACCTCCGGCGGCAGACCATTTACCGGCGCACGTTCAACCATACGTGACCTCCAGAAGATGGGGGCGGCCACATATATTGCCTCCGGCGACCGGACAAATAAACTCCTGAAGATGGCCGATTATCTCGGCGTCCCTCAGGACAACGTCTATGGCCTCGCGACACCGGCCATAAAAGAGCAGGTCGTTGATGAATTGCGACGGCAGTTTGACACGGTAATAATGGTCGGTGACGGGATCAATGACCTCCGGGCCATGAAGCGCGCGGACTTTGCGGTTCTTTCGCTCCAGCAAACCCGCGATAAACCGGCCCCTCTCTTCAAAACTGCCGATTATGTAATAGAATCGGTGCGTGATGTGGTCGATATTGTCCGATCACTCACCTGATTATTACCCATAAGCGCAATTTTATGATCGAATAATAAGCTTTAAACAAGCATAGAATGAAAAGCTAATCGGAATAAAGATGGCGCCTCTACTTACTGTTCAAAATCTTTCCATGGAATTCAGTGGAAATGTCGTTCTCAACAATATCAATTTTGAAATAGCAGAGGGTGAGATTATGGGCATCATTGGCCGGAGTGGTGCTGGCAAGACGGTGCTCATGCACCTTCTCCGTGGGGTGGATCAGCCTCCAACCAGCGGAAAGATCATCTACCATATCTCTGCATGTGAAGGGTGCGGCTATGTCGATCTCCCCAGCAAATCTGGAGACGCATGTCCGAAATGCGGCAAAAAACTCGTTTCAGAAGACGTGAATTTCTGGGCTGAAGAAAATGCGCATAAGAAACGACAGATCATGGTCAGATCTGCAATCATGTTCCAGCGAACATTTGCATTATATGGCGATGACCGTGTCATTGAAAATGTTCTTCATGCCCTTGCCGATATAGGCTATCCGGGTGAAAAGGCAATCAACAGGGCGGCGGACCTTCTCGATGAAGTCCGGCTGTCTCACCGTATGATGCATATTGCACGTGATCTCTCCGGTGGTGAGAAACAGCGTGTGGTGCTGGCACGACAGCTTGCAAAGGAACCGTTCCTTCTCTGTGCCGATGAACCAACGGGTACACTCGATCCGCGTACCGCGGCGATTGTCCACGAAATGCTCTCCGAAGCCGCCAATAACAATAATATGGCCATGGTTATCTCCTCACACTTTCCTGAGGTCATCACCGACACCTGTAACCGGGCAATCCTTCTTGTTGACGGGACTATTGAGGCGATAGGTGATCCGCGAACGATCATTGATACGTTCCTGGCCAACGGAAAGGACGAAATGGCCTACGGGCAGCATAAAGCCAAACTTGGCCAGCAGATCCTGCAGGCGCGCGATGTGGCAAAGCGGTACGTATCCGTCGACCGTGGAATGATTAAGGCGGTCGACAAGGTCACATTTACCGTTGCGGAACGGGAGATATTTGGGATAATCGGCATATCCGGTGCCGGCAAAACGACACTCTCCAAGATGATTGCAGGAGTCCTCGAGCCAACGGACGGTGAACTGAACGTTCGCATCGGTGAAGACTGCGTGGACATGACAAAGCCGGGGATCAATCAGCGCGGACGGGCAAAAAAGTATATCGGTCTGCTGCACCAGGAGTATGATCTCTATCCTCACCGGAATGTTCTTGACAACCTGACCGACTCAATAGGCCTGGAATTTCCCAAAGAGCTGGCGATGCGAAAGGCGATCATCACCCTCAAAATGGCAGGGTTTACTGAGGAGAAGGCGAACAAAATACTCACCAGGCGACCAGACCAGCTTTCAGAGGGCGAAAAGCACCGTGTAGCCCTCGCCCAGGTACTGATTAAGGAGCCGAGAATTGTTCTCCTCGACGAGCCGACGGGTACGATGGACCCGATCACGAAGATCGATGTGAAACACTCGATTATGACGGCCCGTGAAGAGATAGATGAAACATTTATTGTAGTTTCCCACGACATGGAATTTGTGCGCGACATCTGTGACCGCTGTATCCTCATGAGGGGCGGAAAAATTGTAAAGATGGGCCCCACAGCGGAAGTTCTTAAGGAACTCTCGGAACAGGAGCGCCAGATAATGACAAATGTCTAGTGGGGTAATCAGAATATGTTGGAAATCCGCCTCGATGGAACGAGGCTGGAGATAGACGATAGTGCAACCCTTGGGGATCTTCTCCCCGGGCACCCTTCTTCCTGTAGTGTTGCAGTCATTCCTCCGGCAGAGGCACAGGCAGCACTTACGCGCAATATCAGACTTCTTACAAGTGCCGGCGAGGTTGTTATCGAGATCCTGGAAGAGGCAGCAGCATTCTTCTCAGAGGGCTTCATTGCCGAATACGTGAGTGCCGAAAGCGAACCTGAAGAACTCTCAGTCAAATGGACTGACCGCCAGTCTGTGGCATTCGGCCCATTTTCAACGGACATCAATCCTGACCGGCGTCAGCATCGCTATGCACGGGGGGATGTTATCCTTGGCTGTGGAGGGTATGATTCAAGGACTTCATATCTTATTTTTTCACGGATCCCTCATATCGCCGATCATGGTGGGCAGGCTGACGGCGGCATTGTCGCACGGGTTGTCTCGGGGATGGCAGTCCTGGAAGCATGGAGCAAGGGCGACAGGATCCTGCGAATGGAACGGCTCATGAGTCGTGCTGATACATCCACCGCCTTTACCACGACTGATATGTCAACACCCGTAACGGATGGGATGCAGATCTTCAGCCATGTCCTTGCATCGGCAGCCGGATACCGGAAGGACGCCATTGATACAACACGGGCAGCAAGTGTCGAACATCTCCTCAGGACCATGGCGGGTGAAAGAATGACCGTCAGCCTGGCATCCAGTACCCACATCAGGGACGACCGGATGAAGGAGAGTATTGTAGAATATGAGGGTGAACCTCATTCACGGTTTGAAGGGACCATTACCACCCGCGTTGATGGGAAAAACCGGGGTTCGATGTATATCTATACCGAAGACATCCCCGGAAGTGCCCATCATACGGTCGTCGGCCAGGTCGAGCAGGGGATTGAACTTCCGATTCTTGCTCAGGATGACGAGACGTTTATCATGCGAGTCGAGCCAAAACAGCTCGATTTCAGGGGAATGGAGCTCGGGGAAGCACTGGAGCTAGCTGCTGAACGCGGGATAACGCCGGAATCGGACACCGAGGAGAAAAAGAGCGTTGTCTTTTCACAGAAACCGACAACTACGCTTGAAATCCTCGCCGAAGGAAAGGTTGCTATTACGACCGTCCCGCTGAGCCAGGTCATAACCATCGAACTCTTCGATGACGAGGCCCCGAAAACCTGCCACATCTTCAGGTCGGTTACGGGACTCAGGTGGCATGACATCGGCGAGATGCCGCTCCTGATGAAATTTGAAGATGTCTATCTCTTCCAGCCGGAAGTATCGAAAAAGACCAATATCCACAGGGAGAACCTCCCCGAGGGTGAGGTTTCCGCCTACCTGCTTGCAATGACCAATGATTCAAGAAAGGCGGCGGGTCTTGTGGGAGTCCGCACTGTTTCCTCCTCTGAATTTGGTCCAACTTCAGAACCGCTGGAGAGTACCAATATCATCGGAAAAGTCCTTGAACCGGAGAAGCTCGAGGGTTTAAAGGAAGGAACAACGGTATATCTCAGGGAGGTGAAGCGGTGACGCAGAAGATGTACGCCCCTTCATACGTCGGGACCGTGACAAAATATGTCTTCATCGATTCCCCCAATGTTAGTCCCCAGACGCTTGCAATCCGTGCCTATGAGATATCCGATGGGGTGATGATCAAAGAGACCTGTTTCGGCCTCCAGGTCACGGGAAAGCCCGATGAGGTGAAGATGCTCATCCGCGAACTCCGTAAGGTTGACCCTGCGCATATTTTTGTTAAAGATCGCGGCTTTCCCCCCGGTGATCCGCGGCGCTGCCGTGCAAACCTTGGTGGAGCCCGTCCCGGCTATTACGGGCATGAGTTTGAAAGTGGCATTCTCCGCTACATATCACGCGGTCTGGAAGAAACGGCCTCAGGACCTGTTTCGGTAAAAAAATTTGAGAAGAAAAAATTGGATGAAGGGAAGCTGCCGGTGGAAAAGCTCCTGGAAATCATCGAAAATGAGGAAGACTGATTCATTATGGCAAAAGTGTTCATATATCCTGCCACAAGCCTGGTGCTCTCCGATATGGTAGAGCGTTGGGGCCACGAACCCCTGGGTGCCGCGATAGCCATCAGAGAACGGATTCAGACGGCCAGCCTTGATTCCCCTCCCCTTCAGATGACCCCTGAAGACCCCAAAAAAGGGCTTCGTTGGGCGGCAGTGGAGGTTCCCGCAGGAGTGAGGGGCAGAATGGCCCTCTACGGCCCGATGATTGAAGAGGCCGATGCGGCAATCATCATCAACGACGCCGACCTTTCCTTTGGGTGCATGGGGTGCTCACGCACCAACGAGCTGGTGATGTACCTGCTGAGAAAGCGTAAGGATATTCCTCTCCTCGATATCAAATATCCCACCTGTGAAGAGGAGGGGATTGCATTTGTTGCCTCTATCAAGGAGTTTTTAGCCGCCCTTGGAGGAGGTGACGATGCATGAATGAACAGCCGGTGCGGGTTGCCCAGCTCTCCTGTGGCCCCGAACACAGTGGCGTACAAAAAGAGATCTACGATGCAGCCGCGATGGTCAATGCGGAGATGTTCTTCCCGGATGTGACACTGGCAGACATCCGTCGCTCTTATGATGCGTTTGGTCTGGAAGCCCGTTCAGGCGACCTGAAACTTGCCATCGCGCGTGCGATGGCACTGGTGGAAGGAGCAGTGGAGGCAGATGCCGTCTTCATTGCCACCTGCTTCAGGTGCTCGGAAGCGGCAATCGTGCGAAATGAACTGCGCCGTTATATTCATGAGAATTCCAACCTGCCCGTGGTAAGTTACTCATTTACCGAACGGACCACGTCAGGAACGCTCCTCACGCGTATGGAAGCCCTGACCACCATCGCACGGCGGCGGGCACTTCTTGCCCGTGAGCAACAGGTGGGGATCACACTCGGGGTTGATTCAGGATCGTCCACGACAAAGGCCGTCGTTATGCAGGACAACAAGATCATCGGCACCGGATGGACTCCAACAACCGAGGTTCTGAAAAGCGCAGAGACAGCTATGGAGAGTGCTTTTTCGGAAGCCGGGCTCAAAATTGATGAAGTCGAAGCCATTGGCGCTACCGGGTACGGCAGATTCCTTGTCGGAAGACATATCGGCGCCGATCTTATTCAGGAGGAGCTTACCGTCAATTCAAAAGGGGCTGTCTATCTCGCAGACAAGCAGCATGGCGAAGCCACTGTTATCGATATCGGGGGCATGGACAACAAGGCGATATCCGTTCAGGACGGTATTCCGGGGACATTCACGATGGGTGGCATCTGTGCCGGGGCATCGGGACGATTCCTGGAGATGACCGCCAAGCGCATCGGCGTTGACATCACCGAACTGGGACCGATTGCCATGAAAGGGAGCTCCAAAGAGGTCCCGATGAATTCATACTGTATCGTCTTCGGAACGCAGAGCCTGGTAAATGCGCTTGCAGAGGGACACAGCCGGGAAGATGTCGCAGCAGCGGCATGCCGCAGCGTTGCAGAACAGGTCTTTGAGCAGCAGTTGCAGGAGGTCGACATCAAAGAGCCGGTCATCATGGTCGGCGGGACGTCTCTTATCGAGGGTCTGGTAAAGGAGATGGGGCTCCTTCTTCAGACCGACATTGTGGTACCGCACCATGCCCAGTACATCGGGGCAGTCGGATCGGCTCTCCTCTCATCCGGCTTTATCAGGGGAGAGTAGAGAGATGGAGGCACTTGAGTACTTCGAAGTGGAATGCGTCGAAGAAGCAGGACGGCAGACCTATCAGCAGATTGCCGATAACATCCTGAAAGACCTTAACCTGAGCCAGTCCATCGGAAGACTCCATATCTTTATCGATCCCGGGACACCGCTCTTTCTTGCCGTCGGCCTCATCAAGCAGATTCCGGGGACAGTAAGGATTGGGGATTTCTCAAGTGCCCTAAAAAAAGAGGATGGTGTTGTCCTCGATATCGGCGAAGAGACCTACCTTTCACAGATGCTCACCGTGCTCTGGGACAGGTTCGGGAGAGACCTGATCGACCAGCCGGACAGGTTTACCGTCTTTATCCGTGTACCCGACTTAAATCCCAGGGATATTGAAAATATCGAAGTTGTGGACCCTTCCGCAGGCCTCTACAGGGACATCATTTATGCACTCCAGTGGATCGCTCCCGAAGGATTCAAGGTGCGGCGGGAATCGATCAGCGAGGGGCGATTCTTCTATCTTGCGTCGGAAAATACCCTTGAAGAGGATCTCATCGATACGCTTGTAGCAGAAAAATTCCGTCTTATGGAGGAGGCAGAATGACTACACTTGTCCCCATCACCTACAAAGGCGGGGTATTCAAACATGATATTATCATCGACCTGATCGACGACCTCGGCGGCTACATCGTACAGAAACACATGATTGCACAGGATATCGTCCTCCAGTCACTCGTACCAAAGGATGACATTGAGTTGATCAGAAGGATCAGCAGGCCGCTCGGGGGGGAGGTTATCGAATCGCCCCTGGTGGGGACAGAGATTGCTGTCGTCTCTCCCAGCCTCGAAATTCACCATCTCCCCCACTCCTCCTGCGATGTAGCTGAGTACCTCCGCCAGGCTGGCGCGAAGACAAATATGGTAGGACTTGCCCGCGGATTTGGAAAGCGCATTGCCAATCTCAACATTGAAGAACGTGACATTATCAATGAGCACGATTGTGCCGTAATCCTACTGGGAAACTTCGAATCATGTATCGAATATAAGATGCCGGCCCTCAGAAGGGGAATTAAGGTGCCGATTATCCTGACCGGACGCCCTGACACCGAGGCCCTGAGAAGGATCATTGACCCACCGGTCGAAGGGTATGTCGGGGGGATTGGCAGAATCGGCCACCGCATGCGTCAACAGGTGGGAGAGATTGACCGCCTGGACGCGCTGGTGGACGAAGTTGCCAGGGTGCTCACCATACGGCGGGAAGAGGTGGCAAAAGACAGCCCCTCTGTCAGTCCCGCCCGCCTGATGACCGTCATCGACGATGCGATGGACATCACCGCCGGCTCCACCCACCCAACGCCGATAACGGTACAGATTGCCGGTCTCCGGGTGAAGGTCCCCTATGACCCTTATGCAGCACTGATGAAAGAGATCGAGATCGAAAACGGAGTACAAATCGGTGATGTCGCCGAATTTTTCCCCTCCCGTATGCGCAATTACATCCTCGTGCGCATCAGGCCGTTCTCTGAAACAAAGATTATGGTGTGACGAATAAGCAGCTATTTCACCGATTACAAAAAACCTTTTTTTACGACTGGAATGGTGCATGTTGAACTACGAAGAAACGTTACAGGAAATTATCGACCGGGGAACAGCCGGTGCATCTGCAGAGTGGCTTGATGTCATCAAAGAGGAATACGGTGCCGTACCCCTGATTTATAAGAAGATGGCAAAAAAACCGGAAGTACTTCTTTCGCATCTGCTCTTTAAAGAGGCAATTGCAAAAACTTCCAGTCTCGAACCGAAGATGGTCGAACTGATCTCACTTGCGGTTGGAGCGGCACTTAATTGCCGCCACTGCATTGAATACCATATGAACGGAGCCATAAAGAAAGGGGCAACCAAGGAAGAGATACTCGAAGTAGTGCTCCTCGCCGGATCACTGGCCCAGGCAGCCGTACTCGCCGATGCCTACCGGGTCATCGATGCGGGGAATGGAAACGGGAATGGCGATGGAAACGGGGATGAAAAAAGCTGTCAAAATTCCTGTGATCTGAAGGGCGTAAGCCTAAAAAAATCAGAATAATCTTTTTATTTTTTTATCGCCGTACAAACCCCGGCGGTCAAGATCATCACCCCGATGATTCGACCATTACACAATGTTTAACACATTTTAACCGGATACCGGGATGCATATGTCTGCAAAAAAGGTACTTGTTACCTACGCTACCCGATATGGAACAACAGGTGAAATCGCAGAAGAGATCGGTGCCGTTCTCACCGGTGCAGGACTGGATACCGATATCATTCCGGTGATGGAAGTCGCAGGGATCGATGCATACGACGCTGTTGTGATTGGAAGCCCCCTCTACATGGGCAAAATTCTCGTTGAGGCACGGGAGTTCTGTGAGCAATACAAACCATATCTGGAGGGAAAATGGATTGCAGTTTTTGTCAATGGCATCTCCCTGTGCAGCCAGGGTACAGACACTGAACCACCCATGCTTGCAGCCATTGATGCAATGGCCCCCTACGTCAGCATTGCAGAAAAGGCCATCTTCGGCGGAAGGCTTTCCATGAAGGGGCTCAGTGAAGCAGACATGCAGCTTGCTACCATAGCAGGAGCGCGGGAAGGCGATTACCTGAATATGGATGACCTCAGGGCGTGGGCAAAGGGGATTGTACAAACTGTTACCGATCTCTGATCTCCTGTACCCGCACCGGACCGCCCGGGCACCCGGGCCATTCGTAGCCATGGAAAGCTCATGGCATCATCTCCGAAAAAATCATTCATCAGGATACCGGGGAAAACCGGTCACGCATTCCAGCGGGTAAAAGGACATGTGGGTTGTGGCGCCCGGTCAAAGACCACGCCACCACACCCTTAAAAGAAGTCGGCAAGAGTGGTATGCGTCGGGTCCATGTCCGACCATTTCCAGCCCACCGCCTCAATAATGCGGCTTATCGGCTGCTGAATCGCCCGGTCAAGCATACGGGTGAGATCCACTTCAAATTCGGGGGGGACCTGATCCTCATACTCAAAGCAGAGGACATCCGTCTGGGGATACTTTGCCTTCACCTTCCGTATATAGACGCGCTTGGGCTTGCTTCCCGACTTGAAATCCGTTCCCAGATAGGTATTTGAATAGATAGCACCCCGCACCTGTGCATCCTTGGTCTTATAGCTCTCCAGGGATTTGCCGATGCCCCCGGGGATGCCGATCTCATCGAGGGAATATTTCCCTGCACGGAAGTTCGTTATCACCCTGCCGAGGTAGGACTTCACCTCTTCTTTTCCTGCGCCCATGAGGATCAGCTCCATCACATGTTTCTGGACTTCCTTGGTGATGTGGGGGGAATCGCTTCGTTTCATCTCGAACCCGACGATATCGATCTGGTCCACATCCTTCCCCTCTTTCCAGACCAGATGTCCCGCATATCGCTTTTTTTTGCCTGCCTGGAAGAACCGTCGGTAGACCTTCTCGAATTTGATGGAGAAGTAATGCGTATCGGCACCCAGCGTTTCTCGGGCAAAGGGTGCATAACTCTCGTTCACCTTTGCCTCAATCGTCCGTGCGCCGGCAATCGTTGCATCGAGGGATGACGCCGGCAGTTGCACCATGCATGAATCGGTATCGCCATAGATGACGGAGTACCCCATTCCGGTGATAACATCACGGGTGTGGGCGATGATGGCACGCCCTACTGAGGTTACTGCAGAACCAATTTCCCGGTCATAGAGACGGAAGCGTGCATACCCGGACACTCCATAATAGGTGTTCATGATGACCTTCAGGACATTCTGCTGGATGTCATAGAGCTTGTAATCCGGCGAACCATACGAATACCGGTCGCGTAGTGCCTTCTTTTCATCACGCTCATTCAGGAGGTCGGCGATAATGCTCCGGGTAAGACCGTCGGGAGATTTTTTGAAGCGGATCCCATTGGGGGCCCGGAGTTCACCTTGTGGATCTTTTGTCTCCATCGATGCATTGATGGTCATCATGCACATGGGATAGAGGGATTTTAAATCCAGCACCACCACATTTTCCCGCACACCAAGGGACGGTTCGAAGACCGTCGCCCCCTCAAACTCATCGCCCTCGGCAAATCCCTTTGAAGGAAGGATGTACCTCCCGAATGCTTTTCTGAGAACGAAGATGTCAATCACATTGGACGAATTGAGTGTCCGGTCAAGCGGACAGCCGACATACCTTGCGATTTCCCGGTAAAACCCGATAATCTCGTTCTTGGTGTCAATGCCCACACACAGTTCGACATCCTTGAGATTGTACTCTACGAGGAGTCCGGGATCACTTCTCCACAGGTCGCTCAGGGTCCCTGTGTAGCGCACCTTTCCCTCGCCAAGCTCATCCTCGGCGACGGCATCGAGGCGATATGACTCTTTTCTGGCCCCCTGCATCTTCTTATAGGCGGTCAGCAGGTCGAACAGCGCCCGCCCCCGAAGTGCATTTCTGGCACCAAGCCCAGGAATGCGTGAAAGGGCATCAGGTGCAAGACCGAGCACCTCCATGCGCCGGATGATATACGGGATATCGAAGTCGACGAAGTTCCAGCCGGAGAGAATGTCGGGATCACGGTCGGCGACATATGCCGTAAGACTCTCCAGAAGCGCAGATTCGTTGGAACATATCTCCACCACATGGTTGTCCCGCACCGGCAGGGGATCTGCTCCCTTCTGTTCGGGGGGATGCGCGTAGAACGTGACGTAGGCATCGTCGAACGAGTCCCAGCAGGTAATACAGATGATCCGGTCACGGTCTGCATCAGGAAATCCCCGTTCATCCTCACACTCAATATCCATCATGCAGACGCGTGCCGGGGCCTGAACCTCCGCGGGCACAACTTCGGAGAAATCCGTTTCGCACCGGGGGACTTCAATACCGCCCGTGAGTCCCAGGTCGATGAGGTACCGGGTTGCAAACGGAATGTCCGCCTCAAAGTGCGGGGAATAATAATCCCTTACCTCACGTACGTCTCCTGGCGTGAGGGTGTAAATCCTTCGAAGCAGCTCCCCGCGGATTGACCGGTACCCGGTGGTGTGGTCCACTTCAGTCTTCGGGTGAGGAGGGAGGAGATCCGCCCGTTCGGCCGTTGCATAAAAATACGGCTTAAAACCGGTCACCCGGACATGGGCTGCGGTTCCTGCCGCATCCCGCCCGAAGATGTGGATGACCGGACCGTCGGGACTATTTGAATACTCCACCTGGTTGATGGCGAGGCGAAGGCCAACGTCCTCAGGCGTCGGATCGTCGGCACAGAACACATGAAGACTCTGCTGCGTCACGGAAACGGGCCTCCTCCCAATCATCGAGCGTCCATTCGTAGATCTCCTCTATGCCGTTTCGGCCGATTCGTGCCGGGACACCGAGGGAACAGGTTTGCACCCCGTACTCACCGTCGAGGATGCATGAGACCGGGACTACCTGCCTCCCATTGAGGGCGATGCATTTCAAAAGGTTGAATATATGCCAGGCCGGCCCAAAGACGGTCCCACCTTTCCCTTTTATCACCGGCATGCTTGAACCCCGCATCCGGGCAAGTATTGCATCGCGCTCCTCAACCGGCACTTCCCTGCCAAGATGGGAGAAGAGAGGCACCTGGTGCTCCCCGTGTTCACCAAGGACCCATGCAGGCCCATCCATCCCGCATTCCTTCATGAATATCCTGAACCGCGCCGAGTCAAGCTGACCGCCAAACCCGATACAACGTTCCCGAGGAAGGCCGAGAGTCTTCCACAGGTAGTAATTATTTGCGTCCATGGGGTTTGTTATGGTAACCAGCACACCGTCAAATCCCCGGAGCAGCCGGCAGCAATGGTCAGCAACCGGGAGGTTCACACCCAGAAGATCAGCACGTGTCCGTATCCCGGGATTTCTGGGTGAACCGGCTGCAAAGACCGCAATGTCAGCGCCGGCAATAGCTGCGGGATCCGTTGAGAGACGGACATCCAGCCCCGTGTGGGAGAGCTCCAGAATCTGTGCCTCAAGCAGAGGACGATTGATATCATACAGGGTGATCTCATCAGCAAGCCCGAGCACGGTTGCGAGAAATGCCATCTCGCCGCCGATCCGTCCTGCCCCCATCACCGCAAGGCTGGTCATGGATCAAGTATGGGTATGCTAATAATAAATAACTACAATTTTTTACCAGATGGTCGCCTTATGTCCCGGACCGGTGGATATCGCCGGTGTCCGGCTTAACAATCACCTCATTCTGGCTGCTGGGGTGCTGGGAACGACGGGGGCATCGCTTGCCAGGATGCTTTCACTCGGTGCGGGAGGAGTCGTAACCAAGTCTATTGGTCCTGAACCAAAAACAGGCCATGCCGGCCCCTGTGTTGCCGTTCTCGACGGAGCAATCCTGAATGCAATGGGACTACCCAACCCGTCCAGGGATTTTATCGGTGAGCTTGACCGCCTTACCAACGAGCCGGTCATAGCAAGCATTTTCGGTGCAACGCCCGAAGAATTCGGCGAAGTCGCATCCTGGTTTGCAGGCAGGGTGCAGGGACTCGAACTCAACCTCTCCTGCCCGCACGCGGAAGGATACGGGGCGGCATTGGGCTCGGACCCGGATATGGTCAGGGAATGCACACGTGCCGCCAAACGCGCCGGACTTCCGGTCTGGGTGAAGCTCACCCCGAATGTCTGCTCGATTGCAGAGTTCGGTGTCGCCGCGCAGGAAGGCGGTGCCGATGCCGTCGTTGCAATCAATACCGTCAAGGCGATGCGCATCTCCACTGCAATGCGGCGCCCGGTCCTTGGACATGGAATGGGAGGACTCTCAGGCCCTGCAATCTTCCCCATTGCCGTTCGCTGCGTCTGGGAACTCTATGAGGCATGCAGCATACCTGTCATCGGGTGTGGCGGGGTGGCGACGGCCGACAATGCCGTAGAGCTGATGATGGCCGGGGCATCCGCCGTTGAGATAGGAAGCGCCCTCATCGAATCAGAAACCGTATTTTCATCGATTGCACAGCAGCTGTACCGTCTGGACGGGGGCGAAGATCCATGCACCATCGTGGGGTGCGCCCATGATTGAAGAAATTCCCTCCGAACCGGTCGTCATCACCCATATCATCCACGAAACGCCGTCCATCAGGACCTTTGAGTTCTCAAGGCGCTTCGAGGCACAGGCAGGGCAGTTCTGCATGGTCTGGGTGCCGGGAGTCGATGAGATACCCATGGCCTTCTCCGCGGGAAACGCCATCACCGTCCAGAAGGTCGGCGAAGCAACCGGCGCGCTCTTCTCCCTTACCGAGGGTGATGTGATCGGCATCAAGGGGCCGCTGGGCAATGGATTTTCCCCGGAAGGACGGGTCCTTGCCGTCGCCGGAGGCGTCGGTGCCGCACCTCTGCGGCCACTGGTGACATACGGCCAGGCAGATACTTTCATTCTCGGTGCACGGACGGCAGAGGAACTGCTCTATGCAGGCGAACTTGCGGGAAAGGCGGAGGATCTCAGAATTGCGACGGATGACGGCACACGGGGGCATCACGGGTTTGTCACGGCACTTCTGGAAGAGGCGGACCCGGCCTCCTATGACACCATATGTGTCTGCGGACCCGAGATGATGATGAAGGCGGTCCTGGGCATCCTCGATGCCCACGGCGTTGCCGACCGCGGGCAGTTCTCTCTGCACAGGTACATGAAGTGTGGTGTCGGTATCTGCGGGTCATGCTGCTTTGACTCCTCCGGTCTCAGGGTCTGCAGGGACGGGCCGGTGTTCACCGGTGATGTTCTGCTCCGGAGCAGTGAGTTTGGCAGGTACAGCAGGGATGCAGCCGGGAGACGAATCCCGTTCTAAGCAGGCTTCCGGTAGTTAGCCCCCCTTCTTTTCCACACTTTTTAAGATAATTTTCATTGCTCCCTCATCATGCACGCAAACGAAAGGAACGGAGATATGTGCATACATGACCGCATCGTCATTGGACACCACACCATCTGCATTCTCCCTGCATCGTGAAAGATTCGGGAAAACAAAGATGGTTCCGGCTGAAGAACCTTGCAATAATTGGATGGCACATCCGTTGCCGTCATACGGGATCGTGACTGAGAAAATAGTGTGCATGGTTGTAGCGTCCGGTTATTTGTGGTAGTTTGCACCCTTGCCAATCATGCAGGCCCGATAGAGCTGTTCGACAATAACGAGCCGGACCATCTGGTGCGGATAGGTCATCGGGCCGAGAGACAAACGGAGGTCGGCACGCCGCCTCACATCATCCGATACCCCGAGGCTCCCTCCTATTACGCAGGCGAATTTGGAAGTCCCGCCAAGTGTAAGCTCCTCAATCTTTCGTGCAAATGCTTCTGAAGTCATCATATCCCCGCTGAGGTCAAGGAGAACGCAGTATTCCCCCGGATGCAGGGTCTTTAAAATGCGGAGCCCTTCGGCATCGAGCACCTTTGCCTTCTCTGCAGCAGATGCCCCGGCGGGCGTCGGTTCATCCGGGAGTTCGACGAACCCGATCTTCGCCATACCGGTCAGACGTTTGGCATACTCTGCGACACCTTCCCGGTAAAACGGTTCCTTTGCCTTCCCCACGGCGATGATCCTCACCTGCATCATCGGCAGTCAGCATCCTCCAGACAGGCCTTAATCTCCTCCAGGTCCTCAAGACGGTTGATGTTGGTAAAGGTCCGCAGTTCCGGATCGATATCCCGCAAGGTCTCCACATCGACATACCGGACATTCAGATGGCGTGTCAGGCTTCGAAGAGAGTGCGATGGGGATGCTTCATAGGCAGAGAGGAGAGCCCGGGGCCGGTAGACGGCATGCAGGGGCTCGAGCATCTTCTCGTCCCCCCAGCATGGAATGACCGCATCATACCCGTCGATGAGCCGGAAGAGACGGTCTACCACCCGGGCATTGACACACGGCATGTCACAGGCCACGCCAAAGACGAGGTCACTTCGAGCCTCCAGTGCACCTGCCTGCAGGCCGCCTGCCGGGCCAATGCCCCTGTGACGGTCGGGAACAATCCTCACATGCGTCATTTCCGCTACGCGTGCGCATTGTTCGGTATCACGGGCAACGATCAGTATCTCATCGACCACTTCGTCCAGCGTGTCGATGAGGCGCGAAAGAAACGTTTCCCCCTCATACATGAACCGGTACTTCTCCCGCCCACCTGCACGCCGTGCCTCTCCTCCGACAAGAATAATCGCCGACCGCATCACGAAGTCCTTCCCTTTTGTCTTATCGCTTCACCATCGATTCCCTGAAGTGAATCAGGTCACAGATGACGGTGTTCACTGTCATGGGAATAATATGTGCTTTGCCGATGCGCACGATAGCGCCATTGATGAAATCGATCTCGGTGACCCTGCCGGCGCTGATGTCCTGGAGCATGGAGGACCTGTGCTGCGCCGTTGCGGGAATCTGAATGTCTGCCAGGTGCCCGAGGTATTCTTCAGCCGTTTTCCACTCCAGTGTTACCCCATCCGCCGTTGCGGCGGCAAACCCTTCCTTTACAACCTGTTGGATGATCTGCCACGCGTGCTCCTCCTTCAGGGAACCATAGGGTACGTTCATAATCGCGCCAAGAGGATTGAGGGCGGCATTATACAGCGTCTTACCCCATAGCGCCGAACGTATCAGCGGGTTCGCCTCTGCCCCCATGCCCGCCTCTTCAAAGAGTGCGGCCAGACGCCGTACCGGTTCATCCATACCCTCGGGGAACCGGCCGAAGTTTGCAGTACCGCCGATGACCGAGACATGCACATCGGCATCCCCCCGCCATTCGAATCCGGTGATGATCATCCCGCCTATGACATGCGGAGTGAACTCGCGGATGATCTCCTCGTTTCCTATTCCGTTCTGGATGGAGACCACCTCAGCATCGCCAAACCTCTCACCAAACTCCTCGCAGATAGATCGGGTGGCAATTGACTTTGAAGTGATCAGGATATAGTCATAGTCGTCAGTGGGAAGATCTGGTCCGCAGGGAAAGTGGTACAGATCATCCCCCCAGAGCCCGGTGAGACGCAGGCCACCTCTCTCAATGGCAGACACATGCCGTTGCCGGGCGACCGCATAGACATCACAGAGTGTGGAGAGTCTGGCAGCGATCGAGAGACCAACTGCACCAGCGCCGAGAACTGCAATCTTCATACGAAACCTCTTTGGAACATATGGGTATTCCTGCCTTAAATATGCGACAGAATATTTTTTTCGAGCTCAAGGAGGTCCGTTTTGAGAGAAATATCCGGGGTGAACCCCCCGATGCCGTTTGCTGCCACCACCCGGTGGCAGGGTATGACAAGGGGCGTGGGATTCCTGCGCATGGCGATTCCCACCACACGCGGGCTGGTACCGGCCTGCGACCCCACCTCGGCATAGGTCCGTGTCTCACCACAGGGGATCGTACGGACCGCCCGGTATATTGCGGCGTACGGTGCCCCGTCGACCGTTGCCACGCTGGAAAGGTCCCCGAGGCGGCAGGATCTGCCATTCAGGAATGAGAGCACCTGTGCCGGGACCTCCCCCTCGATGCCTTCACGTGCGAACCTGAGTGAATATACCGTTTCTTTCGACCATACGACATGCACCCACCAGAGACCAAAGCGGCAGGCACCTTCCCTCAGCGCCATTTCTGCACCTCATTCCGAAACACCGGGAAAGTGCAGACCTCCATTTCATCGGTCATCCATTGCGGCAGACCGGGCCGTACCCCTTTTTCCAGAAAACGGGACTCCCCGATGACGAGGACTCCCCGATCCTCCGGCGTCCTCAGGACACGGCCGAGTGCCTGCAGCACCCGGTTGACCGCCGGCAGGGTATAACTGATGAACTCTCCTTCCGGCCCGAACTTGTTCCTGAAATACTGGATGACCATCTTTCTCACGTCGTTAAAGGGCGCAAGGGGAAGACCGAAGACAAAGGCACCGGAAAGCTGATCCCCCCGGTAGTCAAGCCCTTCCGACCATTTTCCCCCGCATACCCCAAAGATGATGCCCTCTTTTCCGGCAGACGGGAGGGAGACGAACCTCTTCAGGGCCGCATCTGCATCGGATGCCGAATTCGGTTCGATAAATACCTCTTTCCCGTTCAGGCGGGAGGGGAGGTCTCCGGTAAACCGGTGCATGAGATCATAGGAGGGGAAATAGACCGCCAGGTTACCGGGGAGGCGGGCAAATGCGCGAATATAGCCGTCCACGAGTTCGGTATGCTCACGATCGCGCCGCATGCTGTAGACGGACGTGATATCCTCCGCACAGAAGAGGCGGCGGTTTTTTGCGGGAAACGAATTCGGGAGGGAGAGAGTGGTGACCGGGAGGTCCTCGAAGTAGAGGCGCCGGTAACTCTCCAGCGGCGAGAGGGTGCCGCTGATAAATATCGCACATGCGTGAAACGAGGCGATGTCACAGAGGGTGGACGAGGGGTCGATGCTGCGCACCTGCAGTGACACCTCGCCGTCCCGCTTCCGGTATACCGTCAGGAAGGCAGGGTCGTCCTTCGCCCGCATGATACGGTAAAAAAATTCGGTCAGCCGTTCGATGGCGCTCTCTTTGAAATCTCCCGCCTGAATCTGCGCCTCGCGGTGCGCCTCATCGACACGCAGGAGATCGTCGACGATATCGTCCACCCGGGAATAGAGCGTCCCATTGAGGATGAACCGTTCGAAGTTCTTGGGATCGAACCAGTCCTCCTCCTTAAACGAACGCGAGAGGGAATCCATGAAACTCATCACCCGCGGAGAGAGATGGATGAGTGCATCCACCCCCTGCGTCTTTCCCCGCATGCGCCCGAGTTCATTCATGGCCTGATCCATCGTTGCCCTGGCGATCGTCACGCTCTGGATGTCCTCTACGGTATCGCCGCAGTTATGGGCTTCATCAACAAGAAGCAACGTCTGCTCGGGTTCGATGGATAGCGACTGATAGAGCTGGTCGCGGATATCATCGTTGAAGAGATGATGGAAATTGAGAAGAAGAACATCGGCATCCCGCGCGGCCTGCATCATCACCTCGTACGGGCAAAGGCCCCCGCAGAATTCATGGAGCTTATCCGGGGAGATTCTCTGTCTGGAGACCTGTTCAGCACGGGTCCGGAGCGAAGCCGACGGCACCATCCGCAGACCTTCGCCTGAATCCACGAATACTCTGCTTTTAATGAAATACGGACAGAGAAGGGGATGTTCGGAATCCTGCCTGCGCAACTGCTCCTCAATTACCCGGTCCTTTGCGGGGATGAGCGACCCCGCCTTTGCCCGGTCGCGCAGAAGCGCGGTTGAAAACGACTTGAGTCCTTCGCAGACACGGTAGGTGTCCCCTTCGCCGACGGCCGGGCACATCTGGCGCTTGCCGATCAGATAGGCATACCGGAGGCCGGGCTGCTTTTTTCGTATGAGTTCAAGTTCCCGGATAAATGTGGTGAGCTGGGATTTGGTCCGCACGGCCACCACAACCTTTCTGCCGTTCGCTTCGGAGAGGAGTGAGGCGATTACGCTCGATTTGCCGCTTCCCGTAGGGGCGTCAATCATGCCGATGCCGCCTTCACGTGCGACACGCGCAACAGTGGCAAGCATCTCCTGCTGGTGCGGCCGATATGCGGGGTAGGGAAAGAAATCATCAAGGGTGCCCATTGCTCTTCAGGTATTTGGTATTCCTGCCACTTGTACTATTGGATACCACCACGGGTGTGGTAAAACACATAAATATGAACACCCACTCTCATACAGGAGAGTGATTCCAACGAAAGAATTGAGATTGTCGCGTAAAAACAAGATCGTCTCGGGATTTTGCGGAGGTATGGGAGAGGCCCTTGATATCGACCCGAACATCGTGCGCCTTGTCTGGGCTGCATTCACTATAGTTACCGGATTTATTCTGGGTATTGTCCTCTATATCATCGCCGCACTCCTTATCCCCGAACAGGAAAAGGACGAGGACGTCATCGAGGCAGAATACCAGGTCAGGGAATAGACCCGGACGCCAAACCAATTTTACCTCCCCCGCACCAATACTGGGGTACTATGGCAATTCACCCCATTGACTTCCGGTACGGGACGCCGGAGATGCGGGCTGTCTGGGACGAGGAGAATCGTTTCAGGTCAGTTATCCGTGCGGAGGTCGCCCTTGCGGTCGCCGAGGCGAGGACCGGCATCATCCCTGAGGCAGACGCGGCGGCAATTGAAGCACGTGCCCGTGATGCCTCGCTTGAACGCGCCAAGGCAATCGAGGAAGAGATCAACCACGATATGATGGCAGTGGTCCGGGCAATGACCGAGGTCTGTGGTGACGCAGGCCGCTGGGTCCATTACGGTGCGACCTCAAACGACATCCTCGATACCGCAACGGGCCTCCAGCTCAAAGACAGTTTGGCCATCCTCGAGAAGAAGATAAAAGTCCTCCTTGGTGTGCTCCTGGACCGCAGCATCGAGACGAAACTGGTGATCTGCGCGGGGCGCACCCATGGCCAGATCGGTGTGCCGACAACCTACGGCCTCCGGTTTGCCATCTGGGCATCTGAAGTCGCCCGTCACCTCGAGCGCCTGGAACAGATGCGCCCCCGCGTCGCCGTCGGCCAGATGACCGGGGCGGTGGGGACACAGGCCTCCCTCGGCGACAAGGGGGATCTGGTGATGGCCGAGATGATGAAGTACCTCGACCTTACCCCCGTGGACGTCTCCAACCAGATCATCCAGCGCGACCGGTTTGCCGAGTATTTCATGTTTCTTGCAAACCTTGCGACGACGCTGGATAAGATCGGCGTGGAGATCCGCATGATGCAGCGCTCGGAGATCGGTGAGCTGGAAGAGGCATTCGGTTCGAAACAGGTAGGCTCGTCAACGATGCCCCACAAGAGAAACCCGATCAAATCCGAACAGGTCTGCGGGCTTGCCCGAATCGTGCGTGCGATGGTCGAACCGGCACTCCAGAACAACACCCTCTGGGACGAGCGGGATCTCACCAACTCCTCCTGCGAGCGGGTGACCTTTCCCGAGGCGTCCATCCTCTGCGACCACATCCTTACCGTGATGACGAAGGTGCTGACGGGCCTGAACATCCGCGAGGAGAATATCCGCAGAAACCTGAACCTCCTCCACGGGGTCAATATGGCCGAGTCGGTGATGATCGAACTTACCCGGCGCGGCATGGACCGCCAGGACGCCCACGAACGGGTCAGGATCGGCTCCATGACCGCCCTCGAGGAAAACCGCCCGGTAGCAGAAGTCTTTGCCGGGGACGAGGACGTGGCGGCCCTTCTCACCACAGACGAGATCCTCGCCCTCCTCAACCCGGACAACTACATCGGGACCGCAGTAGTGCAGGTCGAGCGGCTCGAGGCAAAACTTCGCCCCCTCACCACAGAATAGATCCCGGATGGGGCATCCCCGCACCATTTTTTTAGCTCGTCTACCGGCGGGACATGTCATTGTTCGCCATCCGCACGGGCAGGGGGGAAAAAGCCCCGCCTCCTGAACGATAAGGGGCAACAAGACGGAGACAACGAATAGTACACTCCACACTCTTTTTCTGTATCCGGCGGCAACCTATGGTAGACAGGAAGATCCCTGTGCGGATTTCTGAATATCCATGACAGATGACATCTCTCTAACCGGCTGGATTGAACAGGACGGCAGAGTTCTGAGAAGAGCGGATATTGCTGAAGCTCTCAGCGAAGGGTATGGATGGCTCAAATCATGCGGGGGAGAGTTCTTCCTAGCATGGGATGGCGGCTGTGCCCGTGACAGCATGGGCATCGTGCAGGGCGGATGCGGACCGGGCGAGATTATCGTTGACGGAGCGGTGATCGGGAGGGTTTCACCGGAACCTCCGTCACAGCCCCTTGCAGATGCCATCGAAACGGCAGTCCGCCTGCGCAACAGTGAAGGAGTCGTTGCCTTCTCCGGCGGGGTGGATTCTGCGCTTATCGCGGCCATTGCCGACCTGCCCTGTGTTACGGTCGGTATCGAAGGATCGCACGACCTCATGCATGCAGCACGGGTGGCGGAGGAAATCGGCCTCGATCACACCTATGTCATAGTACAGCCGGATGAGGTCAAAACGGCCCTGAGAGGCGTCATGCAGGTCATACCAAGAAGAACCCCCGTCGATGCCTCCATCGCCGCCACCCTCTTCTTCGCGGCACGCTGGGCAGGGGAGAACGGCCACCGGCGCATCCTTGCCGGACAGGGGGCGGATGAACTCTTCGGGGGATATGCCCGCTACCTCGAGACGGACGATATGGAGGGGCTCTTCAGGGAGGACTTTGAAGGGCTGCGCATCCAAAGTGCCCGCGACCAGTCGGTTGCCGGCCTCTTCGGATGCACTCTGTCCTGCCCGT
The DNA here is from genome assembly GCA_011045995.1 of Methanoculleus sp. Taxonomy (GTDB): domain Archaea; phylum Halobacteriota; class Methanomicrobia; order Methanomicrobiales; family Methanomicrobiaceae; genus Methanovulcanius. The sequence continues at coordinate 17,145 of DSBQ01000043.1, read as the reverse complement.
ACCTCGACTCCCGGGTTGTGCGCGCCGCAGGCGCCATCCCTTCAGCCGAACGGGTATCCGGAGGGGTGAGAAAACGCCCGCTGCGTAGGGTTGCACTCCGGTACCTGCCCGCAGAAATTGCCTGTTACGAGAAGAAGGCGATGCAGTACGGCAGCGGCATCTGGAAGGTCGTCCAGAGGTGCGCACGTAACAATGGTTATAAAAATTCCGTGCAAGGGTACATAAACCAATTATCCAGGGCCTGAGAACATGGTAAACGAGAGCGACGTTGAAGGAATTGCAAAACTTGCAGATATATCCATATCAAAAGAGGAACTTGGAGCATTTACCTCCCGGTTCAACGATATTCTTGAATATTTTGACATCCTGGACCAGGTCCCCCCCGGCGAGGAGGGGGTGCCGGACCTCGGGAATGTGCTCCGCGAGGACGTGGTGACGCCGTCGCTCTCACAGGAAGAGGCCACGGCAAACGCCGGGGGAACCGAGGATGGGTTTATCAGGGCTCCCAGGGTGATGTGAGTGGAAGGCGGATACATTTTTGATGAAAAAGACCGGCACAACGCCTTCATCTCAACCCTTGACCTGGCCCTCTTCGAACCGAACGGCGGACCGCTTGAAGGAATCCCCGTGGCGGTAAAGGACAATATCACCACTGTGGGGATACCCACGACATGTGGATCACGCATCCTGGAAGGGTATGTGCCCCCCTATGATGCCCATGTCGTAGCACTACTAAGAAAGGCGGGTGCCGCAATCGTCGGGAAGACCAATATGGACGAGTTCGGGATGGGGACGACGACGGAGAACAGTGCATTCGGTCCGGTCACCAACCCCGTCGACCCGGCACGGGTCCCCGGCGGGTCCTCCGGCGGCAGTGCAGCGGCGATCGCATCCGGCATGGTCGATCTGGCGCTCGGCAGCGATACCGGAGGGTCCATCCGCTGTCCGGCGGCGTTCTGCGGCGTCGTGGGGCTCAAGCCGACCTTCGGCCGCGTCTCCCGGTACGGCCTGATCGCCTACTCCAACTCGCTCGAACAGATTGGCCCTCTTGGAAAGACGGTGACGGATGTAAACACGCTCATGTCGGTGATCGCAGGGCCCGACGCCCGCGACTCAACGACCTATGACCGCCTCTATGACCATACTCCGAATTCGGATGTAAAAGGGCTGCGCATCGCTGTCCCGAAGGAGTATTTCGGTGAGGGGGTGGACCCGGCCGTTGCGGCAAAGGTGCAGGACGCTATCGCGACCCTCGAAGGGCTTGGCGCAGAGACCGTCGAATGCTCGATTCCGTCGATGACCTATGCACTCGCGGCATACTATGTGACCTGCACCAGCGAGGCCTCCTCAAATCTTGCCCGCTTCGACGGGGTGCGCTACGGCCCCAAGGTGGAGACCGTCCGTTCATGGCATGACGAATTCAGGGACCATCGCGGCGCACTCTTCGGCAAGGAGGTGCAGCGCCGGATTCTTCTCGGCACCTTCGCCCTCTCTGCAGGATATTACGGCAAATACTATGCCAAGGCGCAGGTGGCACGTGAAAATGTCCGCAGGGATTTTATCCGGGTGCTGAAGGACGCCGACGTCATCGCCGGCCCTACCATGCCCTCCATCGCCTTTTGTCTCGGAGAAAAGTCAGACCCACTCTCGATGTACCTTGCTGATATTTTGACGGTCCCGGCAAACCTTGCGGGTGTCCCGGCGATATCCGTCCCCTGCGGGACGGTCGACAGGATGCCCGTGGGGCTCCAGATCATCGGCCCGCACTTTGCGGACGAACGGGTCGTGGATGTTGCCTTTGCCTTTGAACAGGAGGTGGCGTGATATGGACACCGACCAGCAGGTCATCATCGGCCTTGAGATACACTGTCAGCTCAACACGAAGACAAAGCTCTTCTGCGGGTGTTCGGCGGAATTCCAGGGGGCGCCCCCCAATACCCACTGCTGCCCCATCTGTCTCGGCCTTCCGGGGGCCATGCCGCGCCTGAACAAACAGGCGGTCATATATGCCCTGAAGGTGGCAAAGGCACTCAACCTTGAGGTGCCCGAGTATTCCGAGTTCTCGCGAAAGAACTACTTCTATCCTGACCTCCCTAAGGCTTACCAGATCTCCCAGTATGACAAGCCCATAGCCGAGAAGGGCTATCTTGAGATCGAAAATGACGAGGGGCACACCAAGGTTGTCAGGATCACCCGCATTCACCTCGAAGAGGATCCCGGGCGGCTCGTGCACAAGACCGGACGGGACCGGGCGGGGTACTCTCTCGTGGACTATAACCGGAGCTCCATACCCCTCATCGAGATCGTCACCGAACCTGACCTCCGCTCCCCGAAAGAAGCACGCCGGTTCCTGAACAAACTCCGGTCCACGCTCGAATATCTTGAGGTCTTCGACGGGGAGCGGGAGGGTGCCATTCGTGTGGATGCAAACATCTCCATCAAGGGCCACAACCGGGTGGAGTGCAAGAATATCTCCTCCTATAAGGGGGTGGAGAAGGCACTCAATTTTGAGATCACGCGCCAGAGAAACCTGATACGCCGCGGCCAGTACATTACCCGCGAAACGCGTCATTTCATGGAAGGACGTGGCATTACCACCTCATCCAGGAGCAAGGAGGAGGAGAACGACTACCGCTATTTCCCCGAACCGGACCTGCGGCCGCTGAGAGTGAGGAGCTGGCTCGACGGGGTCGAGCTCCCGGAACTCCCGGACGCCCGGCGCGACCGGTTCATGCGGGACTACGGCATCTCGGTCAACCATGCCCGCACCCTGACGGGTGACCTGAAGGTGGCAGATTTCTACGAACAGATTGCCGGTGTCGACCCGAACCTTGCAGCGACGTGGGTGGCCGACATTCTCCTCGGCGAACTCAACTACCGCTCCATGAAAATCGATGAGATCCCCGCGATAAATATCGGCGATCTCATCGCCCTCATCCGTGACGATGCAATCACGGACAAGTCAGGTGTTGAGGTCCTCAGGACGATGCTGGACCATTGTCTCAATAAGGAGGACTGCCCGATGCCTGCCGACATCGTCGCAGAGGCAGGCCTTGGCAAGGTCAAAGGCGGGGAGTTTGATGCGGTTATCGCATCGGTGGTGGAGGCAAACCCCCAGGCGGTCAGCGATTACCTTGCCGGAAAGAAGGGGGCACTCAACTTCCTGGTCGGACAGGTGATGAAGGAGACGCGGGGCCGGGCGGACCCGAAGGTTCTCAATGCCCAGATGAGCACGTACCTCGACGCCCTGGAGGAGTAACTCCGCATGCATCTGATCATCGCAGAGAAGAATATCGCAGCACAGAGAATTGCATCCATCCTTGCCGGAAAAGAGAAGGTCAAATCCGGAAAAGAGAACGGGGTCAATACCTACCGCTTCGACGATGCGGTCGCCCTGGGACTCCGCGGCCATGTCGTTGAGATCGACTTCGAACCCGGATACACCAACTGGCGAAGCGAGGTCCATACCCCCCGCACCCTCATCGATGCGGGAACAGTGAAAAAACCCACCGAGAGGAAGATCGTAACCCTCATAAAAAAACTCGCCCGGCAGGCAGAACGGGTCACGATTGCCACTGATTTTGACCGTGAGGGGGAACTCATCGGAAAAGAGGCCTATGAACTTGTCGTCGGGGCAAACCCGAAGGTACCGGTCCAGCGGGCCCGTTTTTCCGCAATTACCCCACAGGAGATCAACCAGGCATTCGAGAGCCCCGCCGAGATCGATTTTGATCTTGCGGCGGCGGGAGAGACCCGTCAGCTGATCGACCTGATATGGGGTGCATCGCTGACCCGGTTCATCTCGATCGCCGCCAGACGCGGCGGTGCAAACATCCTCTCCGTGGGCCGTGTCCAGAGCCCGGTGCTCGCCATGATCGTCGACCGGGAGAAGGAGATTGAGGCCTTTGTCCCCGAACCATACTGGCTCATATCCCTCGAAACCGAGAAGGCGACGTACGCCTTTGAGGCACGCCACACTCATGACAAGTTCTGGAGCAGTGAAGAGGCAAAGGAGGCAGAGAAGCGGACAAAGGAACCCCTGACGGTTACCAGCGTCAGGGAAGGGACAAGGGCGGACCGTGCCCCCGCACCGTTTGATACGACATCGTTCATCGTCGCCGCCTCACGGATGAGAATATCCGCGGCAAATGCAATGCGCATCGCAGAAGACCTCTATATGAACGGGTACATCTCGTACCCGAGAACGGACAACACGGTTTATCCTGCATCCCTCGACCTTGACGGTGTGCTACAAGAGCTGAAGAAGACGGCATTTTCCCGCGATGTCGAATGGACCATCGCACACCGACGCCAGCAGCCGACAAGGGGGAAAAAGTCCTCCACCGACCACCCGCCGATTCACCCGACCGGTGCGGCGAAGGAGAGTGCGCTCTCCGCTGACCAGTGGAAGGTCTATGAGCTGATTGTACGCCGGTTCCTTGGGACGCTCTCGCCGGACGCACGGTGGACGACACTGAAATATCTCTTCGATGCAGGGGGAGAGGAGTACACGGCCACCGGCTCGAGGCTCGCCGAGGAAGGATACCGGCATGTCTACCACTACAGCGAAGCAAAGGAGACGATCCTTCCCCCACTGGAAGAAGGCGAACACCTCCCGATCCTTGGGGTGATTAACGAGCGCAAGGAAACGACTCCCCCCCCCAGGTTTTCCCAGGCGAAGCTTATCCAGACGATGGAAGAGCTGGGGCTCGGGACAAAATCAACCCGTCACGAAGTGATCGGAAAGCTCATCGGCAGAAGGTATATCGAAGGTGCCCCGCTCCGGCCCACCCTCGTGGGCCGCGGTGTTACCGAAGCGCTTGGACATTATGCCTCGATGATCACCAAACCGGAGATGACGAGCACCCTTGAAAACCACATGGAGGACATCAAAGGGGCGAAACGTGCACCCGGCGATGTCATCGCCGAATCCAAGGAGATGCTCCACACCGTCTTTGACCGACTCGAGGCACACGAGGAGGACATCGGCGGTGAGATCATGGAACGGACCGATGAGGAGAAGATCATCGGTCCCTGCCCGGTCTGTGGAAAAGGTCTTATGATACGGCAGACGAAGGGCATGTCCCAGTTCATCGGATGTACCGGGTATCCTGACTGCACCTTTAATATCGGCCTCCCTGCTGCAAACTGGGGCACGGCCATCCGTGAAAAAGATATATGCCCGGTCCACGGCCTTCACCACATCAGGCTAATCCGGAAAGGGGCGCGCCCGTGGGAGATCGGGTGCCCGCTCTGCAACCATATCGAATCGAACAGGGAGGGACTCGACATGATGCCCTCCATGGACACGGCGATGATAGACAAACTCCATGCCGCCCATATCTACAGCGTATACGACGTGGCAACCACTCCTGCCGAAGATATCGCGGATGCGCTCGGGGCCGATGCCGGGACAACGGCAACGCTCCAGGAAGAGGCAGAAGATGTCCTCGAGATGATGCGGCGCCGTACCGAGATGAAAAAGTTCGTCCGCAGACACGTGGTCCCGAGACGCGGCAGGAGCCCCGCGAAGGTATCCTCCGCCCTGATTAAGGCAGGAATCAATGACCTCGGCGCCCTTGCGGAGATGGATGCGGCCGCTCTTGCAAGGATGCACCTCTCCGAGGCTGAAGCGGAAGGTCTTCTCGCAGATGTCCGCTTGGAATACAACACGAAACTCCTGCGGGAATACGGGGTCCCTGCCGTCAGCCTGAAGAAATACATGGAAGCAGGGATCACCTCGCCTGCAGATTTCAGCGCACTGCATCCCGCCTACCTCGCTGCCGCCTCCGGCATCAAGGTGGAGACGGCGCGAAAACACGCCGCCGCCGTCTGTAACGCAATGGATGTTGAAGAACCCGAGAAAGTGACACAGAAGATGGTCGATGCAGGGAAGAAAGAACTGCTCGCAATTCCCGGCCTTGGAGAATCGGCACTTCTCCACCTCTATATGGCAGGTATCTATGATGCAGCGGGCCTTGCGGCCGCAGACCCGGAGAAGACCGAACAGATGACCGGTATTCCGGCGGAGAAAATACGTGCGTTTCAAAAAGCCCTCTGATAAGGGAAGATACCCATGAAGATTGACTGGAAAAAATGGCGACATGTTACCAAGCTCGACCCGGACAAGGTCGTAAACTCTGCCGAAGCAGAGGAGATTGCTACGAGCGGGACAGATGCCCTGATGCTCTCGGGGACACTCAATGTCACGAAAGAAAACCTGAGTGAACTTATCGCCCAAGTGCGGGAATACGACCTTCCCGTAGTGGTGGAACCTGCCGGGCCCGAGGCCGTGATCCTTGAGGGGGTCGACGGCCTCTTCGTCCCGTCGGTCCTGAACACTCCTGAGATGATCTGGATGGTCGGCAAACACCAGTATTGGGTCAAGCACAACACCATAGACTGGGATATGGTTGTACCGGAGGCCTACATCGTGCTCAATCCGGCGTCCTCGGTCGGCAAGGTGACGCGTGCCATCTGTGATCTTCCCGCAGAGGACGTGGTGGCATACGCCGAGGTTGCCGACCATTACTTCCGGTTCCCGGTCACGTATATCGAGTATTCCGGCATCTACGGTGACCCGGAGATCGTGAGCGCCGTATCCGGGGTCGTTACCGAAGGCCGCCTCTTCTATGGCGGCGGCATCAACAATGCAGAGAAAGCTGCCGAGATGGGGCAGTATGCAGACGCCATCGTCGTAGGTAACGCGGTCTATGACGATGGGGTCAATGCTCTGAAGGCAACGGTCAGGGCGGTCAAATAACCTTCCCGGATCTTTTTTGCCATGGCTGAGATTGAAATCGTTCTTGTCGAACCCCTCTACGAGGGGAACATCGGATTTGCCGCCCGTGTCATGAAGAATTTCGGGTTTACCCGGCTGACGATGGTCAACCCTCCCGACTGGGGGGTCGAAGCCACCGCCCGCGCATCCCACGCCCGCGAAGTGCTCGAAGGAGCAAGGATAGCATCATCCCTTGATGAGGTGATTACGGAGTCTAATCTTTTGGTGGCAACGACCGGCGGGCTCTCAAAGACCGTCTCCCACGCCATGAGGATGCCCTACTACACCCCGGCCGAACTCAGGGAGATGCTGAGTCCGGTAAATGGGCGCATTTCGATTCTCTTCGGCAGGGAGGACAGGGGCCTTGGCAACGACGAGGTGAGGCGGTGCGACGTGATCTGCACGATCCCCACCTCGGCGGATTATCCCATCCTCAACATATCCCACGCGGTCGGCGTGGTCTGCTACGAGCTTGCCAACCTCCCGAGGGGAGACTATAATCTGGCGTCACGCCAGGAGATGGATGCCTTCTACGACCATATCGACCGGTTCCTCGACCTGGTCGACCACTTTGAATACAAGCGGGCGAATACGATGACGATGATGCGGCGCATCTTCGGCAGGACCATGCTGACCCCACGCGAGGTGACGACCATGCACGGGCTGCTCAGAAGAACGGAATGGATGATCGAACCATGGAAACACGGTGAATACGAGGGGCGGGAGGCTGGCGGCCAGGGCATGCCTTCCGACCCGGAAGGCCGGTAATTCTCTCAAATTCAAAAACCCCGGGAACCAATACCGACGAGAAAGAGAATCCCTTTTTTACCCGTGCGGACAACCTAAACCTGAATGATTCTCGTTGACTGGCAGATCCAGAACCGCATTGAACGGGGCCATATAAAGATCGACCCCTACGACGTACAATTCGTTCAGCCCAATTCTCTCGACATACGCCTGGGGAACCACTTTGTCTGGTATGAGGAGTCGGATGACGTGATCGACCCGTATGATCAGCAGACCGTCACTTCGCATGTGCATGAGACCCATGCGGAGTACATCGATGTGCCGCCGGGGATGTTTCTCCTTGCCGAGACGCATGAGTGCATCGCACTCCCCGACGATATCGTAGCAACGATCGAGGGCAAATCATCCATCGCCCGTCTCGGTATCGCTCTCCACCAGACCGGAGGGTGGATCGACGCAGGATTCTGCGGGACGATTACGCTTGAGATATCCAATGCCAACCAGCGCCCGGTACGGCTCTATTCTGGCATGCCTATCGGTCAGCTGGTCTTTTACACGACCGAACGTGCGGAAAAACCCTATGGATCAAAAGGGGACGCGAAATACCTCAACCAGCGGCAGGCAACCCTGTCACGGTATCACCGCAACGTACGGCAGTAACCGGTCTGCCGTGACGGGAATCCAAACCATACCCTAATTACGAACCAACACCAATTTTATACGCGTTTATAAGGAGCACCACCATGCGACTTCTGCTCATTCATTCAGATCACATTCAATACCAGGCTCAGAAAAAGACCCCGGTAGCCGAGGAGAATATCATCCCAGAGGACGCCCTCGACGAGGCACTGACGGCATTCTGCGCTGTAGAAACAGCCGACGAAGACAATATCGAAGCTGTTGCGGCACAGACCGCCGCAGAGATTCTCGAGACTGCGGGCAAACTGGGCACGACCAATATCATGATCTACCCCTATGCGCACCTGTCAAACGACCTCTCCTCTCCCAAGGCTGCGGTGCAGGCGCTCACCAGGATCGAGGAGCTGTGCCGTGAGCAGGAAGGGTGTACCGTGAAACGTGCTCCCTTCGGCTGGTACAAGTCGTTCACGGTCTCCTGCAAGGGACATCCGCTCTCCGAGCTTTCCCGTACGATCACCCCGGAAGATGCCGCCGAGAAGCCGGCAAAAAAGACGGTGACGCACACCTTCTTTGTAATGACGCCGGACGGCGAGCAGAAGGATGCTGCCGGTTGTGCAGATGACTCGGCGCTCGGCAAACTCATCAAAAAGGAGATCGGCCTCGGGGTGGAACAGGGCGGCGAGCCCCTGCACTGCGAGCTGATGCGCTCAAAGGAGCTCGTCGATTACGAACCGCTCTCCGATGTCGGCCACCACCGCTGGATGCCCAGGGGCAAGATCGTGCGTGACCTCCTCTCCGACTATGTGCTGGGACTGGTGCTCGACTATGGCGGCATGCCGGTCGAGACCCCGGTGATGTACGACCTCGGCGATGGCGCCATCAACGAGCATGCCGGCAAGTTCGGCGAGCGACAGTACCGCTTCAAGTCCGGCAACCGCAATATGATGCTCCGTTTTGCCGCCTGTTTCGGGATGTTCTCCATCATGCGGGACATGCACATCTCCCCCAACACCCTGCCGATGAAGATGTACGAGCTCTCCACCTACTCCTTCCGCCACGAGCAGAAGGGCGAGTGTATCGGCTTAAAACGCCTGCGTGCCTTTACGATGCCGGATATGCACACGCTCTGCCGGGATATGGACCAGACGCTCGCCTGCTTCGAGGAGCAGCTCATGATGGGCTGGCAGACCGGCCGCGACCTTGAGACGGAGTTTGCCGGCGTATTCCGCTGCACGGAGGACTTCTACGAGGAGCACGAGGAATGGGTAAAGGGCATCGTGAAGAGGTCCGGCGTCCCGATGCTCATCGAAATCCTCTCCGACCGCGTCCACTACTGGATCGCCAAGGTAGACCTTGCGGCGATCGACGGGCAGGGGAGACCCATCGAGAACCCAACCGTGCAGATCGATGTAGAGTCGGCGCTCCGCTTTGACATCAAATACCACGATGGTGAAGGCGGCGCAGTATTCCCGCCCATCCTCCACTGTTCACCGACCGGATCTGTCGAGCGGGTGATATGCGCCCTGCTGGAGAAGACCGCGACGATGGATGTCCCGATGCTCCCCGTCTGGCTTGCCCCGACGCAGGTCCGCCTCCTGCCGGTGGCTGAGCGCCACCAGGAGTACGCCGGGCATGTCTGCGCCACGCTGAACGCCGCAGGCGTCCGCTGTGACTGGGACGACCGGGAGGAGTCCGTCGGCAAGAAGGTCCGCGAGGCCGGCATGGACTGGGTCCCGTACGTCGTCGTCATCGGTGATGCGGAAGTCGAGTCCGGGGAACTGGCCGTCACGGTCCGTGCACTCTCGGAACCCAAAAAGCCCTTCAAGAAGACCATGACGACCGTCAACCTCATCGAGACCGTGAGAGAAGAGATCGCCGGGATGCCCTACCGGAAGATGTACACCCCGACGAAGCTTTCGATGAAGCCGCGGTATATCTGAAAAATATTTATTTTCTTTTTTCATCCGCCCGGTATATTTCGCCGTCAAAAGGAATGGCTAAAAAATGGTAACTTTCTTCAGGATTTGTCATCAGGACCATGGGTATGGCCACAACAGCATTTCACACGGAGGGCAGATGTCCTTTTTTGCAGAGATCAGCAGGTCTGCGGAGATGGAGACCGCCCGCTTCACTCATATGACATTTATGCCGTCTGGTCGACGCTGCCCATGGCAATCATCCTGCTCGTCACCTCGCCACCCTCCATGACGATGGTGATCGTCACCTCGTCCCGGACGTTCTCCGGGTCCTTTAACGACGGCATCTCATGCCGGAAATTGAAGACATAGTAGGCGTCCTCCGTCCCCGGATGCATCCCCGAACCCCCCACCATCGTCAGCGGAGAACTGTCGTAGAAATATTCGACCGAATACGCTGCAAGGGCGGGGGAGGCGCCGATCTCCTCTTCGATGGATTTCGTCAAGGCCTGCCTCACGTCCGCCTCGCAATTGCATACGAGGCCTCGATACCTGGATCCGTTACGGCTCCCTCGTCGTCTCCGTCCTCCAGGCATCCCGCACCGAATACGGCAATTCCGGCAATCACAAGGCAGAGGAGGAGAGGCGTGACCAGTCGTTCTGACATCGTCATCCTCTCTGGATCCCGCTCAGCCGGTAGAGAATGGTCGCCGTGTCCGATACCTCACCGTAGACCTCCATGGCCGCAAGAAACGCCGCCTGCACCATCCTCGCAGGCACCTGCGTCCCCCGGAATTCAAGATCGCAGGTGGCACACGCATCCGCAACCACCGTACAGTCGTACCCGAGGTCACGGGCGGCACGGGTGGTGGCATCGACGCACATGTGCGTCATCGCACCGCAGACCACGAGGTTTTCGACGCCGGTCCAGGCAAGTTCCTCACCGAGTTTTGTATTGTGAAAACTGTTTGGGAAATGTTTTTCGATGACGATCTCTTCGGGGTAGGGCATAACAAGGGGATGGATCTCCGCACCGATGGTCCCGGGAATGAAAAATCCTGCGTCCGGATTGGTGGAGAGATGCTGAACGTGGATGACCGGGAGGCCCTCCTCCCTGAATGCGCTCAGGAGTGATGAAGCACGTGCGGCCGCTTCTTTCATCCCCTCCAGCTCCATCAGCCCCCCGGAGAAATAATCGTTCTGGATATCTATGAGAAGAAGTCCTGCACTCATGTCCAGAGATAGGATGTAGGGGTATATTGATATTGTGAAGGGGTCTCTGCCGCTTTACCTGACCCCTAAAATCCGTGCAGAAACGGCTGAAAACAGCTTAGATGGTAATTTAACGCCATTTGCCTTCCGGGACGACGAGCTCGAACCGGGCACCGCCGCCGGGGGGGCCCGCCTCATGGATGGCAATCCCGGTGATGCCGAGGACTTCACGGATAAGGAAGAGCCCGTAGCCCGTGTTGCTTCCCACTCCCTTCTCGAAGACCCGCTCCTTGTCAACCGCAGGGACACCGTCCCCGTCATCTTCATAGGTGATCCTGAGGGTCCCGTCGCCGGCCGGTTCGGCCCGTACCGTGATGCAGGACAGGTAGTCTCCCCCATGCCGGAACGAGTTGTCGACGAGGTTGAGAGCGACGCGGGCAAGCATCGGGTCGGCATAGATGCCAACATCCGCACCGGCGGCATCTATCGTTACACCAGTGCGGTTCAGCGGGACGTCCTTTGCTGCGGCATCGAATGCCGACCGGACATTCAGCCACTGCGGAATCCGGACCCCGATATCCTCGTAATCCTTCATGAATGCGACCTGCTGCCGGATGGTCTCGGCAGCCCGCCCGATGGCGGAGATGGCACCACTGCAGACGGGATCGCCTTTCCCACAACCGGCATCCTGCATGATATCGACCGAGGAGAGAATGACCGCCAGCTGGTTGTGCACATCATGTCTGGTCAGCCCCGAAAGAAGCGCAAGCTTCCGGTTCGCCTCGACGAGCGATGTCTGGGCCATGGTACGGGATGATATGTCGATGACCGACATGATCGCCTCGCTGCCTGCAGGGTACATCGTAAACGTCACGAGTACATCTCGTGCATCGCCGTCCTTTGTTCGTCCTCTCGTCTCAAAGACGGACGGATGGTCGCCGGCACCACGGGTCAGTGCACGCGAGATCATGGCACGCCCTTCGTTGCTGAAGAAGGCGTCCACGCTCAGTACGCCGACAACCTCCTTTGCCCCATACCCGAAGAGCGCCTCGAATTCCTTGTTGACCACCCGCACGGAGCGGTCGGGGGCGGTGATGATGAGGGCCGTCCCCGTCGAATCGGAGATCTCCTGGACACGCTGGTGCTCACGGTGGATGAGGGCCGACACAATCGCCATCAGGCCGCAGATCGCGAGGTAGACAATGAACAGCAGCAGGACAATGACCGGAGTCCGGAAGAGGGAGCCGGACATGGGGGAAGAGAGCACCTCCATGACCAGCATGGCAGCACCGATACCCGTGGCAGCCAGAAATCCCTTTCCCCGGTAATACCATGTCAGGAGAAGGCCCGGCAGATACACAAGACTCACGAACATGATCGGCAGCATTCCTGCGGTAAGAAGCGCAATCACGGCAAAGGAGAGCGCTGTTGTTGCAAGGATGAGAATGTTGACGAGATACAGGATCCGCTCCTCATGCACGGGGAATGCGCTGCTCATGATAAAGAATGGATCGGGAGGGAGTATCCCCCTTTCGGATGCCATGCGATCCGGTCAGGAGAAGGTACCGCCGCAGATCGCATCAAGTGTCATCTGCCGGTCACTGACCAACCGTCCGTTCTTCCATTCGCAGTCCTGCTCGATGTACATGTACTTCCCTGCAGCGGGCCACATCTCATGCAAAAATCCCTCTCCAGGCCGCCCCATAAGAACAATCCGGTTTGCCGCAGTCCACGCGTGTTCCCTGAGCATCGCGGCAACACGGCGTGCAGCATCATCGTCCCCGCCGTAGATCTCCGGATCATGAATGACAATGATGAGGGGGGTTGTAAAACCGGCCGCAAGGGAGATGATCTGGGAGGGTGCCGTCGCCCGGAGGACCTGCACGCCGGGATGGCGGCGAGCGATATCCGCAAAGACCCGGTCGCGTGGCTGCCCCGAGCCAGCCACTACCACCGCCTGCCCCCGTACCCGGAGCAGGAGCGCCTCGAGCGTCTCCTCCAGCAGGGGACGGGGTGCCGTAATCATCGTGAACAGGCCACGCTCGACATACTCGGCCGGCCTGAATGCAACGTCCTGTGCCATACACGATCGGTAGCAGGTCCGGGAATATGAGGGGATGGGGACGGACGGTGAAAGTGCTCACGTTCCACCCTCACCTGTGCTCCCGTGCCGTGATCGGGCACAGTAACAATGGGTAACAGGAGGCCCCGCCACTGTTACGATACGTAACCCGTCTGCTGACGGGGATATCACCCGAAAGAAGGTTTCTTTGCTCTTGGTTCCCACACTTTGTTGATGAACGGCAGGACGCTCATACGCATCATCATTGCAGCCGTTGCCATCGGCATCGGGATGGGACTCCTCCTCCAGCTGGTCCTCTCCTTTCCCGCATCAGGACGGTACGTCATCCCCGCGGCGGTGATCCTCACCGCCCTCGGGGCGGCATCCCAATGGGACTGGGTGAGAGACGAGATACGGTCATCAGGAGACGCCGTCACGGCTCCTGCTCAGGGGGACAGGGAGGAGAACTCCTGCCCACAAGACGAGACGGAACCAGCCGGCAATCACACCAGACAGCGTCCCTTTCGCCGGTGAACCGGGTCCGCGATCGTAAAGGGTGTATTGAAAAAACGTATGGCCTTCTTGATCAGGGTGAAACCCGCTGTCCAAAAAAAATATTATTCTTTGCAGCCGTCGCATCCGCTGCGGTATATTTCGTTCTGTACATCTTTTCCCAGAAGACCGATGGCATCCGCCCGGCATCGGGCGCAGTGCCTCATCTGGCGGATATAGGGTGAACAGGCATCATGCAGTTCACGCTTGCGGGCCAGCGTCGGCGGGATGATGTCCGCGAACTTGTACTGCGGGATAACGGGAATGAGGTTGTAGGTATAGACGCCCATCTCTCCCATCTTCTTTGCAATATCCACGACATGGTCTTCATTTACTCCGGGGATGACGACCGTGTTGATCTTCACGAGCATCTTGCGTTCTACCGCCATCTCGATACCCCTGAGCTGCTGTTCGAGAAGTTTTTCTGCGGCCTCGCGTCCACGCAGCTTCTTCCCTTCCCAAGTGACGTGTTCGTAGATCTTCTCCGTGATGGCGGGGTCGATCCCGTTTAAGGTGACGGTCAGGTTCCCGACATCATATTCTTCGAGGAGGTCGATTTTTTCCGGCAGCACGAGCCCGTTTGTGGAGAGGCACTTGATCGGTACCGGGAACTCCTCTTTGAGGAGGCGCAGCGTCTCGAACGTCTCCTCATTTGCAAGGGGTTCGCCGGGGCCGGCAATCCCGATAACCTTGATGTACGAGTACTTTGCGAGGACCTGTCTCACCATTTCCAGTGCCCGCTCCGGGGAGAGTACCTCACTGCAGACGCCGGGCCTGCTCTCGTTGACACAGTCAAAATCGCGGATACAGTAATTACACTGGATATTGCATTTCGGAGCTACAGGAAGGTGCATCCTGCCGAAGGTGTGGCATGCCTTTTCGCTGTAGCAGGGATGCTCCTTTACTTTTCTGAGCACCTCAGGATCGTAGGGAATGTCCTTCCCGTTGACCTTTGCCGTTGGATATTCACCGGACGTCATGATAATAGCTAAATTTGTGGAATATTGATGATAAAGGTATTGACGTCGCCAATTTGTTAAGAATGGCCATGTAACTATATAGGAGAAGGTGCATCTCCTGTCATGAAAAATACACAAATATTCCTCCATTTTCTGGGGGTCATGACCGTCGCCCTCGCCTGTGCCTCCGGCTGCCTTGGCGGGGATGATACTCCCGTACCACCGGTCACGACGCTGCAGCCGACGCCAACCGAAGGGACCTGGAGGGTGACCGAGCCCGTCATCATCCGGCAGGACCCCGTCTTTGACCCGGTGCATGTGGAGATCAGCGCGAGAGGAATCTCCAACGTCCCCGGGGTGCGGGTCACCGTTCTGATCGATGCATCGGGGGGGTACTCCGCGAACATCGGAAGCGAAGGGGTGAACATGCTCATGACCGCATTTGCGTATAATTACGAATCCGTCCCGTATGACTTCGACCCGCAGTCCTACCAGGATATCATCGATGCCGGGATACCCTACACCTCACTGACGGACCGTATCTACCCCGGTAATGTAAAACCACCCTACTCACTGGATGTGATCCAGATAAAGGGGAGAACCTCGGAGATAAACCCATCACAGCCCTGGAACTACGGCGTCGTCCTCAACAGCAGAGGCTGACATACACTCCCGAACGGGAACCTCAATCCTCTTTTTTCTCATGCGTAATCAACACATCCAGGTTCGGGACGATCATCCAGACCGGAAAGAGCCCGGCAAAGTCCTGGTAATCTATCTTGAACATATGTATCCGGATGAAGGCCTTCTCCAGGCTCTCGAGATCCCGCTCTGAAGCGGGTTCCGGCTCTCCGGGGAGTTTATGCAGATGTGCGAGGATGTTCTCTTCCAGAAACTCCTTCCAGTATCCCGACATCCTGAGAAGAAGCGTCCGGGAATACTGTCCCTGGAAATACTGGAGAATTACGAGCTGGGAGAGAAATACCAGAAACAGCGGCACAAGGCTCGTTGCAGCGACAAAGTTTTCCATCTCCATAATGTTGAATAAGGTGCGTCCGGGAAAGAGAAGAGCACCGATGAACAGGATGCCGGTGAATGCCGCACCGAAGGCCACAATCAGGATCAGTTTGAACGCGTCCTGCCAGTTGGTGTGGATCTTCACGGACAGATCCGTCTTCACCCCGATGATTGAGGTGAAAAATCCGGGGGAATAGGGCTGCACATACAGGATGCCCCCGTAAAAGGCGATGATGGCAAGCGACTGAAGGATGATTGAAATCGCCGTGCGCTGCGCAAAGCCGCCGGTCACGAAGGCACCGGATGCGGCAAGTATCATGTTTACAACAAAGAGGATGATAAATCCAGGGGCGATGGGCTGACAGTTCATGAAGAAAAAATCCCATATCGCCTGGGCATACGACGCCCGTTCCCGTCTGATGGTGCCCGCACTCAGCGCGGCCTCCCGGATGAGTTTTCGAAAATCCGCCTTCTTTTTTGTATCAGGGAAGACCAGACTCTCTTTCTCCGTCGGGAGCATCAGGATGAAGGGGTTTACCATCAGAAGGATGAATGAGGACACCACCCAGTAGAGAGCATAATCCGGGCGGACGGCCACATACGCCAGATTCAGGATAACCACCCCGAAAAAGATCAGTCTGGTTATATGTTCACGGCCGGAGGGGCGCTGCATATCGGCAGTGGTGGTTGTAATCTCGTCAATCCGGCTCGCTGCATCTGTCAGCAGCTGGTGCCGCCTCCTGCCGTAGGTGGTAACATCCATAATTTCGGCGATGATCTGTTCGCTGTAGAACATATTTCCCCTGATGATTATACCTTTTGCAGTTTTTTGTGCGCACGAAGGCGGATGACGGCGAATACAGAGTGTTTCCATTCATACCCCGTTGCCGACGGCTTTCGTTGGGATCCTCGACCGCTTTGTACGGCGGCACGCCATGTGCCCGCGTCCTTTCCAGCAGCGAAGGCTCATCCGAGGGACCGGTGTGCCAGTTTCACCCTGCACAGACCTGAATATTCAAGGTATGTGCCAGACAGACCCGGAAGTATCAGTCATGCGCCGACGTGCAGCACCCGAAGACCTCCAGCTCGCCCTCCCCTCGTTTGCAGAGGACGGGGCACCGCTCTGCAACGGGCAGCCGGCACTCAACGGCTACCGGAGGCTCTGTTATCACTGTTCCCATTCCCGCCGTACGGATGAGGGGCTCTTCTGCACGCTCTATGGCCGCAGGATTGCGGTGCGGGAGAAGTACGCCCTGAAGG
>DSBQ01000015.1 GCA_011045995.1 Methanoculleus sp. | reverse complement strand
CAAAGTTTGGTGAAAATATTCTAATACTGTTTATTACTGAGCGAAGCTCACGACAGCATTCTGTTACTGTTATCATCTGAGCGAAGCTTGCTGACAGTGTTCACGTAATGTAATCCGACTGAGCGAAGCTACCGTCAGTGCTCATATACTGTTATCTGACTGAGCGAAGCCTGGTGAAACTATTCTGATACTGTTTATTACTGAGCGAAGCTCACTGTCATCATTCTGCCAATGCCACTGTTATCTGTCTGAGTGAAGCTCACGACAGCATTCTGGTAATGTTATTCATCTGAGCGAAGCCCCCCGGGCCTTGGTTGGTATTGCCCGGTGCAGAATACTTTCACGGCGCCTGCGGGTCGTTCTTATTAAGAGCCCTGATGACGTGATGGCAGGAGCAACCGATCATGGAGAAGGCTGGTTTTCTGGCGGTAAACAGGTACAATGCTGTTGATGCGAATGGTGATGAATGCACGATTCTGACCTGCACGCTGTGCGGTACGCGATTTGGGGTGAGAGTAGGGGAAGTATCCCAGGCATGCGGCGGGCTGCTCTCTGCCCGTGTGGAGCCGCTCCGCAACCGGCAGGGCCAGGTGCTGCTGGGAAGTGCAGGGACGATGACCCTCTCGCGTTCGGGAAAGGCACTGAACATTGAACTGGTGAATGGCGACCGGTTTACGGTCTCCCTGTCTGCGGTACGTGAACTCCTGGCACAGCGAAGATCCTATTGCCGGATTGTGCGAATTCCCCGCAAAGAACGTCTCCTGCCACATCCGCTTTCTCCCTCCCCCCGGCTGCAGGGACAGGACGCTCTTCTGTGCTAGAGGCTGGGTAGCGCCGGGAGTAGGGCCGGTGAAGTAATATATTGTACCGGTATACGTAGGATACATGGTAATCCGGGAGCATGAGCAGAAACGTGTCATCGGGCATGTTCATGATCTGATGAAGTCGTATGACAATGCTGAACTGATTATGGGCGAACTTGCTTCACTGGGCTTTCTTCCGGTATCCGACTCGATCGAGCCGTATGCGCTGGAGCAGAATGACCTGGAACTTTATATGCGCATACGCCTGAATCCGGACATGTCTGTTGCCGGGTATGAACTGATGACCTTTGATGAACTACGCGAGGAAACGGCTGCGGATTAAGGGCAGGGCCGCGAATCAAAGAGCATTATGTCTTCCGGTGCCGTGCTGAGCTTAATGCTTTTCATTTCTTCATGAGAACCAATCAAACATATTTTATGCTTGTATTTCCAATCTAGTAAGGCAAGACTACGATGCCAAGGTGGCGGAGCGGCCACGCGGCTGCCTGCAGAGCAGCTACACTCCGGTTCAAATCCGGACCTTGGCTTTCCGGTTCTTCGTATTTCACGAGGAACCGGCCACAACATCCGTTGCGGCTTTAAACTGCGGCCATAGCAGGGGGGTACACCCGGACCCATCCCGAACCCGGAAGTTAAGTCCTCTCACGTAGTATGCTCTACTGAGGTGCGCGAGCCCTCGGGAACCATACCTCGCTGCAGTTTTTCACATGATAACGTTATTCTCCATTATTATGCCTGCAGCGAAGCGGTTAACGTCCGTTGCGTTCAATAGGTGAGTGCTTAATGAACGACGCCGGCATTGCAGGAATGTTCGTCCTGTCCTTTATCATCGGCCTGACCGGTGCACTGGCACCTGGACCCACCCTGATCGCCACCATCACCGCCTCGATGCGGGAAGGATGGACGGTGGGGCCCAGGATTGTCATAGGCCATATGGCAATAGAGGCACTCTTCGTCGTCTTCATCCTGGTAGGCCTGGCTGGATTCATTATCCCGTACAGTGCATATATTGCCTTTGCAGGGGGGATATTCCTGCTCTTCTTTGGTGTGATGACCCTGCGGTCGGCACCACAGGCATCCCTTGATGTACCGGAGGGGGAGGTGCTCACCAGCCCCTATCTCGCCGGCGTTCTCACCTCGGCATCCAACCCCTATTTCTGGCTGTGGTGGCTGACCATAGGGGCGGGATTTCTTCTGGATGGCGTCCGGGGCGGTTTTTTTGTGGCGATGGCCTTCATGGCGGGCCACTGGCTTGCCGATCTGGGATGGTTTACCTTCGTGTCGGTGGGCATCGGCAGGGGCAGAAGCCTGTTTTCCGTGCAGACGTACCGGAGAGTGATCAGTGCCTGCGGTCTGCTTCTTGTAATGTTCGGCATCTACTATATCGCATCCTTCCTCCCTTCTCTGGTATAAGGCCGCACGGAGACACCCTCACGATCCTGATCTGCACGCCACGGCCACGGATGTATGGGGGATACGGGGGCACGGACGCCAGGTTTGCGGCAGGGAATGGATGACCGGCGTTGCCTCTTGCCCACACAGCATTAAGGGAAAAAGATTCTTCTCATCAGATTCGTTTCAGGCGTTTGATCCTTCGGAGTATCATTTCACGACGGACGATGAACACGCTTGCAAGGACGCCGACAAAGACATTGAAATAATACATGATGAGGCGCCAGATGAGGACGAAGACCCCGACGATGGAAGAGGGAACAAACAGGCCGTACAATGATGTGGCGCCGATCTCGGCGATACCCGACCCGCCGGGCGTCAGGGGGATCATCATGAGAATTGCAATCATCAGCTGCACGATGAATGATTCCAGGAAATGGGGGGGTTTGCCAAGAGCAATGAGGATACAGGAAGGTATGAGAAACTCAGCGATCCAGTACAGGAAGGTGAAGAGCATGCCCCAGACCAGGCCGGGCCTGGCTTTTCCGATGAACTTTGCCAGTGCGGCATTGAAATTATCCACCTCTTCATCGATCCGTTCCCGGAGCCTCTCAACCCGGTCGGATTTCCATCTCTTCGTGAACCAGCCGGAGATCCGTTTGAGGAGCCGCTTCAAAAAATCCGGGTGGCGAATGGAATTGACAAAGACGGCCAGCACCACCACAAGGAGAAACCACATGATAAGAAGCGGGGTTGTCAGGTTTACCTCGAGGTCACTGACCTGAAAGGCAAGCATGAGAAATGAGAATATCCCTATGATCCCCAAAACGATACCGTCAAGGACGCGCTCCATGATGACCACCGCTGTGGCGTCCCCGAGCGGTACTTCTGACCGGTAGAGCTCATGAATGCGAACGGGCTCTCCGCCGGCCTGTGATGGGGTGATGGCAGCGACCAGCAGGTTGGCAAAGACCGCATTTAAGGAATGCAGGAAGGGTACATGATAGCCCAGCGAGTGGGACATCATCTTCATCCGCAGAGCCCAGAATACAAATGCCCCCATATGCAGCAGGAGCGCGAACGCCAGAAACTCTACCTTTGCATATCTCAGGTACCCGATGGTGTTTTCATCGATAGTCAGCCAGAGAACGAACAGGAGAACGACAGTGCTGAACCCCACCGATATTGCGAGCCATTTCCACTGTTTTTTCTCCATTCATCACCCCGTCCTGATCTGATGCCCCTTGATTCTCTATTTTTTAGAATCTGTACTATATACCCTTTTTACTTTAAATGGTGAACAAATGGCGGTTTTTTTTCACCCGCAGCAGCCCGGCGCGAATTCCGGCGTCCAGAAATCCGTACCCGTAGCTGAGTTCGCCAAGGGCCTGCAGCCGGTTGCCGTCCTTTATGCTCTGCCCGGCTTTTTTCAGGTGCCGTTCCGCTTTGTTCATGACGACTACCGCCGCCTGGTGAACCGGGCTTTCCTTATCGGGGTTGATGATAACAGATTCCAGTGCGTCAGTGAGCATGCGTTGATATCTGGCGGTTTTTTCCTTCAGGTGGCTCTCCAGTTTCGGCGCCACGGTCTCCTTGATGACCGGCAGGTCGTCAAGAGCCGCTATGTCGGTGAAGATCCCGAGGAGACACCCGCAATCGAGCCACCCGAATCCGTAGGTGATGGCGGCATGGGCGTTGACGGTATCCCCCTCTTCATAGAACCGGAACCCGTCGCTTGCATAGGCGCCTGCCATCTCGGTGATCTCACGGTAGAGCGCATAGTAATAGCCTCCCCGTGAAACGGCCGGCCTGACCTTTTCGGTCTTGTCCCAGAGTGCTTCTCCAAGTGCCTGTATGCTCATAGTCCTGCAAATGTTGTGAGATATTCTTCTTCGATCGGGTGCAGGTGTGCGGGGATGACAAGGACATGAAGCGGATCGCCGAAATCATGCTCCTTCAGTGTCTCTGCATCACCCGCGGCAACGTGCGGGGTGTCCGAACCTGCCCGTGCGATGCCGACAAAGATCCGCGGCGCATCTTTGTGCTCCTTTTCTGCCATCTCTTCGATCAATTCTATTGCCTGCGGTACTGTCATATAGCGTTCCTGCTGGATATCCAGATATACAAGGGTATGGAGGTTCAGGGACTGATTTGTGAGAATGGTCTCCAGAGGGGCCGTCGGAAACCACCCCTTTGAGGGAAACGGAACGGAGCATGATTTGCCGAACCGGTAGTTCTGCAGGCCGGAAAGCCCGCATACGGCAGATGAAATCGAAGAGCCGTGAACGATCTCTGTCGGGATGCTGCGTTCTGCCGCCCGTATTCTCAGGTCGGCGTGGGTTGTCGAGACCATGGGGTCTCCGCCGGTGAGAAATGCCACATTCGAGTCGCGGGCATATTCAAGAATGGTGTCCGGGTGCTGTTCGACGTCCTCGCGCCCGAGAACGGTGACGGTTTTCCCGTAGAGGTTCTCCATTTCGCAGATCTTAATTCCCATCAGGCGTGAGGTATAGCCTTCAAGAAAGACGTGATCTGCAGCCTGAATTTTTTTCAGCCCCTTCAGTGAGATGTCTTCGCCGTCAAACAGCCCCAGACCAATAAATGAAAGCATCGTTTCTTCTTCCCTCCATGCCAGTTGTTCCGCATAGTACGACTTATCAGTTATGCGCACCACCTAGATCAAATCTGCGGTTGAAAAGAATGCCGGTGACCCGTCTACCCGTGTATCCGTATACCCGTAACCTCAGCGGACAGGCGAAGAGTCCATGCGCACAGGGTGACGGCGCAGACCGGGCAGGCAGATGAGGGGAATTCCGGTGTCACTGAAAGAATGCTTTATTTCACCTCCCTATGATACATAATAAAAAACTGCAGGACATACGGGTACCGGACTCTGTCCCCGGCGGGGCGGGCCGTACCGGGAACATATCGCCGGAGGGAAGGGGTGTATACCGGCTCATGCAATGTCTCCGGATGTCTGCAGCATTCCTTACTTACGCTGATATCCATGTTCAGGAAGATATACGAACGCAGGCTGGCGGAATCCCTGGAGGATATCCCGAAAAACGTATGTTTCATGGTCAGCGAAGCGGAGGTCCTGAGCGCACCCGGAAAGATAGTGGATCTCGCCCGCTGGAGCAGGGAGCTGGGTATCGCGACCGTTATCATCCATATCCGGACCACCTCTGCGCCCCATGTCCGGACCCTGCTGCCGGAACTGCAGCGTCTGGCATCCTTTGCCCGGGTGGAGGTCCACTCCAGGGATGAGAGCGAAAGCTTTGGAAGCGGGGATTTCCATGTCCTCGTTGCCATAGGCATGTCGGGCAAAGATGAGATAGCGGCGGCCATCCGCTCCATGGCGGAGGACGGCATATCCCCCTCCCGGGTGGATGAAGAACTATTCCGGTCCTACCTGACCATCAGGATCGAACCGGATCTTGTCATCAAGACGGGCGGGGATCAGCTGACCGACTTTTTAATCTGGCAGTCGGTCTATTCGGAACTCTTCTTCACGGATATCAACTGGGACACCTTCAGGAGAGTGGATTTTCTGAGAGCCCTGAGGGATTATCAGATACGGGCACGCCGCTTTGGCAGGTGATGGTGCCGGACCCGGTCGTTATAGATACGGATTCCCCGGAGAAGATCGATCTTCCTGAATACCGGCCAGTAGGGAGCGCAAAAGAATACGGCGGATTCATACCCGTTTGCAAGCCAGGGCAGAAAGTTTGAGGTGCGTTTCTCATTCCCGGTCCGGATGATCAGGTCGACCGGAGCAAGATTGGTATCCGCACAGATCTTCTCCTCGACCAGGCGGGCGGTAATCTCATCTGCACGGATGCGCCCTTCCCGTTCATCCTCGAGTATGGCTTTTGCACTCCTGATGATCTCGTTTCGCCCCCCGTAGGCGAGCGCGATGTTCAGGTAGAACCGGTCATAATCGCGGGTGGCATCTTCGGCATCCTCGATGGCCTCGAGAAGACGATCCGGTATCTGGCTGCGATCGCCGACGATCCGGAGGCAGATCCTGTTCCTGTGGAAGCGGTCATCGCTGGGGACGGAACTGAATTTTCTCATGAAAAGGGAGAAGAGTTCCTCCAGCTCATCCGCCGAACGGTTGAAGTTCTCCGTGGAGAAGGTGTAGAGCGTGATCGTGCGCACCCCGAGCTCACGTGCCCACTCAAGCACATCTTCCGTGGTCCGCGCACCCATGGAGTGGCCGAATGCCGTCTTCTTTCCCAGACTGGAGGCATACCTGCGGTTCCCGTCCATGATAATGGCAATATGCCCCGGCACATGACGGATCGTCTTTTTCAGGTGCCATTCATAGATCTTTTCCGGGACTGCACGAATCTTCATAGGGGGATGACCTCGACAATCATGCCATTGTTCGGGTACCGTTCCACCACATATTTCTTTCCCGGATGATCCCGGAAATCGTCGGTGAGCACCCACCATGCCATCTCCACCCGTCCGCCTGTGACCTCCATTGTCTCCGGATCGATATCCGGCATATCCGCGCCGCACTCCAGTACGCCGTAGATGACCGTGCCATCGTCGGTAATCTCTTCAAAGGAGCGTGCAGTGTTTTCAGCGATTCGTTTCAGGCGTTCCCTGAGCTGAATCGAGTCTTTGAACGTTGATGTGCACCAGTGGACCTTCTCATGCCTGCGCAGTTCCCGTGTCCAATCCTCTGCACCGCCCACCGCATTATGGTAGCAGTCCTCAAGGTCAAGGCCTCGCATGCGCATTTCGTGGGCATTGGTCTCGCTCCATTCCAGTTCGTTGATATTGAAGAAGTCCAGTTCATCCATGAGAGGTTCGAGTGCGTCGATTCCCGGAAGAGAGGGTACTTCGACCGTCACCTCCATACCAAGGGAACGGGCATGGCGGATTGCCCGGGGAAATGTGCTCTCCATGATGTCAGGCCAGATCTCGTGGGGCGGGTGGAACCGGATCTCATCGACAAGTCCGGCGATCGCATCAAGAACGTCGTTTCCCGGGGCGATACCCGTATAGATATGGATGTGGTGGCCGTCTCCAAACGTGCCCTTGAGCAGGCGGCAGTAATGGACCACCCTCTCAGGAACCAGGAAGGGTTCACCGCCGGTGATGCCGGTGCCGAGGGCACTCATGATGCGTGCTTCATCCAGCACATCCTCATCGCACCGTATCTCCCGGTCATTGGCATAGGCGGTGTCCTTCCCCTTTCGCTCACTGGATATCGGGCAGTACCAGCAGCTGCGGCCGCACCGCCCGGTAATGAACAGGACCATCTTGGCCCCTCTGAAGCAGAGCCTGCAGCCCTTACTCAGCACCGGCATTCACCGCTTCTGCAATCCTGCCGGTAACAAAATCACTGCCGAGTGCCTCAAGGAACCATCCCAGCCGGGGGCCGCGTTTCTGACCGAGGATGGCGATGTAGAGTGCCGTGAAGATGACTTTCGAACTAACGTCCGTCTCTTCGGCAACCTTGTAGACGGCATTATGAATATCCTCTGCACGCCAGTCGGCAAAGCCGGTGTACATCGCAAGGAGCGCACTAAGCCCGTAGCGTTCGTCCTCGCCAAATGCGAGCGTCTCCTGGGGAAGGGACTGGCGGATGGTAAAGGTGACCTCCGGAGGTGCATAGTGCTCAATCCAGATCTTCGCCCGCTTTGCCCGGGCGAGGACGGCATCCCGGTTGGTGACATCATAGCCGCTTCTGGTGAGGATGTCGAATATCGCGTCCTCATCCTGTGCAATCTGGACAACCGTAACCAGGTGGCGGAAGGGGATGTCGGTTGCAACAGACGAGATGGCGGAGAGCTCGTACTCCCTGCTGCTCCCGTCCTCCGCCACACGGGCATACTCCTCAATCAGGCTTACCAGCCCCATGCCGGGATCGAAGGTGATCGCCTTTTCCGGCTTAGTACGGACGATCAAATACCTGAGAACGTCCGGTGGAACGATATCGAGCATTGAATTGATGGTGATGGCAACACCCGTCGAGGATGCCATGGCGCCCTTTCCCTTCAGGCTGATCCACTCGTACTGTACCGGGTGCGGCTCATTTCCGTGGAAGATGCGCCGGACGATCTCCTTTCCGGTGTCATATGAACCTCCTGCAGCCGCATGGTCTTTTCCGAACGGTTCGACGGTGATGCCGAGGGCTGCCCAGCGCATCGGCCAGTCAACTCTCCACACAAGTTTCCCTTCCCCCTTTGCGTAATCGGATACCCCGACATGTCCGCATCCGCAGCGGTAGGTGACCGTGTGGGCCTCCGGGTCGTGCCCGAGGATTTCTGCGTTTGAGATCGTTTTGCAGCCTGCACATACGGGGTAGTACGGGACCCAGTCGTCGGGGAGGGTCCTGCGAGAGACTCTCTCGAGGATCTCTTTTATTTCCTGGCTGTGTTCGAGGACGGCGGCAATCTGCCCGGTATATTTCCCGCTGCGGTACTGTTCACTTGATTTGATGACGGTGGGCCGGACATCCATCTCGGTAAGGGCGTCCAGGAACGGTTCCAGAAAATGTTCGGCATAACTTTCATGAGCACCGCAGGGACAGGGGATGTCACAGAGGGGGCGGCCAATGTACTGGCTATATTCTTCAGGGAGGAACGGATAGACTTTTCTGAGGGGGTCAAAATCATCGGCGATGTATATCAGTTCTGCATCGAGACCGCTCTCTTTCATCGCCTTGAATACGAGGTCTCCTGTCAGTACTTCCCGCATATTCCCGATGTGTATCGGACCTGATGGGGTGATGCCTGTTGCAATCCGATGGGGGGTATTCCTGTCCACCTCGGCTGCACAGACATCCGCCCAGTGGATCTTTCCGTTGGCATTGCCGGCTTGCTGTTGCATCGGGTTATAATTTGGACTTCTTAGATTAACAATATATAGGTAAGGGCGCGGGCTTCGTATCCCTGAAATGCCGGGAGCATCTCATGGGTCGCAAAAATCGCAGGATACGTGTCGGGTGATGATACGGTGGCAATGCCGGGCGATGGCGCATGGGGGGCACGCATATGTCCGGATGGGCCTTTCCGGTCCCCGCCTTTGCGCACGAGAGGATGGCACCTCCGAATCTGATGACAGGGGGGCAAAACCCGTTGTGTCCGGGCGCCTGTCTCAGGAGATCGTTCGGCACCGGACCGGTGGAATCCGAAAAAAAATGAAAAAAAATATTATTTCCTTGAACGGTCTTTCTTCTTCTTCCCCGACATCCCCATCGAATGGATGTCAACCAGGTATTTGTCATCGGAACCCATGCGAACGACAAGTTCATCGGATTCGGCAAGTTTTTCGATATTGAGTTCATAAGTGCCGGGATTGAGCACGGTTATACTCTCAATCCTGTCATACATCTCGATGCTCCGGGGCCGTGGCTGCTCCTTGCCGGAACCATTCCGGGATTTTTCTTCCCTGATCTCCAGAAACTGCTGTTTGGTCTCCTCGGCAATCTGGCCAATCGTCTTCTCTTCCAGTACATCCTTGTGGATATCCTGAACCTTGACGTAGAGGAATTTCTTCCCCCCGCAACTTGGGCATCCCTTGAGAATGACGGTGGAACCGTCCGTAAATTCCCGTCCGCATTGTGTGCATTTGTGCGGCATTTACCTCCTCACCTTGACGAGACCCAGGCACTGATGAGGTCTTTGTCCTTCTTAATGGTTTTCATCTGGTTGGCAGGGCCGATCACGGTCATACGGGCGCCCGGCCCTTTCTTTCCCAGGAGCTTACCAAAAAATCCGGGAGAGGACTGCCCTTCCCGTGCGCTATAGGTCTCCATCTCAATGCCGGAGAACCCGTCCGGTGAGATCTCCATCATGGTCATCTCGATAAGCCTGCTCTGCTCCTCGGGGGAGAGGCCTTTCTCCAGAACAACGATGTTACCCTCCATGACATCATCGAGAATGAGCCGTATCTTTTCCATCGAGGTCATCCTGTCCAGCCGTTCAGCCGAAATCAGATCAATTTGCACTCCCTGAATCATTGTCTCACCCGAAGACCTTGAGCATATGCTCGTAGAGCTCTTCCATGTTGTCACCTTCAAGACCGGAGATAGCAATGACCGGGTGTTGCGGGAAGGCCTTCATGATGCGCTGGGGTGCCGCGTCAGGCAGATCGATCTTGTTGGCGACAATAAGGACCGGCAGATCTCTGCTTTCGATAATACCCACGAGCATGATATTGACCTGGGTGAAGGGATCGAGCGTTGCATCGAGCATGTAGATAACGCCGTCGATGTCCTCCCTGAGCCAGTGCATTGCCTCGGCCACGCCTTCGGTTGCCTCCCGGGCACGTTTTATTGCCTCTTCTTTCTCAATGCCGTATTCAACAAATTCCTGGTAGTCGATCTTTGTCGTTACCCCGGGCGTATCCACAATATCGAGGGTGAGTGAATTACCGTTCTGGTTTGAAATGGTGATGCCTTCTTTCCGGCGTGCACGTCGCGTTTCGTGGGGGATTTCACTCACCGGGCCAAGGGCATCGCCGGTCCAGTCGCGTACGATCCGGTTGGAGAGCGTGGTCTTGCCTGCGTTCGGCGGGCCGTAGATGCCAATTCTCGACTGGCGCTTCTTTAAAAAGGCACTTAAGAACCTGGATAATCGTTTTTTGGTCCGTATAAAGAGATTCATGAACTCCTCCTGAAAGACAGATGTATCGTGATTAGTGGTATCTCATTCCTATCTAATATACCTTTATAATCCGATTTTCAAGGATTTCCGCGGTCAGGTACACCTTCAGTATTATTTTATAGATGCTCTGCATAATACCCCATTTGTATCCAAACGATCTCGATTTCCCTTGAAATTGGTGGATATCTGGTGATCTGTGTGAGCGACAACAATGTGAACGCAATGCGTTTTGAGACACGTATTCCCATCCGGGAAGTAATGAAGTTCAGGCCTGCGACCATCCCTGTCGATGCGACCGTTGCGCTGGCAGCCCAAAAAATGTGTCAGGAGGAGGTCGGGAGCTGTATCGCCCTCCATAACAGCAAACCGGCCGGTATCATCACCGAGCAGGATATTAACTGCAAGGTCGTCGCAAAAGACAGAAAACCCGGGGAGGTGCTGGTTCGTGAGGTGATGAGTACCCCCCTTATTACCGCCGATGCGGACAGGACGGTCGGGGATGTTGTCGACATCATGGTGAAGCACAAGGTGCGGCGCGTACCGATTGTCGAGAACGGATTTGTCACCGGCATCGTGACGGTCCGCGATATTCTTGCCGTTTCCCAAGAGATGAACGAGATTATGTCAAATCTTATAGAGATCAACCGTTATGACGACATCATCACCGGCATATGCGATGAATGTGAATGCATGTCGGACGACCTCAGGTCCGTGGACGGCAGGATGCTGTGCGGGGGGTGCCGGGCGGAGGAAGAGCCCCTATGAAGGTCGTTTCAGACCTGATGCAGACATTACCCCTCCTGAAATCCGATGACCCGATCACAAAGGCGCGGCAGCTTCTCCGTGATGACGACTTCAGGGAATTATATATTCAGGATGCCGGAGGGCGTCTTGTCGGCATCATTGACATCTCGGATGTCCTTATGGTGACCGACACGAGGTCAAATCTCACTCTTTCTTCACTGATGAGGGAGGCCCCCGCGGTGTACGAGGATACATCGGTTGAAGAGACGCTGAGGGTGATAAGGGATGCCCGGACGGACAGTGCCGGCGTCATCCGGAAAACCGGTGAGTTACGTGGCGTGATCCGCCTCTCGGATCTCTTTCCGGTGGCAATCACCCGCCAGAACCCCTCCGGGCTGATTGAGGACTATATGACCAGACGGGTCGTTACCTGCCGGGAGGATGAATACCTGTACCGGGTGTATGCAATGATAACGGAGAGCGGGTATGATGCCCTGCCGGTTGTCAGAGGAGAAGGAAATGAGATCGTCGGCATCGTCTCACGCCGTGAACTGTTACAGGGGCATCTGAGAAATTCCATCCTTGCCAGGCATAAGACACCGGTGCAGTTGATCATGGTCACGCCCCCCATCATTGGGTTCAGGGGGGATACGGTCGCTGATGCTGCCAGGGCGATGATAAAACATGATATCGGCCGCCTTCCGGTGATCGAACCCGATGGAAGCGTAATCGGCATACTCTCAAGACAGGACGTCCTGCGTGCTCTCTACTTACCGGGTGAAGATGAATGAACAGGAATAATAAACAGAACAGGGTGAATGACAAGCGGATACTGAGTCCAGGGAAAAATCCGGGAGGTGCGGTGGAACTGGCGTCTCACCGGTCAGGGAGGCACAACGAGCTTCTCTCCCTGGGAACGAAGGATGTCTATACCGTTCCTTCGACCATGAGCATCATCGGGTCTGCAGAAGAGATGGTGCATCGCGGCTTCCGGCGGCTTCCGGTGACCGATCCCGGCACCCAGCAGCTCAAGGGGCTGGTAACGGCAGGGGATATCATCGATTTCATGGGCGGCGGACAGAAGTATAACCTGGTCCGGGGGCGGCATCATGGCAATCTTATTGCCGCCGTCAATGAACCGGTCCGCAAGATTATGTCGACTGCGGTTACGACACTGTCTCCCTCGGCCGATCTCAGCGATGCCGTCGAATGCATTCTCAGGACCGGGTATGGAGGCCTGCCCATTGTGGACAAGGAGATGGTTCTGTGCGGCATCTTTACCGAGCGCGATGCCCTCAATGTCCTGTCCGCCTACAGGAGCAGTCTTACGGTTGAGGAGGTGATGACGGTCTCCCCGTATGTGACATCGCCCGACGCGAAGATATCCGATGTCACCCGCGAGATGGTGAAACGAAAAATCAGGCGCCTGCCGGTTGTCAGCGGGGAAGTGTTGTTCGGCATTGTAACGGCGATGGATGTCATGAGGTTTCTGGGTGATGGCGACGCCTTTTCGGGTATGGAGACCGGAAATGCCGAAGAGATCATGCAGCTTCCGATTCGTGAACTTATCAGCGGGGAGCTGTATACGACAACACCGGATACCAATATCGGGGAGACGGCGCGAATGATGATCTCACGCGGCATCGGGGCATTCCCGGTGATCGAGGACAGCCGTCTTGTTGGCATAGTCACCGAATTTGACATGGTCCGGGCGCTCAATCGGGAGATGTAGGGCCGCGGGTGTGCAGATGTGACCGGGAGGACCCTCCCTCTCCGGTCATGATAGTACCAAAATGTACAAATGCCGGAAGGTAGTATGAATTTGCGTAATTTGTCCGGCACTGTCCCGCTGTGGGACATGGACGGTGCCTGAAGCAACGCCGAAAGGATATCGCCTTTCTGGCAGTATACGCTGCCATTGAGGCCAAAAGTGTAGAATAACCCAGGAAGTGGCAAAAATGAGTGACGAACTATTTGTAAAAGACGTTATGTCCAAGCCAGTTACTATTGCGAAATCCGCGCCCATTACGGAGGCATTGGATAAAATGCTTGCCGATGGTCTTGACCCGTTAATTGTGACCAACAATGGCGGCGTCATGGGGACTATCTCACGTGTGGCAATCGCAGAGACGCTTGGGAGCAAGAAAACGTCAACACTGTCACCAACAAAGATACACGTGGCCAATAAAACGGACGAGGATTTCACCTCGGTCTATCCTGATGAAGAAGCCGAGATTCTCATTCCGCTCCTGCAGGAGTATAAGGTCGTGGTGGTTCTCGATGAGGAGCACCGCCTTATCGGGAAAGTCGACGCAACGGACATCCTGAAAGTTATGAAACCGGAGACGACCACGTACAATCTCCTCCAGAATGCCCCCGTTATCGGGCCGGAACAACGCGTCATCCACTTACGAAGGCGCATGATTGACGAAGAAGCCACGAAGTTTATCGTCACGGAAGAAGGGGAGATCCTCGGCATTGTGACCGAGACCGATGTCGCGCGGGCAATGCGTGACTTCAGGTTACGGGTCGAGGACAGGCACCAGGACAACCAGATCAGGACCATCCTGGTCGGCGATATCATGACATCGCCTGCGCTTTCGCTGGAGTATTCAGCCGATGTTTCAACATTCATCGATCTTATCGTCAATAAGAACATCAGCTCGATTCCTGTGACCAGGGACGGCAAAGTCGCCGGAATCATTACCAAACAGGCACTTCTGGTTGCCCTCTGAATATTCCTCCATCTTTGTTTTTTTGCATCATGCAGGGCATGAACGTGGCCAGTGCTGTGGAGAACCACAATCCTTAATATCATTCTCAGCACAAAAGATAAGGTAACATTCATGCAGCAGCGCAGAAATGTGTTGCGAGTGTCGTAACGATGCGAGATTATCTCTGTTGAGATAGCCAAGCCTGGCATGGCGCGGGGTTGCTAACCCCGTGTCCCTTGCGGGACTCGAGGGTTCAAATCCCTCTCTCAACGCTTTAGAGTAGATCTCATTGTGAGGCTAACCGAATGGAAGAACAGGAGATCAATTATTTCGTTCGTATCGAGAATACGGACCTTGACGGGACCAAAGCAGTCCAGATTGCGCTGACCGGACTTCCGGGAATCGGGATGCACACCTCGAGGGTCATCGCACAGCTTGCTGATGTCGACCCGCGCGCAACCCTTGGCCTTCTGGATGAAGAGCCCGTCAACCGGATTCGCGATATCGTAGCGAATTATACAAGCCACGTTCCGACGTGGATGCTGAACCGCCAGAAGGATGTCTACACCGGTGAAGCGAAGCAGCTTCTCGGCACTGACCTGCGTATGGCGATCGAGGACGATATCAATCGGATGAGAAAGATCCGCAGCTATCGTGGAATTCGCCATGAGACCGGTCAGAAGGTCCGTGGACAGCGCACGAAGTCGACCGGAAGAACCGGGTCCACCGTCGGTGTGCGGAGAAAGAAAGCCTAGGTGGCGTACATGGGATATCCAGGACAGAACCACAAGACATACGAAACGCCGAAACGCCGCTTCGAAAAGTCCCGTATTGAAGATGAGACCCGTCTTGTTATTGAATTTGGTCTGAGAAACAAGAGGGAACTCTGGAAAGCACAGAGTACGCTTCGTAAATACCGTCGTCTCGCCCGTGAACTTCTTGCTCTGAAGTCTTCATCCACCAATGAGGCACTGATTGTGAGAAAGCAGGATGAACTGCTCGGCCACCTTCACCGGTACGGGCTTCTGGGTGAACATGCCGGCATCAGTGATGTGCTCGCACTCAAGACCGAAAACGAGCTCGATCGCCGTCTCCAGACACTGGTTTACCGCAGGGGTCTTGCCCGTTCACCGAAACAGGCACGCCAGTTTATCACTCATGGCCATATCGCCATTTCCGGACGAAAACTGACCATCCCCGGCTATCGTGTGAAACGGGATGAAGAGGCCCGGATTGGATATTATGGCCCGTCTCCGCTTACCAACGACATCCACCCTGAAAGGGAGAGGATCATGAAAGGAGGTCGCAGTTAATGGCTGAGAAGGGAGAAAAATGGGGGATAGCACACATCTATGCTTCATTTAACAATACCGTCATCACCGTAACCGATCTATCCGGTGCCGAGACCGTCACCAAGTCTTCCGGCGGAATGGTCGTAAAGCAGGCGAGAAACGAAAGCTCACCGTATGCAGCAATGCAGATGGCAACGAATGTGGCACACCAGGCAATGGAAAAAGGCATTGTCGGACTGCACGTCAAGGTTCGCGCCCCCGGACGCGGGAAGCAGAGAAGCCCCGGTCCCGGCGCGCAGGCAGCAATACGTGCACTTGCCCGGGCAGGTATGCGTATCGGACGTATTGAAGACGTAACACCCGTACCCCACGACAGCATTCGTGCCAAAGGTGGGAGAAGGGGCAGGAGAGTCTGATTAATGCAGATTTCATTCAGCAGGCTTGATGACACCATCGCCCGCTTTGTTCTCAGGGGGGCCACCCCGGCATTTGCCAATACCCTCAGGAGAACAATGATCGGGGAAGTCCCGACGCTTGCCATAGATGATGTATTCATCTACGACAACAACAGCGCACTCTTTGACGAAATAGTGGCCCACCGCCTTGGCCTGGTTCCTCTCAGGACGGATCTTGACGAATATGTCATGAGGGATACCTGCTCCTGCGGTGGCGAAGGATGTTCCGGTTGCACAGCTATCTATACGCTCAGCGTGGAAGGGCCCAAAATGGTCTATTCCAGTGATCTCATTCCGCAGGATCCGCAGGCCGCCCCTGTGGTGGACAACATTCCCCTTGTCAAGCTCGAAAAGGAGCAGAAGGTTGTTCTTGAGGCGCGTGCTGTCCTTGGAAAGGGAATCTCGCATGCGAAATGGCAGCCGACCCTGGCGTGCGGCTATAAGGAATACCCGATCATCACCGTTGATAAAAAATGTGACGGATGCGCGATGTGCGTCGATGAATGTCCGCGTGGTGTTCTTGAAGTGGTGAAAGACTCGGTGCGGGTCGTCGAAGGAAAACTCGAAGACTGTTCGCTCTGTCGCCTCTGTGAGAGGATCTGTAAATCGGAAGGAACCTGGGACGAACCGGCAATACACATTACTCAGGACGCGACCCGGTTCATCTTCGTCGTGGAAAGCGACGGTTCTCTTTCGGTAAAGGAGATAGTCGAGCGGGCGCTTCGGGAAATACGGTCAAAATCTGAAAGCCTGGTGGATGTTTTAAGCGACATTTCTGGAGGAAATGGAAATGATGAAATCTAGTTCAAAGACGAACCCGCGCTACTCTGCCCTCATCTTTGTGCTCAAGGAGGCTTCCCGGAATAACGGGGCCGGAGTTTGGCGCGAGATTGCAAAACGGCTGGAAGCGCCAAGCAATAATTATGCTGAAGTAAATATCAGCAAGATCAACCGCTATGCACGCGACGGGGACGTCATTATAGTTCCCGGCAAAGTGCTTGGCAGCGGGCAGATTGATCAGAGCGTCTCTGTTGCAGCACTCAGTTTCAGTGCGGCTGCTGTGGATAAGATCACCGGTGCGAATGGTACGTGCATGACAATCGAAGAGCTTGTCGCAAACAACCCCAAGGGTTCGCAGGTAAGGATTCTGAGGTGAGAGGAATGGTGACAGTAATTGACGCAGAAGGTCTTCGCCTTGGCAGGCTTGCAAGCATTGTTGCAAAACGCACGCTTGAAGGTGAAGAGATTGCCATTGTCAACGCCGAACTTTGTGTCGTGTCCGGCAGCCGGGCCAGCATCATCGCTGATTATGATCACAAACGCAAGCGTGGTTCACGTGAAGGAGGTCCCTTCTTCCCGCGCAGACCTGACCACATCCTCAAGCGCACTATCAGGGGAATGGTCCCGTACAAGCGCAAGCGTGGTTCCGAAGCCCTGAAGAATGTGAAGGTCTATGTGGGCGTTCCCATGGAGTTTAAGGACGCGGAACGTGAAGTGCTCGAACAGGCGCACATCGACGGCCTCTCCACGCCAAAGTTTATCACGCTCGGCGAGGTCAGCACCCGGCTTGGAGCAAAGTTTTAATGGCGGTGAGAAGATATGACGAAAGTAGTTAACACAAGCGGCAAAAGGAAGACTGCTATTGCGCGTGCAACGCTCAGTGAAGGCAAGGGCCGCGTCAGGATCAATTCAGTTCCGCTGGAAATCTTCGGCACCGAACTGATCCGGATGAAAATCTCCGAACCGCTCATCCTGATGCCCGATGTAATCAATGGTATTGATGTTCATATCGACGTCAATGGCGGCGGTTTCATGGGCCAGGCAGAAGCAGTGCGGACCGCGCTTGCGCGTGGAATTGTACAGTGGCACAATGACCCGAAGATCAAGGATGCATATCTGGCATATGACCGTACGCTCCTGGTAAATGACTCGCGTCAGAAGGAAGCAAAGAAGCCGCATGGTCGTGGTGCACGTGCGAAATTCCAAAAGTCTTATCGTTAGATAGGAAGAACATATAGAGAGTCGTTTACATGATTCCAGTCCGATGTTTCACTTGCGGGAAAGTAATCTCCTCCTCCTGGGAAGAGTTCAGGCAGAGGAGAGATGCAGGCGAGGATCCCAAAGAGATCCTCGACGACCTCGGACTTTCGCGCTACTGCTGCAGGCGTATGCTGCTAGCACACAAAGAGATTATCGATGATCTCAATCCGTTCCAGTAAAGATGTATGTTTACAAAGGGGTCGTGGGGTAGCCTGGCCATCCTATGGCGTTCGGGATGCTGTAACCTGAGTTCAAATCTCAGCGACCCCATTTTCAAATTTTGGAGAGATAATGGAATCATTTACCCGTTATGAAAGAGCAAGAATCGTGGGTGCACGCTCTTTGCAGATTTCGATGGGAGCTCCTCTTCTGATCCAGACCGATGCGATTGATCCTCTTGAGATTGCCGACGAAGAATTTCGTAAAGGGGTAATTCCCATCACGGTAAAAAGAGCGAAGTGATTGAATGGCACAAATTCAGCAGATCAATTTAAGGACTATTCTTGACAGCCGTGGCAATCCGACGGTTGAAGCAGAGGTTGTGGCAGAGGGAGCTTCCGGACGTGCTGCGGCACCATCAGGTGCAAGTACAGGGATGTATGAGGCAAAAGTCCGCCCTCCGCGGGAGGCTATTGCCGATGCAGAAATAACGATAATTCCTGCCCTTATGGGGGCGGAGGTTACGGATCAGCCCGGCGTAGATGCAATCCTGAGGGAGATCGACGGGACCGCCGACTTCTCCGCTATCGGAGCAAATGTCGCGGTTGCACTCTCCCTCGCATCAGCGAAGGCCGCGGCATCGTCTCTCGGTCTGCCGTTATTCCGGTATCTTGGCGGTACATTTGCCGATGAGACCCCGTACCCGCTGGGCAATGTCATCGGCGGAGGGGCACATGCGGAGAATGCAACCGATATACAGGAATTCCTCGTTGTGCCGACCGGCGCGATGAATGCCGAAGAAGGGGTCTTTGCAAACGCAGCCGTTCACCGGACGATAAAGGACCTGCTCATCTCCCGGGGAAAAGGATGCGGCAAGGGCGATGAAGGCGCCTGGGCGCCCCGCATCCAGGATATTGAAGCCTTTGATCTCGTCCGGGAAGCGGTCGATATCGTATCCGATGAGATGCTGATAGAGATCCGCATGGGCATTGATGTGGCGGCGAGCGAACTCTGGAAGGACGGCGCGTATCTCTACCGGGATGCCCGGCGGTCGACGGAGGATCAGGTGGACTATCTCGCCGGTCTTGTGGATCGCTATGAGCTTGCCTATGTGGAAGATCCCCTCCATGAAGAGGATTTTGATGGGTTTTCGTCACTGACCGCGCATGTGGGAGACCGCTGCCTTATCTGTGGAGACGACCTTTATGTTACGAATGTTGAACGCATAGAACTCGGTATCGAGGCGGATGCGTCCAATTGCGTTCTCATCAAACCAAATCAGATCGGAACCCTTACGGATACCTATGAGGCTATAAGGATGGCACATTCATATGGTATGGACACCGTTATGAGTCATCGCTCCGGCGAAACCACCGATGAAACCATAGCGCATCTCGCAACGGCATTCGGATGTATTTATCTGAAGACCGGTGTCGTTGGCGGAGAACGAATCGCAAAACTGAATGAATTAATACGAATTGAGGAGTTGATATCGTGAACTCAAATGAAATGGAAATTGAGCTGACTGAGTCACTTGTTCCGGTCGAGGAATACCTGGCCGCAGGCGTCCACATCGGAACGCAGCAGAAAAACGATGAAATGATGAAATTCATCTACCGCGTGCGCGGTGATGGACTGTACATTCTGGACATCAGGGAAACGGACAACAGGATTAAGACGGCTGCGCAGTTTATTGCCAAATACAAACCTGCAGAAATTCTTGTCGTCACCTCCCGCCAGTACGGGCAGTACCCTGCCAGGAAGTTTTCCCAGGCTATCGGCGGCATGCACAAAGTCGGACGTTTCATTCCCGGAACCCTGACCAACCCGAATATGGATGGATTTCTCGAACCGCGTCTGGTCATTGTCACGGACCCGACCGGAGATGCGCAGGCGATCAAAGAGGCAGTACAGAGCGGTATTCCCGTTGTTGCGCTGTGCGACACGAACAATTCCACAAAATACGTCGATCTCGTCATTCCCACGAATAACAAAGGTCGAAAAGCCCTCTCCATGGTCTACTATCTCCTGACGCGCGAAGTTCTGAAAGAGCGCGGTATTGTCACCTCGCTCGTTCAGGAAGACTTCGAAAGCGATCTCTGAGTCGTTGTACGACCAGTCATACTATCAGGGAGCAAGGATGGTTGTTCGTCGTCCGTCATTTGCCGGGATGTTTTACCCGGATGACCCCCATGAATTATCTTCCCTGATGGAATTTTTTCTTTCCCGGTCCCGCGGTGTGGACGACTGCTATGGCGTTGTCGCTCCCCATGCCGGGTATCCCTATTCCGGAAAGGTCCAGGGTTCATCCTATGCCTGTATTCCGCCTGCATTTAGCGGGACGTTTCTGGTGATTGGCCCGAGCCATGCGGGATATCCGATCTGCACTTCCACCGTGGACTGGGGAACCCCTCTCGGGGTAATCGAATCTGATAAGGATCTCTGCCGGTTACTCGGCATACCTGTCAGTGATGAGGCGATGATCGCGCGGGAAAATTCATTGGAAGTCCAGATGCCGTTTATCCGGTACCGTTTTCCCGGTGCGAAGGTTGCGCCCGTTCTGATGGGATACCAGGATTTTGGAAGTGCGATGGACCTTGCAGAACGAGTGATTGAGGCGCTTGATGCGTATGCCGGTGATATTCGAATAATCGCCTCAAGTGATTTTTCCCATTACATTCCGGACGCCGTTGCACGTGCCGACGACCAGTACGTGATCGACGCACTTCATAATTTAAATACTGAAGAGTTTTATAAAAGATTGGCAGAGAAAAAATTGACGGCATGCGGGTACGGGCCCATAGCGGTGCTTGCCGAGTCATGCCGCCATCTCGGAGCAACAGAGGGGCGTCTGATAGAATATGCGACAAGCGGCGACGTCACCGGTGACTTCGATCAGGTAGTTGGATATGCATCAATAGCGGCGGTATAGATTTGGCAGTATGGAGTGCACCCGGCAAGGTATTTCTTTTTGGTGAGCATGCGGTGGTATACGGAAAGCCCGGTATAGCGATGGCGATCAAACCGCGGGTCTACGTGACCGTGAGAAAAACCCGTCATCCCCCGCGGGTCAGATCTCCCTATCTGGAGATGTGTTTTGAGAAGATGGGTGTCAACGGGAGCGTGTACATCCACTCGCAACTGCCGAGTTCATCGGGCCTCGGGTCGTCGGCCGCGGTGACGGTTGCAACCCTTGCGGCAATCAATGATGAATTTTCTCTTGGCCACCGGAACGAGGATATCGCCCATATCGCCTTCCAGGTGGAAAAAGAGGTCCAGATGGGCAGGGCAAGCCCCACGGATACCTATGTCTCCACATTCGGCGGCATCGTGCTGATAATGGGCGACACCAAGCGGCGGCTGCCTCCCGAGGATTTTCATCTGGTCATCGGCAATACGATGGTCTCCCATTCGACCGCGAGGATGGTCGAGCAGGTCTCGAATTTCCGGGCCCAGGACCCGGACATTGTCAATCCCATTCTCGATGCCATCGAGGCGGTGACCCTCAAATCCATGCACGTCTTCAATGACCACCGGGCGCTTGGCAGGTATATGGATATCAATCATGAACTGCTGGAGGCACTCGGTGTCGGCCATCCGTCACTTACGAGGCTGGTGATGGCAGCACGTTCGGCCGGGGCGCACGGCGCAAAGATCACGGGCGCCGGCGGTGGTGGCTCCATGGTGGCACTCTGCCCGAAACGATCCAAATCCAAGGTTGCGGGCGCAATAGAGGGATGTGACGGAAGGGCAATCATCACCACCATCGATACCGAAGGAGTACGGGAGGAGTCGGAAGATGACAGAAAACATAATGGTAAAGCTGGGCGGTAGCGTTGTTACCGACAAATCCGGTGAATGCAGGGTCGACGAGGCACGTATTGCGCTGATCGCAGCCGAACTCGCCTCCCGGCCGGATATGCGGTTTATTGTTGTCCATGGGGCCGGTTCCTGCGGCCATCCGGAGGCGCAGCGCCATCACCTTGATAAAGGTTTAAATCAGAATAATAAAGCAGGTATATTTATCACCCACAATGCCGTTCGGAACCTGAACGATGCGGTGGTAAAGGCGCTGCGTGCAACGGGGGTGGAGGCCGTTGGCATTCACCCTCTTGATGCATGTGTCGCACACAACGGACGTCTCACATCATTCGACAGCGGACCTGTAGAACTGCTCATGCACCATGGGATTGTTCCGGTCCTCCACGGGGATGTGGTCATGGACAGGGAACGGGGTGCATGCATAGTGTCCGGGGACCAGTTGATCGCTGTTCTCCCGTCAAAGATACGAATCGACCGCATCGGTCTTGCAACCGATGTACCGGGCGTTCTCAAATACGGGGAAGTGGTGCCGCTGATCACCCCGGATACGGCTGACATCCTGGATATCCGACAATCAGAAAACACCGATGTTACCGGCGGAATGAAAGGGAAGATTTCCGAACTCCTTGCTCTGGCCGAGCAGGGGACGGAATCATCCATCTTTCATGTATCCCGGCTCGGTGATTTTCTGGACGGGCGTGATCACGGCGGAACGGTCGTGAGCAGTTCCCGCACACAGGACGGAAAGAGAGCTCCGTTGCATACCTGATATAGCAGTAACTACCGGGAACTGACGATACGAGCGGTTTTCGTAGTATACACCCCGGCAGTCATCATGGGGGAAATAGCATAATGAATGATAGGATTACATCATCACGGAAGAAAGAGCACCTCATGATCTGTGCGAACGAGGCTGTTGAAGCCGGTTCGACCGGGTTTGAGGACGTGCGTCTGGTTCATACCGCTCTTCCGGAATGCTCGATGGACGCCGTTGACCTGAGTCAGCGGTTTCTTGGGCATCACCTGCAATCACCTCTCTTTATTGCCGCGATGACCGGGGGTCATCCAGACACGACGGCAGTCAATGCAACTCTTGCGAGAGCGGCAGAAGAATTTGGTATTGGCATGGGGGTCGGCTCCCAGAGGGCGGCCCTTGAAAACCCGGCGATGGAGGAGAGTTTTTCCATTGTCCGGGAAGAAGCACCGACAGCCTTTCTCTGCGCAAACCTGGGGATAATCCAGCTCAGGGATCACGGCGCAGAATGGGCGGACCGTGCAGTTGAGATGATCGATGCGCAGGCGCTCTGCATTCACCTGAACCCCCTGCAGGAGGCTATCCAGCCCGAAGGGGATCATGATACTTCAGGGTGCCTTGAGAGCCTGTGCAGCCTCTGCTCCTCTGTGCGGTACCCGGTCATCGTGAAAGAGACCGGTTCCGGGATCTCCTGCGAAGTGGCCCGCATGCTGTTTGCTGCGGGTGCGTCGGCCATTGATGTCGGCGGTATCGGCGGGACGTCCTGGGCTGCGGTCGAGAGGGTGCGGGCCGATACTCCCGAACTCGCCTCACTCGGCGGTCATTTTGCCGACTGGGGCATTCCGACCGCGGTCAGCGTCGTCGAGACCAGACGGGCGGGGGGGCCGGTCATTGCCACCGGCGGGCTGAGAAGCGGCACGGATATTGCAAAAGCCATTGCCCTCGGCGCCGACCTTGGCGGCATGGCTCTTACGCTTCTCAAACCGGCCCTTGCGGGCGATGAACCACTAAAAAGTGAAATAGAGAGGATTCATCGTGAACTCTCTGTTGCGATGTACCTTACCGGTTCGGCTACGGTGAACCAACTGAAGACAATACGGACATACATTACCGGCACTACAGCCGAAATGCTACGAAATGAGGAATAAACAATGGAAGTAGAAGTAATAGCCGTGGGCGGATTTAACGAAGTAGGCAGAAATATGACTGCCGTCCGCTGCGGAAAGGAAATAGTTATCTTTGACATGGGGCTTCGTCTGGACCAGATCATGATCCATGAGGATGCCGAAGTAGAGAATATGCATTCTCTGGACCTGATAGCGCTCAAGGCGATTCCCGACGACACCGTCATGAATGCGGTGGAAGGGACCGTCAAGGCGATTGTCTGTACCCACGGCCACCTGGATCACATCGGGGCCATCCCGAAACTTGCGCACCGCTACGATGCACCGATCATTGCAACGCCGTATACGGCGGCGCTGATCCGCCAGCAGATCGAGGGTGAGAAGCGGTTTGTCGTGAACAATAAGGTCTTCGAGCTGCAGGCCGGCAAGAAATACCGGTACGAAATATCCAAGCACCTGTCCCTGGAGTTCATCTCGGTGCAGCATTCGATCCTGGATAGCGCAATGGCCGTCCTGCATACACCGGAGGGTGCCATTGTCTATGCGAATGATTTCAAGCTGGACCGCACCCCGGTACTCGGGGAACCCCCCAACTTTGCGCGAATGCGTGAAGTGGGCAAGGAAGGCGTGCTTGCCCTCATCGTCGAGAGCCTGAACGTAAACATCCCCGGGCGCTGCCC
Organism: Methanoculleus sp.; assembly: GCA_011045995.1. GTDB lineage: Archaea > Halobacteriota > Methanomicrobia > Methanomicrobiales > Methanomicrobiaceae > Methanovulcanius. The sequence continues at coordinate 32,828 of DSBQ01000015.1, read as the reverse complement.
GAGTGAACGGATTGCACAACGGCTGGTCCGTGATGTGATGACCTGCTACGAGGATGAGAAGAATGCCATGATGGTCGGGTGCTTTTCATCAAATGTTGCACGGGTGAAGATGATCGCGGAATGTGCGCACGAGATCGGGAGAAAACCCGTTCTCCTCGGCAGGTCGATGGAGCGGTACTCCTCCACTGCTGAGCAGATGAAGCTCGTCGGGTTCCCCCGCGGGATGACGATGCGTGGCAACCGGCGCACCGTTGACAAGATGTTCCGTACGATCATGAAGGAAGGGCGTGAGAATTATGTGCCGATCATCACCGGAAGCCAGGGTGAACCCGGGGCGATTCTTACCCGGCTTGCCTTCGGCCAGACACCGTTCACGATTGAAAAAGGAGACCGGATTTTATACAGTGCAAAAGTCATCCCGAACCCGATGAATTACGGGCAGCGGCACACGCAGGAGGTGCTTCTCCGGATGAAGGGGGCACGCATCTTCACCGACCTCCACGTGAGCGGCCACGCGCAGCGCGAGGAGCACTATGAAATTCTGCACTACTTCAACCCACAACACATAATTCCGTCCCACGGCGATATTGATATGACCGGCGGCTACCTGAAACTTGCCGAAGAGTGCGGGTACACGATAAATAATGATGTGCATGTCATGAGAAACGGTCAGCGGCTGAAAATCCGTTGATACACCCTGGTGATGAAAATGGATCTGGTTACTTATCTGGAGAAGGTTGCAGAAGAGGTTGATACGGTACTGGAGAGGGAATTCGGCGGTCTTCCGGGGGAGCTGAACAAGGCAAGCGCCCACCTGCTGCTGGCGGGAGGAAAACGGCTCCGTCCGGCGGTGGTGCTCCTTGCCGCCGACATGATCAAAAAAGGCCGGGCGCAGGAGATATTTCCTGCCGCCCTTGCGCTGGAGCTTACGCACACGTTCACCCTGATCCATGATGATATCATGGACGGGGATGCGGTGCGCCGCGGTGTTGCGACCGTGCACACGGTCTGGAACGAACCGACCGGTATTCTTGCGGGAGATGTGCTCTACGCCCATGCCTTCAAACTCATCTGCACCGCGATTGCCGACGACGCGGCGAAGGTCCGGTCGGTGACGACCCTTGCGCGGGCATGTGCCGAGCTCTGTGAAGGGCAGCACATGGATATGTCATTTGAGACGTGCGAAGACGTCGATGAATGGGAGTACATCGAGATGGTCTCCAAAAAGACCGGTGTCCTGTATGCCGCGGCTGCCGCAATCGGTGCAACCCTTGCCGGCTGCAGTGCCCAGCAGGCGCAGGCCCTCTATGAATGGGGGCTTTCCAGTGGCATTGCCTTCCAGATCCAGGATGATTACATCGACCTCGTCGCCGACGCAGAACAGAGCGGGAAAGACCGGGCGTCGGATCTCAGGCAGGGAAAACAGACGCTCGTTGCCATCCTTGCCCGGCACAAGGGCATTGATCTCTCCGTGTACCGGAGACCGGATCTCACCAATGAAGAGATCGACGAGGCAATTGCCCTGCTGAAAAATGCCGGGGTCCTCGAGGAAGTGCAGACCATTGCGCAGGAGAGGGTCGAACGGGCAAAGAGCATGCTCAACATCTTCCCGGACTGCGCTGAGAAAGACTATCTGATCCAGATTACCGATTACTTCGTCTCCCGGGGATTCTGAATGGCAGTAGACCCCAAAGACTTCTTTTATCTTCACGCACTGCGAAACGCCGTCGAGCACAACGATGTTCCCCGGGCGGGTCCGGTTCTCGGTGCCCTCATGGGTGCGCATCCCGAATGCCGGCCGCAGGCAAAGGAACTCTCCGGCATACTGCAGGCGGTCCTCAGGGAGATCGAGGGGATGACGCCGGATGAGCGGCGCGGCAGACTCGAAGAGCTCGCCCCGGAGCTTCTCGAAAAAAAGGAGAAGAAGAAAAGGGAGGCCGGTCTTCGTCCGCTGGCACATGTCGGTCCCGAAGGCGTGGTGATGCGCTTTGCCCCGAATCCTTCGGGCCCTCTCCATATCGGGCATGCGCGGGCCTCATTTTTGAATGACTACTATGTCCGGGAATACGGCGGCAAGTACATCCTGAGAATTGAGGATACCGATCCCAAACGGGTCCGGGAGGAGAACTACCGGATGCTCCTCGAGGACATCGAATGGCTCGGTCTTGAGATCTCCGATATCGTCTACCAGAGCGACCGCCTCGACATCTACTACGAGTACTGCGAAAAACTGATCGGCATCGGCGGAGCCTATGTCTGCACCTGCGATGCCGAGGTATTTCGGGAGAAGAAGAATGCAAAGGTGGCATGCCCCTGCAGGGACCATGAGCCGGAGGAGAACCTTCGCCTGTGGCGGGCAATGCGTGCCGGGGACTATGCCGAAGGGACGATCACGGTCCGGGTGAAGACCGATATTACGCACCCCGACCCTGCGATGCGCGACTTTTCAATATTTCGCATCGTCGATGCCCCCCCGCATCCCCGGTGCGACGCCCGCGTCTATCCGCTGATGAACTTCTCCGTGGCGGTGGATGATCACCTGCTCGGTATGACGCATGTGATCCGCGGCAAGGACCATATCGCAAACACCCGGCGCCAGCAGTTCATCTATGAGTACTTCGGGTGGCCGATGCCGGAATATTTCCATTACGGGCGCATGTCCATCGAAGGGGTTGTCCTTTCGACATCGGCGATGAAGGAGGGGATTTCGCAGGGGGCATATACCGGCTGGGATGATGTCCACCTGGGTACCCTGAAGGCGATAGCCCGCCGCGGGTTTTCGGCGGAGGCCGTCAGGAACGCCATGATCGATATCGGGATCGGGCAGACGGACATCTCCTTCTCCTGGGAGAACCTGTTTGCGGCGAACAAGGCACTTGTCGATCCGATCGCACCACGATATTTCTTTGTCGGCGATCCGGTGTCATGCACCATCGGCGGGGCTCCCGGGATGGTGGCGACGCCCTGTCTCAACCCGAATGATCCGGCTGCCGGCTGCCGGCATCTGCCGTTTACGGGCACGCTCTACGCTCCGGGAGAAGAGATAACAACGGCACGGATGGTGCGCTTCAAGGATCTCTTCAACGTGCGTATCGACTACGATGGGGCGACCCCGGTGTTCACCTATGCGGGAAGTTCGCTGGAGGAGGCCCGCAGGGAGCATGCGCCCATCATCCAGTGGCTCCCGAAGGATGCAGCCGTGCAGTGCACTCTTCATACGCCGGACGGGCCGGTCAGCGGGCTGTGTGAACCGGGAGTATGCGGTGAACAGGGGAAGGTCGTCCAGTTCGAACGTATCGGCTTTGCCCGCGTGGACGAGGTGACGGAGCATCACGTCTCCGCATACTTTGCCCACCGCTAACCCCTTCATTTTTGGAAATCAATTTCTTCATGGGCGGCGTATAGGGAGAGCATTATGCCAAACCTGACCATAGCCGTCCTCGGTGCCAATGGATATGCAAAAGATATCGGAAAGGCGGGGACGAGTTCGGACATCACCTTCTATAATCTGAAAAAAGGGGAGGATACGGTCACCATCATCGAACCGACCCGGTATCCCGAGCGTCTTGCCCCCCTCTATTATGCCGTCGCCATGTCGACGGCGGCTCTTCTCATTGTCGATGCGATCACCGCTGAATTCGGTGAGATGGTGGTGATGCTCGATGCCCGGAAGATCAAAAAGGGCTATATCGTTCTTCGCAATTACCTTGATATCTCACAGATTACACCACTCCTCAAGGGAACGGTGCTCGAGGGATATTCGGTCATCGAGGACAATCCGATTGCCATCCGGGAACAACTGCTGGCGGATGCCCATGCACTTGCGTATTCACCCAAACCCGGCACTCCCGGCGTGGTCTCCGTCGATCATGCCTTCAATGTGAAGGGGATAGGAACGGTGGTGCTGGGGGGTGTCGAGGCCGGTACCTTGCGCCAGCATGACACCCTGACCGTGTATCCCGGCGAGCTGAGCGCACAGGTGCGGTCCATCCAGAAACATGATGACGATGTCATGGAAGCCCATGAAACTGACCGGGTAGGTCTGGCACTGAAAAATATCTCTGCAGAAGTTCTTGAACGGGGAATGGTGCTCACCAACGGGCCGGGCATCAGGGTGAGCGCCCGCCTCGAAGGTCCGGCACATATCGTGAAGTACTGGCCGGAGCCCCTGAAGGAGGGCATGGTCGTGCATATCGGCTACTGGATGCAGTACATCAACGGCCGTATCTCCTCGGTCGCGACGGATGGCGACTGGCACACGCCGACACTTACCATAGAACTCGAGAGAGAGCTTGCGTACATACCGGGAACGAGCGCAGTCATTCATTATCTTGACGGCGGGCGCCTGAGGGTCGCGGGGACGCTGGACCTCTGATCTTTGTTGCACAGGGACCGGAGCCGGGCACCACCGCCCGGAGGCCGGCACCTTCTCACAAAAAATTGCTACGGCCGCAACAGGCGGATGAGGGAAGGGAGCGAGGGAACGGGGAAGTGTCTTTCGGGCACTGGTACCGGTAGCGAGGCGATGATGCACGGACTCCACCGTGCACAGGCCGCTGCAGTGGTGATAATCAGGCATCCCTGTCGATGTGGTCTTCCTTTTTTGCCTGGATTATCCGGGAGTGGCCCGGCATTGCTGCAGGCGCAGGTGACGCAAAAATTAGAATGCCTGCAGCGGACTGCCCGCCGGTATCAGGAATGGAGAGAGGGCGGGGACGTGACTGCGGAAAAATTCGAAGTCTAGCATACGTTGATTACGATAAAAATGCAATGAAAGGTTACAATGAACGCAAAATTGATTCTCGGCATTGTTGCCGCAGCCCTCATAGGGGCACTGGTTCTCGGAGGAACGGTGACAGCTGCACCGGACAGTGCAGATGACCGCGTCATCCACGTCTCCGGGACGGGAAAAGTCACCACGTCTCCGGACCGGGTCCTGATAACGGTGGGCGTGGAAACCGAACATCCTGATGCAAAGGTCGCACAGCAGGAGAATGCGGCACGAATGAGCGCCGTCATCTCCTCGCTCAAGGGACTGGGTATTCCGGAACGTTCCATCCAGACCTCCGGCTACTCGATGTATTCGAAGACGACGGATGACGGTTCCCCCTTCGGCGCAAAGCAGCAGAGGGTGTATGTGGTCCACAACAACGTCGTCGTCACCCTGGATGACGTGACCCGGGCAGGAGAGGTAATCGATACCGCCGTGATGGACGGTGCAAACCAGATAAACTCGGTCCGGTTTACCCTCAGCGATGAGAAATCCCAGCAGCTCCGTTCCGATGCACTGCATGCGGCAGTCACCCAGGCACGCGGGGATGCCGATGCCGTGGCTGATGCACTGGGAGTACGGATTCTTGGGATAAAGGAGGTCAGTGTGGGCGGCAGTTATACCCCGGTCGTCTATGCAGAGGAAGCCGTCTACAGGAGCATGGACTCAGCCGCGTACGGCGTACCGACGCCCATCGAGGCAGGCACCATTGATGTTACCGCGACGGTATCGGTCACCTATTTCATCTGAATCCCTTTTTTTTTAATCACCCTGCCGCACAACGGTGAAAGCATAAAGATGCGACAGACCGATGTGTATGTATGAGTGATACATCCGGCCCCATGGATGAACAGGCCCGTGCCAAGAGGAATGCCGGGTATTATGCCGCTGATTTGATTGAGGACGATGCGATTGTCGGCCTCGGGACCGGTTCGACGGTGTTTTATATGATGGACCGCCTTGCCGGACGGATGCGTGAAGGCCTTCGGGCAACCGGCATCGCAACCTCGTTTCAGACGGAGCGACGTGCCTATGAATACCGCATCCCCCTCTCGACGCTGCATGAATATGATGTCATCGATATCGCCATTGACGGTGCCGACCAGATAGACCCGGCCTTTCGCCTGATCAAGGGCCGGGGGGCGGCACAGACGAGGGAACGGTGCGTGGCCGAAGCGGCCGATGCATTTGTTGTCGTTGCCGACAAGGGAAAACTGACCGACGCGCTCACCGCCCCGGTGCCCGTGGAAGTCCTTTCATTTGCCGTGCCGGTAGTGATGAACCGGCTGGCAGCGCTTGGCGGCACGCCGGTTATTCGTGAAGGCGTCAAGAAGGACGGCCCGGTCATCACCGATAACGGGAACTGGATCATCGATTGCAGGTTCCCGCGCATTGATGAGCCCGAACGGCTGGAAGATGCGATCAATACCCTCCCTGGCGTCCTGAGTTGTGGCATCTTCACCGAATTTACCGGCAAAACAAGTATTGTGGTGGGCACTCCCGAAGGAGTGGAATATCTCTCACTCTAGTGGCTGCTGCTGGATATGGGAGAGATGTTCCCGGACCTCACGGATAAGCCTGAGTTGATTCTCCACTTCTTTTCTCTTGTTTTCTTCGATCGTGTCCATGATCTCGTTGATCTGTTTTGAGAGGGAATAGATCTTGACCGGGCGTCCCTTGCTCTCTGCCTTGGATTCGCGGCTCTGTATCCATCCGCTCTCCTTGAGCGTCCGCATCGCGATGCTGACTTCGGGCTGCCTGAGGTCCGTCCCCCGCTCGATGTCCCGCGATGTTGCTTCAGGAGAACTTGCAAGGTAGACCAGTACCTTGGCAACATTGCGTTTAAGACCAATTTCCGTCAGAAGATCGGAGAACTCCTCATCTTCGTCGGTGAAGATCATCACTTTTTCCATCCTCATATTTTACACCGTAAATACAACTTTAATTATTCAATATACTATAAATAGATTAGTGTATGCAGGCATGTCTATATATGAGAGGAAACCTTATGATACGTAATAATTCGCCGGTTCAGAGGAGAAAAGAGAATATTCGGGGAGTGGTATTAAACCAATCCGAGATTCGAGAGATCTGACAGTATTTTATTTACCGCCTTCTTTGCATCTTCCGGTTGTTTTCCGCCGGTGATGATCAATTTGCCGGACCCGAAGAGGAGAACGACCACCTTTGGTTCTTCAAGGCGGTAGACCAGTCCCGGAAACTGCTCGGGCTCGTATTCTATGCGGTCGAGGTTGAACCCGACGGCAATTTTGTTGAGATTGATCGGCGTCCCGAGATCGGCCGAGGTGACGATGTTCTGGACTTTATACTCAAGTTCATTGGGGATGTCAATCCCAAGGTCACGGAGTTTTTCGCCGAGGATCTCCAGGCCCTGGGAGAGGGAGTCAATGCTCTTTGCACCGGTCAGGACCACTTTTCCGGACCCAAAGACGAGGGCGGCGATCTTCGGGTTCTGCATGCGCAGAACAACACCGGGAAAACGCTTCTTATTGTATTCTGCATCTTTAATCTTCGAAGAGATTACCTGCAGATCCAGCGAATCGGCCACTTTGGCAGACGCAACGATATTTTCAATTTTTAAAGAATCCTCTGGATTGTGCATCATGTAGTATATAAAAGGATATATAAAGTATTTAAATAGTTGGGTGGTTACTCATCAAGCGTGGAGATATCTCCCGGATCCAGACCCATTTCTTTGGCCTTCAGGACCCTGCGCATGATTTTGCCGCTCCTGGTCTTCGGCAGGCTGTCGACATATTCTATCTCGGAGGGGACGGCAATGGGGCCCAGTGTCTGGCGGACGTGATACTTGAGATCATGGTCGAGTTTCGGTGTCCGTTCAACACCCTCGATGAGGATGACAAACACCTTGACGATGTTTCCTTTGACAGCGTCCGGTTTTCCAATCGCTGCCGCTTCGGCAACAGCATGATGCGAGACGAGAGCGCTCTCCACCTCTGCAGTACCGATGTTGTGGCCCGAGACGATGATCAGATCATCCGAACGCCCGAGGATCATGATGTACCCGTCATCATCCCTGATGGCAAGGTCGTTGGTGCTGTAGTACCGGTGATGGGGTGACTCCCAGTAGGAGCGGTATTTTTCGTCGTCATCGTTTACCGACCGCATCATCGAAGGCCATGGTTCTTTTATTGCAAGATATCCGGTCTGGAATGGCCCGACCGGATTTCCCTTGCCGTCGACTACGTCGGCTACAACCCCCGGGATGGGTCTGCCGGCAAATCCCGGTTTCATCGGTTCTCCCACGAGGGTGGTGATCATGTGGCTGCCTGTTTCCGTCTGCCACCATGTGTCGGTGAGCGGGCAGTTGCCCTTGCCGATGACATTGTAGAACCACTCGAACGCCTCGGGGTTGAGCGGTTCACCCACCGATGCAAGGATTCTCAGGGAGCTCAGGTCGTAGTTGTCCGGCCACTGCTGGCCGTATCGCATGAACATCCGGATGGCCGTCGGTGCGGTGTAGAAGACATTGATGCCGTATTCCTCGATGAGTTTCCACCAGATGCCCACATCGGGATAATCCGGGGTATTCTCGGTCATGAAGATGGTCGCCCCGAGGAGCAGGGGGCCGTATATGGCATAGGTGTGCCCGGTGATCCACCCGGGGTCGGCCGTGCACCAGTAGACGTCATTATCCTTGACATTCAGGACATACTTGGTCGTGTAATAGGCACCGACCATATATCCTCCGCAGGTATGCACGATTCCTTTGGGTGCGCCGGTGGTTCCCGACGTGTACAGGATAAAGAGGCGGTCCTCGGCATCCATGTCTTCAGGGGGGCACCGCTTCTCTGCAGCATGCATGATTTCATAGAAATCGACTTCAAAATCGTCGAGGAGGCAGGTGGGCGGGTCCTGGTTTCTCAGGACAACGACCCGTTCGACGCTGGGCGCATGAATGAGGGCCTCCTCGACGATTGGCTTGAGGGGGATGCTCTTCCCGCGGCGCATTGATGCATCTGCGGTAATGACGACCTTTGCCTTTGCGCCGACAATCCGCTGGTTCAGCGCGCTTGCACCGTATCCGGCAAACACCACCGTATGGACTGCCCCTATGCGGGCACAGGCAAGCATGGCAATCACCTGCTCGGGGACCGTCGGCATATAGATACAGACAACGTCGCCTTTCTCCACGCCGAGATTTTTGAGGGCATTGCCAAACTGCATCACCGCACGGTGCAGGTGGTCATAGGTATAGCTCTTCTTCGTTCCGTCTTCTCCGTGCCAGAAGAGGGCCACCTTGTTTCTGCGGTTGTTTTTGAGATGACGTTCAAGGCAGTTGTAGGTGATATTCAGGCGGGCGTTGACAAACCACTTTGCATAGGGATACTCCCATTCCTTCACTTTGTCCCATTGTCTGAACCAGAGAAGATCCGAAGCGATATCTCTCCAGAAACCGTCAGGATCCTTCAGAAAGTTTCGATAGGCACTTTCATAGTCCCTGAACGGGGCATACTCCCGGTATTCGGGAGGAGGCAGATAGATCGACTGTTCGGTGCGGATGCCGGACTCAGCATTATTCATGATACGTGTTCTCCAGTACAGATCATCTGTTGTTGAATAGGTTATGATTTGCGGTAAAAACGAAAGGATTCTACATGATTAACAATTACAAAAATATATGTATGTGCCAGTTCAATATTTTGGCATGTTATTGTGACGAAGTATATTTCGTCATTTGTTGAAAGGCCTGTTCAGGGCCCTGACAATCACTCGTATGAGAGGATGAAGCACATGAAAGAATGGATGTTAAGTGAAGCAGAAGGATATGAAATTCTTGCGAAATATGATATACCGGTTCCCAAGTTCAAGATCGTAAAAAGCGCTGAAGAGGCGGGCGATGTTGCAGAGGGCATAGGATTTCCGGTTGTAATGAAGATCGTCTCCCCCCAGATTGTGCACAAGAGTGACGCCGGGGGTGTGGTCACCAGTATCGGTACCAAGGAAGGGGCACAGGCGGCATTCAACCGGATCGTCAGCAGTGCGAAGGAATATAATCCGGATGCAAAGATAGACGGGGTCATCATTGAAGAGCAGGCTGACCCCGGCCTTGAGCTCATCATCGGCGGCAAAACCGATCCCTCGTTCGGCAAGGTCATCACCTTCGGTATCGGCGGCACCCTTGTCGAACTGCTGAAGGATGTGACGCTCCGCATTCTTCCGATCACCGAAGAGGACGCCCGTCAAATGGTACGCGAGATCAAGTCCTATCCTCTCATTTCAGGGTACCGGGGATCAAAACCGAAGGACGAGGAGACCCTTGTGAAAGCGATCCTCGATGTCTGCCGCTTCTTCGGAGAAAACGAGCTGGTAAAGGAGTTCGATATCAACCCGCTGCGGTTATACGAAACCGGGGCGTGTGCCGTCGACTCGCGTATCATCATGACCGATGAGAAGAAGAAGGTCGAGAGGGTTACCCGGCCGGATATCCCTCTCGAATACTTCAATCCACGCTCGGTGGCCGTCATTGGTGCATCCGATGAGCCGACGAAGATGGGATATGCCGTGATGCACAATCTTCTCCATTTCCCCGGCCAGCTCTATCCGGTCAACAATAAGCGTGACACTATCCAGGGCCTGAAGGCCTTTGCCTCCATTAAGGACATCAATGCCCCTGTCGACCTTGCGGTCATCACGGTTCCTGCAATGCATGTCCCGAAGGTGGTCGAGGAATGCGGCCAGAAAGGCGTATCCATCGTCGTCGTCATCACCGCCGGCTTCAAGGAGATGGGTGAGAACGGGAAAGCCCTTGAGGAGCGTATCGTTGCAATCGCGGCCAAATACGGCACAAGAATCGTCGGTCCCAACTGCCTGGGGCTCATCGTTCCGCCACGCGGCCTGGATACCACCTATGTGCACCAGTCCCCCAAGGCCGGCAATATTGCCTTCCTGTCGCAGAGCGGTGCCATCGTCAATACCGTCGTTGACTGGAGTCTTGCAGAGGATATCGGATTTTCTGCGGTCGTTTCCGTCGGCAACCAGTCCGACCTGAACTTCTTCGACTACCTCCGCTGGGTCGAGCGTGATCCGCACACCTCGGCGATCATCATGTACATCGAGGAGATCAATGACGGGCAGGCATTCATGGAGGTCGTCAGCGAAGTGGCGAAGACAAAGCCGGTCATCGCCATCAAGTCGGGGTCCTCGGAACGCGGTTCACTGGCCGCTGCCTCCCACACGGGGTCTCTTTCGGGTTCCTATGATGTCTACATGGAGGCATTCCGCCGCTCCGGTGTTGTCTCCGTCCACACCCTGACCGGGGCCTTCCTCGCTGCGGAGATGCTCTCTCACCCCAAGCGGTACCCGGTCGGGACACGTGCGGTCGTCGTCACCAATGCCGGTGGTTTCGCCGTTCTTTCGTCGGATTATGCCGAGAGGTATGGTATTGATCTCATAACCCTGCCGCAGGACGTCATCGATGAGCTGAACTCGTTTTTGCCGGACTTCTGGAACAAGGGCAATCCCATCGATCTGCTCGGCGATGCTTCGGAGCGCAGGTTCGAACAGACCTTCGAAGTTCTCGCCAGCCACGATGACCTCTGGGACATGTGCTTTGTCGTCGGGTTCCCGAACAATATTCTCAACTCTGAACAGATGGCAAACCAGATCCTCAAGCTCTCCGAGAGCACGGAAAAACGTGTCATCTGTTCGCTCCTCGGCGGCGATTCCATGAACCGCGGTCGCAAGATCCTTCGCCAGCATTCAATCCCGAGCTTTGAGGAACTGGACTTCACCTTCCGCGTGATGGGCCGTGTTCTCTGGCAGCAGTTCAGGGTACGGGCACCGGGACTGTTCAACTAATCTATTTTTTTGCAGGATGCAGGTGAAATGGCGTTATCCTGCCGGGTTTTGAAGAGAGAAAAAGTATGATTATTTTTCAGTCGTATTCACGCCAGGTGTGCCGGCATTTGACACATCTAAAGAACCGGACTTCGGATTCATCTGCTGATCTAAGCTGCCTGAGCCACCATTCGGCAATGTCATGCCCGCATTCGGGGCACCTGACGGATATGGTCGGAAGGGTGGTCATCATATCGGCATCTTCTATGATTACAATCTCTTTCTCATCGCGTTTTATCGTTTTTTTGAGGCCTGGTTTGTCAGCGGTGGATTCGTCAACATAACCACATCTACGACACTTGAGTTTTCCACCTACGGGAACAAGCATTCCCTGGCATTCTGGACAAAACATCATCGGTTAAAAATTTGCGGTGACGTATGATTAAGATATGGAAGATACTCTTGTGCTGCAATGAACACATCACTGAATTGTACCATCTCAACAACCCTTTTTACCTGACGCGCTCAATTCGTTATGATGCAGGAAATCTTCGTTCTGATCTCGTTCATTGCATTCCTGGCGTTCCTTGTTCCGACAGGGCACCGCAAATATTTCGCGGTGGCCGGATGGATCAGCGCCGTCATGATTCTCTTTGCGAAATTTCCTGAGTATATTGCTTCAAATAACTTCATGTATCCCATAGCCGCTTTTCTCGGGATACCGTTCCTGTTCATTCTCATCCCCAAACTCCTTGAAGAGAATGATCAGGGGTTTATCCTGAGCAGGATGGCGGCTATCGCATACCTGATCTTTGCTCCCTTTGCCTTCATCCCGGCCCTGGGGGGCTGGCTTATCGCCGTCAATGTCGCCCAGCTTGAAGCGGTCTTTCAGGCACTCGGATATTCCTATCTGCTGGTGGACTGGAATATGTTCCTCGCGGATATCTATAGGGTCGAGATCATCCTTGCATGCACGGGTATTCAGGGGATTGCGATTATGCTCGGGGTGGCGTGGGCCGTGCCATCGACCCGCCGGCATAAGGCATTATCGTTTTTTGCCGTCGCACCGGTCATCTACATTCTCAATACCATACGCAACAGTTTTGTTATCATGGCATACACCGGGCAGTGGTTCCCCTATTTCCCGGAGATTGCATCAAACGGCAATGTCGGGTCGGAAAGTTTCTTCTGGGCGCATAATGTTTTTGCGGAGATAGGCGCCCTGTTCGTCTTCATCGCCATAGCATGGCTTCTCTACTGCATCAATCCGAAACTCGGGGATGTGATGGCGGACGTTCTCGACCTCTTCATCCGCGAAATCAGGGGATGGTTCGGTAAAGGTAAAGGATTCTCTGGATAGCCGAGAGATTTGTGCAGACCGCCACCACGAGTACCGAGAGCCATATCAGACCGGTAAGGCCCCCGATAATCAGAACAATCAGCGTTTCCGGTCGTCCGAAGAAGCCGATTCCTTCGAGGGGATCAAAAATCTTTCCGTCTTTTCTCCCGTCAAACCCTATCTCCGCATAGACGACGGGTTTGATGAAGGTGTTCATCATCGAGCCGATGATGGCCAGGGTAACGATGGCAAAATCAGCTGTCGGCGCCCACTGCACCGGAATGATGCCCAGACGCGAGAGGATGGGGATGCCTGAGACGCCGATTCCCAGGAGGACGATGGTGTCGACGTATTTATCGGCAATCCAGTCGAAGACCGCGCCAAAATTTGTTTCCTTTTTATTGATGCGTGCCACACCACCGTCGACCAGGTCCAGAACGGCCGACAGCATAAGCACCGCACTCCCGACAAGAAATAGCCGGTCGGCATACAGAACGGCACAGAGCATCCCGCACAGGAGTGAGAGGACGGTCAGCTGGTTCGGGGTGATGCCGGTCTTTGCAAAAAACCGGGCAACCGGTTCTAATTTTTTAATGAATTTCGGCCTGAGTGCGGTAATATTCATTCTCAGCTATAGTGTACCCGGATGAAGGTATAACTGTTGTTTATGGTGATCTTTTAAGGATTTTTGGAGGTTGGGGGAGGAGGTGCGGCACCGTCCCCTGTCGTTTCCCGCATCCTGACCGAATAAGGTTTTAAGCCTCGCATCGCATAGTATCTCATTAGGGTTTTTATGTCTGGTTCGTTATCCAGGCCTCATGTTCTGGTGATGTCGGAGATTACCGTCGACGGGAAACTGACACTGAAACGTGGGGCATCAAGCAAGATACTCATGAAATATATGGATCCGAAGACGGAGATTCTGCTTCACCGGACCCGGGCTGAATATGATGCGATAATGGTAGGGAGCACCACGATCAAAATTGACAATTCAATGCTTACCGTACGGCTCGTCGAAGGAGACAATCCCATCCGGGTGATCCCGAACAGCCGTGCGGATCTTCCTCCTGATGCAAATGTGCTGAAGGGCGATGCCCCGACGGTAATCGCCGTTACCAAAGCGGCGCCTCCGGAGAACGTCAGGAGGATTGCCGAAAAGGGGGTGGACGTGGTCGTTGCAGGAGAGCGCCATGTCGACTACCCGCTTCTCATGCATATCCTCAGGACGGAGTATGATGTCGAACGACTGATGGTTGAAGGCGGGCCGACCCTGAACTACTATATGCTCAAGAACAATCTGGTTGATGAGGTCCGGCTCATTCATCTGCCGTTCATCGTCGGCGGCGCCGATACTCCTTCGCTTGTCGGCGGGATGCATATCGACTCCGAAGACGAGATGTTCCGGCTGGTTTTGAAGAATCATTATACCTGTGGGAGCAACCTGGTTACCGAATACGATGTGCTGAATCACAGGTCGGATGTATGAGATGGCTTGAACGGGAATGCCAAAACATTGAGCTAAGGAAGGAACGCAGAAAGGAACGCAAAGCGTGCCGCAGGTATTTTGTTTTGGGTTTTCTTGTGGCCATCCTTATCTTCGCCATTGCCGGGGTCTGGTATGTCACCATGGGGGAGATTCGGACGTCGGTCATTCGTGTCGAGGGTACGATCGTTGCCGGTGACGGCCATGGGGGAGGCTATGTGGGGAGCGAATATGTCGGCAGGCAGATCCGCAGTGCCGCAGACGACCCGCTGGTCCGGGCGATTGTACTGCGGGTGAACAGCGCCGGCGGTTCCCCGGCGGCGGCCCAGGAGATCATCACGGATATCGAATATGCAAAGGAGAAAAAACCCGTGTTCGTCTCGATGGGAGACATTGCAACCTCGGCCGCGTATCATATCAGTGCCCATGCGGACAGGATTTATGCCAATCCCGACACCATGACCGGCAGTATCGGGACAATTTGGCTGGTCTATGACTATTCCCGTGCCCTCGATGAGGAGGGGATTGAGGTGGAGGTGGTGAAATCCGGTGATCTGAAGGATATTGCCTCGTCGTACCGGACCCTTACCGACGAGGAACGCGAGTATCTGCAGGCAATAGTGGACGAAAGTTCGGAACTGTTCATCGAGGACATCGTGGCCGAGCGGGGCATCGACCGTTCGCTCATCGACGATGCACGCCCCCTGCGGGGGGAAGAGGCCCTTCGCATCGGTCTCGTCGATGAGATCGGCAATCTCTTCGAGACGGTCAGTGCCGCAGGAAGTTTCGCTCCTTCCTGAGGTCCCTTTTTTAGACCATATCTTCCGGCCTTGCCTTCATGTACTCGCGGCATACGGTGGTCGCATACTGCCCCGGACCGAGGCTGAAGGTGAGGAGCACCTCGTTTTCCCCCGGTGTCTGCCATGTGATCTCAGGGTCGAGGGAGATTACCCTGGACGCCCCGGAGAACCGGGTTTCAACGAACCTTGAGGCACGGGCAAAGGATTCCGGATTGATATGGTCTTCGTCGAGCAGGCTGTCCATGTAGTCCCCGATATACCCGCTCGTGTGGCTCTCTTCGGCACCGGGCATATGAATGGCGATGGCCGCTCGCCCCCGCCGGAGGTGCATTGCCGCGGCGGCCTCCGTACGGGCGCTGACCATGTCCTCCTTGCCGTTTGCAAAGATGATCCGGTCCCCGGCGACCGGCTCATGGAGGGAAATGCCGGAGGCAAGCCTGAAGGACAGGGCCTTGTTAAACAGCCATGACTGGTAGGCGGAAATGAACATAGAGAGGAGTTTCGGGGGGATCTTTTTCAGTGCCCCCTGACAGTCGTCCGGGCGTTCGATGAGATGATGGAGGAGCGTCCGTTCAAAACTGAGAGGAACGGGCATTGCGCGAAGGGTGTCTGCAGCACTGCCGCTCTCTGCATAGATCCGCCGTGCCGCTGCTGCATCGGCTGATTCGCTTTCGTATGCGAGGGAAACATATGCCTCAACGGCTCCCGGGTAATCCGCCTGGAGGATATGTCTGCCGACCACGTGGGTCACCGGGCGCTGGACCCCGAATCGCTGGAGGCCGAAGTAGTTGGGAACGCCTGATTCCAGCTCGTTCGTCGTCGTGTTGACACATTCACGCAGGGCGTCGCCTGAAGGTACGGTCTGCCGTATGGTTATCGCAAATTCGTTCCCCTGGAGATCCCCCAGTGCCAGCTGCCGGGATGACTTTCCCAGGTATTCAAGCCGGATGTCCTTCAGGTGGATGCGGGAGAGGTCTTCTTCACTGATGTCATAGATGGCAATGAGCTGGTCGGTGACGGCGTTTCGGTCCTTTGTTCCCGCCCAGGATATTCTCCGGTGACTGATGCCGAGTGATTTTGCGATCTCTTTTATCGCCCGCTGGTGTTCCCATTTTCGCTTGGTCAGGCGGCAGATCAGGTATTTGCCATCCTCCGGGAATGCCGACGGCATTTCATGGACCATGAAGTCTTCCGGCAGTGTCCGGAGTTTCCCTCCGGTTCCCGGGGTCTCTGTTCCGTAATAGTCCATTCCCAGTTCGATTTCCAGTGGGTAGGGGGACGGTCTCATAATAGCGAGAGGTCTCCCGTGATTCTATCGAGGTCCTCCGACGGGGCGGGCCCGAGGCCTAGCGCCGTCACGGTGCCGGGGGGAATTTCCGTCATGCCCGCGTCGGTGATGAGGGAGGTGGCGATGCCTGCCGCTTCTGCTATCGATTTGAGTTCGTAGAGCTCCCTGAGTGAACCTGCTTTGAGGGTCACCTTCTTCATCCCCTCGTCGAACCACTTCTTCCGGGTGATTTTATCGGTTTTTTCGTAGGCGCCTACGGCCGCGTGCGCAAGTTGTGCACATTTTTTTCCGCAGGTCATCCTGATATCGTTGCGGATGATGAGACATTGTTTATATTTAAAATCGGGTTCGGGCGACATTGCACTCAGATGTTGCATGGACAGGGAAAAATAGTTGATGTTCGTTCCCGGAGCGGGACCGGTGCATGCCCCTCCCGCATGCGAGATTCTTTGTTTTTCCGGGTCCTATTCATGCACAAGAGATGTATGATGTCGTGATCGTCGGTGCGGGGCCCGCAGGCACCGCTGCCGCACGCCGCTGTGCCGGGTACGGGCTCAACACCCTTCTCGTGGAGGAGCACGCCGCCGTCGGGTATCCCGTCCAGTGCGCCGGGCTCCTGAGCAGGGCGGCGGTTCAGGAATGCGGCGTTTCTCCTGCTGCGATAGTACGGGAGGTAAGCAGCGCCTCGGTGATCTCATCCGCCGGTTCGGTCCTGGATTTCGATGCAGGGGTGACCAAGGCCCTGGTCGTCAACCGGGGGATCCTTGACCGTGAGATGGCACAGCGGGCTGCTGATGAGGGGGCGGAGATCCGCCTCAAGACCTATGCGTACGGCGTCGGGGATGGTGTTCTTCGTACCAAAGGGGTGCGGGGCACAGAAGACGTCCGGTACCGTCTGCTCATTGCGGCGGACGGGCCGAGAAGCCCCCTCTCGCGGCTGCTGGGGATGAAGCGCCCGCCCGTGTTTCTTTCCGGCATTCAGGCGGAGGTGCCGTATGCGATGGATGGGAGGCACGTGCAGATCTATCCCGATGCGTCCCCTGATTTCTTTGGCTACGCCATCCCGGTGGAGGAGGGGCGGGCACGGGTAGGTCTCTGCGGTCAAAGTGACGTATCTGCCCGGTTTGCGTCGTTTTCCGCCCGATTCGGGGGGTCATGCATGCACCTTGTGACCGGCACGATCCCCCTCGGACAGATGCCGCGATCCTACGGTCAGCGTACCCTGTTCGTGGGGGATGCAGCGGGCCTTGCCAAACCGACGTCGGGGGGAGGGGTCTATACCGGGGTCAGGTCGGGGTATCATGCCGCCGATACCGCCGTTGAGTGCTGCGAAAACGACGTTTTCAGCGATGCCGCCCTCTCGTCCTATGAACAGCGGTGGAAGGATGATTTCGGCAGGGAACTTGACCTCGGGATGCGGTTTTTCACCCTGCGGCCGATGATTACCCCCGATCTCGTGGATGAGGTGTGCAGGGCCCTCAACACCCCGGAGATGAAGGATCTCATCGTCAGGTACGGGGATATCGACCGGCCCGGCGACGTCCTGAAGCACCTGCTGAAACATCCTGTGATGTTCCGGGTCATCCGTTCGATAGTTACGTCTGAATTGTGGCGGATTATCAAATAATATAGATTAACATTTTGCAATTGCAAAACAGTTATATTGATCTACATTAACATATGATTGGCAATCCACAGGAGGACCGACCACCCTTTTGATGGGTTAGCCGTGTCGCGTGCTCACCGGGGTATCCGGGAACGTATACCTGCAGTCGTTGTGCGCATGCACCATCCTACACCGGCCAGTAAGCAATCAATACCTTGGTACATCCTTGAAACGGGAGGCTTGCCACCTCCCTGTTTCCTTCATAGTTTTTTTCTTCTCGTACGCCACAATGACACGTATGGAGAGCCAGTTCGGAAGAGGATTTATCACCACTATCATGCTCGTCTGCAAACATTTTGCCCTTCCACCGGAGAAGGCGTGGCCGGGGGCGTCCGACCACCTGCTCGAACTTGAGGTCCCGGAGATGTTTGCCGGCACCGAGGTGGACGAGCTCGTGACCATGCTCCGGAAAAATATCATGTGGCACCAGAACGGCCAGATGGACGCTGAGGATGCCGAGGCTGTGATGCGGATTCTCCGGCGTCTGGTTCTGGCCATCGACCGTCAGCTCGGCATTTCCGATCCGCAGATCGGCCGGTATGACTGAAGAACCCCCTTTCTTTTATAGCAACCCTCAAATGCAATTATGACCTAATAATAGTGTAGGAACCAGGGAGTTTTTTTCTTCTTTGCATTTGTGCAAAATAGAGGTAATTATGAAGATAACTGAAGTGTATTCTATTGATTCCTTGTCCTTCGGAAGAGATTGATATGACGGGGGAAAACAATTATTCCGGGAAAAATATTAAAGTGCTGGAAGGCCTGGAAGCAGTCCGCCAGCGCCCTGCAATGTACATCGGAAGTACCGATATCCGGGGACTTCATCACCTGGTGTACGAGGTAGTGGACAACTCGATCGATGAAGCTTTGGCGGGGCACTGCTCCACCATCGACATTACGATCAATGCCGACGGTTCGTGCCGCATCCAGGATGACGGCCGGGGCATCCCGGTGGATACCATGGCCGGGCAGAAAGGGAAGAGCGCCCTCGAGGTGGTCCTGACCGTTCTGCACGCCGGAGGAAAATTTGACAAGGACACCTACCAGGTCTCCGGCGGTCTGCATGGGGTGGGCGTCTCCGTCGTCAATGCGCTCTCTTCGTCGTTTCATGTCGAGGTATACCGAGACGGGGTCGTCTATAAGATGGATTTTGAGCGCGGCGCTGTCATACAGCCGCTTACTTCCCGCGCAAATACGACAGGAAAGGCGCACGGGACGAGCATCACCTTCAAACCGGACCCGAAGATATTTGAGTCCGTTCTGTTCGATTACGATATCCTCCTGCACCGTATGCGGGAGCTTGCGTTTCTGAACAGCGGTATTTTGATCACCCTGAAAGATGAACGCAGCGGCGATGAAGACTCGTTCTGCTATGAAGGGGGCATCAGCGAATTCGTGAGTTACCTGACAAGGGAAAAAAATCCGATACACCCGGATGTCATTTATCTCAACACGCAGGATGTGGAGAACAAGGTGGAGGTCGAGGTGGGGCTGCAGTATACCTCGGCATATACCGAAACGATGCTCACGTTCGTCAACTCCGTCAATACGAGGGAAGGCGGCACGCATCTCGAGGGGTTCCGCTCTGCCCTCACGCGGACGATCAATGCCACGGCACGCAAGAACAATCTGATCAAAGACCCGAAGTTCGCCCTTCAGGGCAATGATGTGCGGGAAGGCCTCAATGCGGTCATCAGCATCAAAATCGCCGAACCGCAGTTTGAGGGGCAGACCAAGATGCGGCTCGGGAACAGCAATGTGAAGGGCATTGTCGATTCTCTCGTATACCAGTCCCTCACGGAATATTTTGAAGAGCACCCGAAGGTGTTCAGGGCAATTGTCGAGAAGGCCGTCGGCGCGGCAAAGGCACGCGAGGCGGCACGAAAAGCACGGGAACTTGCACGGCGGAAAGGAACGCTTGATTCCGGGGGTCTTCCGGGGAAGCTGGCAGACTGTTCGGAGAAGGACCCGGCCAAATCCGAGATCTATATCGTCGAGGGAGACTCTGCAGGCGGTTCTGCAAAACAGGGCCGTTCACGGTTGTTCCAGGCCATCCTTCCCCTGAAAGGAAAGATCATCAATGTGGAGAAGGCGCGGCTTGACAAGGTACTGAAGAACGAGGAGATACAGGCGCTGATCACCGCCATCGGTTCGGGCATCGGAGAAGAGTTCGATGTTGGGCGGGCACGGTATCACCGGATCATCATCATGACGGATGCCGATGTCGATGGAGCGCATATCTGCACCCTTCTTCTCACCTTCTTCTACCGGAATATGCCCGAACTGATTGACAAGGGTTACATCTACATCGCCCAGCCGCCGCTCTACCGGATTTCCCGTGGAAAAACGGAGCGGTACGCGTATACGGAGGAGGAGATGCGCACGTATGCCGATGAATTCGGCGAGAAGGGCACCAGCGTACAGCGCTACAAGGGTCTGGGTGAAATGAACGCAGAACAGCTCTGGGAGACGACGATGGACCCGAAACGACGGGTATTGAAGCAGGTGATGATCGAGGATGCGGCCTACGCAAACGAGATCTTTGAGAAGCTCATGGGCGACAATGTCGACGCCCGCAGGGAATTTATCCGCCGCCATGCCACGGAGGTGACGAACCTTGACGTCTGAGAACCGTAAAGAAGATGCAAACATCGGCAAACTGATCCCGGTCTCTGTTGAGGAGGAGATGAAGACCTCCTACCTCGCCTATGCGATGAGCGTCATCATCGGTCGTGCCATACCCGATGTCCGCGACGGCCTCAAACCTGTTCACCGCAGGACGCTCTATGCGATGGGGGATATGGGCAATACCCATGACAAGCCGTTCAGGAAGAGTGCAAGGGTGGTCGGTGACGTCATGGGTAAGTATCACCCCCACGGCGATGCGGCAATATATGACACCGTCGTTAAGATGGCGCAGCCGTTCTCCTACCGGCACACCCTCATCGAGGGGCAGGGCAACTTCGGGTCCATTGACGGTGATTCTGCGGCAGCGATGCGATATACCGAGGTCCGTCTTGACCCCCTCTCGGAAGATATCCTCGCAGATATCAACAAAGACACGGTGGACTTCACCCCGAACTTCGACGAATCACTGAAAGAACCGGTCGTTCTCCCGGCAAAGGTTCCGAATCTTCTGCTGAACGGTTCAAATGGTATCGCCGTCGGCATGGCGACCGACATTCCCCCGCACAACCTGCGGGAGGTCTGCGCTGCGGTCTGTGCCACCATCGAGAACCCCGATATTACGGTCGGCGAACTGATGGCCCATATTCCCGGCCCGGACTATCCGACCGGAGGAATAATCCTCGGCCGCGAGGGTATTTCACGCGGCTACCATGAAGGCCGGGGGGGACGGGTCCGGCTCCGCGGCGTTGCCACCATTGAGGATGACGGGAAGAAACCGAGGATCATCATCACCGAAATTCCGTACCAGGTCAACAAGGCATCCATGATCGAGCAGATGGCAGCCCTCGTCCGGGAGAAGAAGATCGACGGCATATCCGATCTCAGGGATGAATCCGACAAGGACGGCATCCGGGTGGTCGTCGAACTGAAGCGCGGTGCAGTGCCTGAAGTGGTCCTGAACCAGCTGTACAAGCACACGCCCCTCGAAAAGACCCATAAGATCATCAACCTGGCCATTGTGGACGGACAGCCGAAGTTCCTCAGCCTGAAACAGTTCATCACCGAATTCCTTCGTCACCGGGTCGAGGTGATTACCCGCAGGACGAAGTTTGACCTGAAAAAGGCCGAGGACCGTCTGCATATCCTGCAGGGGCTGCTCGTTGCACTGGACAATATCGATGCGGTGATCAAGACCATCCGTTCGTCCCAGACAACGGATGAGGCAATGAGGAGGCTGGTGGAGAATTTCGATCTCGATGCAATCCAGGCGGATGCGATTCTCAAGATGCAGCTGAGGAGGCTCGCCGCTCTCGAGCACCAGAAGATCATCGACGAGAAGACGCTGCTCCTCGAGGAGATCAAACGCCTGCACCTGATCATCTCGGATGAGGACCACATTCATGCAGAGATCCGGCGCGAGACCATGGAGATTTCGGAGAAGTACGGCGATGACCGGAGGACGCGCTTCATCGCCGACCCGGGAGAGATCGTCACCGAGGATCTCATCGAGAACAAACCGGTGCTGGTCTCCCTGACGTCGCACAATTATATCAAGCGCATGCCGCTCGATACGTACAAGGGCCAGCACCGGGGCGGGCGGGGGATCATCGGTATGTCGACCAAGGAGGATGATATCGTGGAGAAGGTGTTCGTTGCCAATACCCACGATTATCTCCTCTGTTTCACCTCCGCAGGGCGCGTCCACTGGCTGAAGGTCTACAACATTCCTGAGAGCGCCCGGACCGGGCGGGGGAAAGCCATCGTCAACCTGCTCAACCTCAATGACGAACGGGTAACGGCGATCATTCCGGTATCCGAGTTCCGTGATGACCGCTACTTCGTGTTCGCGACGAAAGAGGGGATGGTCATCCGGATATCACAGGACAAGTTCTCGCGGCCGCGCAATGTGGGGATAAATGCGATCACCCTGAGGGAGACGGACGAACTCATTGACGTCAAGGCGACAACGGGCGACAATGACCTGATCCTCACCTCAAGGCATGGACAGAGCCTCCGGTTCAATGAGAACCTTATCCGCGCTTCGGGACGCAATGCCCTCGGGGTAAAGGGAATGAAACTGCGGTTCGGCGATGAGCTGAGAAACACTGCTCTCGTTGAAAAGGACTGGCTGCTCACGATTACTGAAAACGGCTATGGGAAACGCACCGAATTCGATGAGTTCAGGGGGCACGGCCGAAGCACGATGGGCGTTCGAAACATCCAGACCACGATCGACGGCGGCGGGGTGGTCTCCTCCAAGGCGGTCCCCTCCGATGCGGAGATCATCCTGATGAGCTCCTCCGGGATCGTGATGCGCACGGCCGTATCCGAGATCTCCATTCAGAAGCGGGGAACCCGCGGCGTCCGCATCATGAAGCTTGATGACGGGGACCGGATCGTCGGATTCGCGATACTGGAAGCGGGTATGGATGACAGCCCCGACGAACCCGGCACCGGAGATGTGAGGGAAGAGCCGGAAGACGCGGATGCCCCGGATGCCCCGGACATAATGGAAGAAGAGGACGAATAGAGAGGGATGGCGGGAGACGTCCCTTCCGCTCCTCACCTTTTTACGTTGGCTTCCCTTTATTAATCGCGAGACCTCCGGGGCCCCGCCCCTGCTCCCTTTTTTTCTAAAGCTGTCTTTTTTTAAAGGCTGATGTCATGAACGTTGACGGTCCTGCAGACGTGGGGGGCATTATTATGGTTTTTGCGGGAGAACAGGTCGCGATGATGAACGGCAGTCTGCCGGAAAGAAGTGAAGGGATATGTTTCGTGAAGAGCTGATTTTTGAGACCCACGGGGAGGGGGACATCATCGACCTGAGTCCTGCGGTCCGGGATGTCGTCGCAAGGAGCGGTGTTTGGGACGGGCAGGTGTCGGTCTTCGTGAAAGGTTCGACTGCGGCCATAACGACGATAGAGTTCGAACCGGGCGTCCTCGCGGACCTGAGGCGCGCACTGGATGTGATCGCCCCGAAGGATGCCGTGTACGAGCATGACCGCGCCTGGGGGGACGGGAACGGGCGTTCCCATGTCCGGGCGGCACTGCTCGGCCCCTCGGTCACGATTCCTGTGCAGGAAGGAACATTGTTCAGCGGTACATGGCAGCAGGTCGTGCTCATTGAACTGGATATACGTTCCGGAAGGACACGCTTCGTGCTATGCACCGTGGTCTGAAATGAACGATGAAAAGAGATTCTGACGAATCAAATCAATCAGTCAAGCGGGACGGTTTCCAGCTGTGACACCAGTTCCCAGATGCGTGTCCTTGCATGAACCGGCATATTCGGGTCATTGCTGATCTCGTCGATAATTGAGATTGCCGTTGCGGCACGCAGGCCCAGGCCCTGGGATTGATCCTGGAGAACTTTGCGTGTTTCATCAGCGACTCGGCGGATATTTCGGGGAATTGTTCCGTCTTCGATCATGTGCTGGAGCATCATTATGCAGTTATTTATGGTAATTTCCGGGTCAGCCATTGTACCACCTTCGCAGTATACATTTTTGGTCCCAGCATATATAAGATACTTAACCAACCGGATGGTTCCTATGAAGACCGAAGATACGATAATGGCCGAATACCTCCTGAACGGGGGGAAAATGCTTTCAAAGACCTGTAAAGACTGTGGAGCACCGCTGTTTGAGACGAAGGACGGTGTCTGCTGCGTGGTGTGCAGGGAGCTCGGGGCCCCGGGGACCACGACGCCTGAAAGCGAGGGGGAATCGCCGTCCCGGACCACCGAAAACGAGCCCGAACAGCCGAAACAGCCGGAACGGCTCCATGCAGGCCCCTGCAGCGAAGAGGTGGCAGAAGAGATTGAAAAGGCGATTGTTGCCCTGTGCCGCCGTGTACCCACCGAATCACGGGCCGAGGACTGTTATCTGCTCATGAAGGGGATACGAAAGGGGGTGCAGGCCCTGCGCGATCTCTAAAACCCTTATTTTTTGTAGTCCCGCCGCATGAGTGCAACGATCGTCTCGGCGGTTTTATTCCCGATTCCTTCGACCTGCATGAGTGCCTGCGCATCTGCGGAGAGGACGCCCCTGAGGCTGCCGAAGTGCCTGAGCAGGAGGCGGGCATGCCGCGCGCCGATTCCCGGAAATGACGAGAGGATGTATTCCAGCTGTTCGGCATCCGAATGGTAGGGTTTGTTTGCATGCAGGCTCGGGGGGGTGCCGGCCGTCTCCAGCCGGCGCGCAATGATGTAGAGCATCTCCGCCGTCTCCTCCGGGGTGGACGTGTAGAGCACCGTTATTCCCATGTCAATGCCGATCGTGGCAAGGGCACCGCGGATTGCATTGGGCGCGATATTTCGCTGGCTGAAGAGATCCTCTCCCTCGATGATGAGGATGGGCCGGCTCACCCGTGCGGACAGCCGCCGGAGCTGCCCCAGAAGATCCCGGTCGACAAGGCTGTCGGCAAAATCCCTGGTCGTCTTTCGTTCGACCAGTATCGTATCCCCGATGGCATAGTCCCCGTCTTCAAGGCGCTTCACGGCAATCGGGACGCCTTTTTGGTGGAGACATTCCACGACCCGCGACGATGTCTCCCGGTCGTCGGCGATCACGGACGGGCGGGTGCTGAGGAAGGTGTCGATGCTCATCTGCCCCTGATCGGATACGGGCGCCTCCCGGAGGGCGGGTTCAGCGGTCGTGGCACCAAGGCCTTTCGGACCCTGACGAAGCGTTGCGATCTCCTTGTGCATGGACTTCTCTTTGGACTGGCTTACCCACCGGTAGGCTTCGTCGCTGGTCCCTTTCGTGACCAGCACGATGATGGTCCCGGCGCCATG
This sequence comes from Methanoculleus sp., assembly GCA_011045995.1. Taxonomy (GTDB): domain Archaea; phylum Halobacteriota; class Methanomicrobia; order Methanomicrobiales; family Methanomicrobiaceae; genus Methanovulcanius. Next base: position 7,236 of record DSBQ01000015.1, on the reverse strand, counting down.
GCGGCCGGTTCGGCCCTTGCGCTGGATGCTGCGGATCTCGGAGGGAACGGTTTCATAGAAGATGACGAGGTCGGTCGACGGGACATCCAGGCCCTCTTCCCCGACGGATGTTGCCACCAGCACCCGGAACTCCCCGTTTCTGAACTTCTCCATTGTTTTGAGCTGTTCTTTCTGCGAAAGGCCCCGTTCGGCATCCTTCGACGCCTGGCCGACGAATCTCTCGCAGTCAATGCCGTGCTCTTTCATGTGGTCGACGAGGATCTGCACCGTGTCGCGGTAGGTGGCAAATACAATCGTCCGGCTTTCGGGATAGAGCTCGAGCTGCCGCTGTACGAGTTCGAGCACCATCCCGCGTTTCGGGTGAAGTTCGGTCTCCCACGTCTGTGCGATGGCACGTAGTTCGAGAAAGACGCTGTCGCCCGCGAGGCGTTTGCTGGCCTTTGATGCGGACGGGTCCTCCCCGTCACGGCCGAGCTTGTGCAGGTATCCCTTCAGGGCTTCACTTCCCTGCCCTTCGGCGAGCGCCGTTGCGTGGCGCAGTTTCATGCATTCGGCCAGAAGCGACGCTGCAGTGAACCCCGAGGGATCTTTCTTCTTAATCCGTGACTGTACCTGTGCCTGGACTGCCTGGATGCCCTTCATCGTCAGTTTGTCGGGGGCGGGTACCCGAAACCCCAGTCCGGCGAGCGTCCTGAGGCGTGATGCGATCATGGCCTCGAGTGAGCGGACGGCAAATGCCAGTTCCGGCGGAAGGTCGACCGGGACGTAGGTCAGGTCACGTTCGTGGATATAGGGTTTCACATCAGGGTCGGTTTCTGTCCGGCTCTCCACGGCGGCAATCCCCATATTCATGCAGATCTCGTGAATTTTCTCTTCACTGCTGCCCGGTGATGCGGTCATCGCGAGCACGAGGGGATGCGTTGCCGTGCGGTTGTACTCACCCGCGAGAAAGACATACGAATAATTGCCGACCGCCCGATGGCACTCGTCGATGATAAGAAGGGAGACGTCGGCAAAACCGTATCTCCCGGCAAGGACATCGTTTTTAATCACCTGGGGCGTTGCGAAGATGTAGCGGCTGGTCCTCCAGATCGTTGCCCGTTGTGCGGTCGGGGTCTCGCCGGTGAACATGGAGGCACCTGAACAGCCGTCGGCCGGTGATGCGGGCTCCAGCAGATGGCGGGAGAAGAAGCGGAAGTGCTGCTCCACGAGGGGCTTTGTCGGGGCCATCATGAGCAGTTTTCCGCCGAAATTGTGTATTCTCGATGCAGCGACGATGAGCCCGATGGCAGTCTTTCCCAGTCCCGTCGGGAGGACGACCATCGTGTTTGCATCGAGCGCCGTTACGGCAATGGAAAGCTGGTACTCGCGTTCTTCAATGCTTTCGGGCAGAATAAGGGGGTGGGTGAGGTAGTTCATTCTTCATTCTTCAGATCGGCAAACCGGGTGCGGCCACTGATAAGTCCCTCGAGGGTCGTGGATAATGCAGTGGTTGCGATGCGTACCTGTTCCATACTGTCCCTGTCACGCAGCGTAACCGTGCCGTCCTCCTTGGTGTCGTAATCGACCGTTATCGCAAACGGGGTCCCGATCTCATCCTGCCGGCGGTATCTTCTCCCGATGGCACCGTTGTCGTCATACTGGGTGAGGAAGTTGCGGGCGGCAAGCTCACCGGCCACCAACCGTGCGATCTCCTCGAGGCCGTCACGGTTCACAAGGGGAAAGACGGCCACCTGGACGGGTGCGATGGAGGGAGGGAAATGGAGAATTCTTCGTACTTCACCCTCGACCTCCTCTTCGTCATACGCATGTTCGAGAGCACAGTACAGCATCCGGTCGATGCCGTAGGAGGGCTCGATGACGTGCGGCATGATCTCTTCACCACGGACTTCGACGGTCTCTTCCCGGATTTCGTAGAGGTCGCCGGGGATGAAGTATTCCTCGCCGTCAACGACCACCCGTGCGCCATCTTCGCCGGGTTCGGCAGCAGAGAGGGCATCTGCGATACTCTTTGCCTTTCCCCGGTACTTCGGGCCAAGCGCTCCCATATCGGGGATGATGCGCCGGCGTTCTTCCGTGCGGACCTCGCTGAAGGGGATAAAGACGGTGAATGCATCGCCGCTCTCTGCGGCATGGGCCTTCAGGTCATAGTCCGTCCGATCCGCAATGCCGACCGTCTCGACCCATCCGAACCGCCCGGAGAAGATCTCCGCATCCCAGCAGTCGAGTGCGTAATGGGCACATTCCGTCGGGAGGTGCTGGCGGAACCGGAGTTTGTCCGGGCTGATGCCGACGGCGATCAGGATCTCATGGGTGAGGGCAATGTAATATGCCACGTATTCGTTTGCCACCAGCCCGGAATCGACGGCATCCCGCATCGATGTCGTCACCGGGGCATCCCCCGCCATCTGCTGCGTCTGTCCCCAGAGGGGGATGACATAGTCGGCATACCGCGAGAAGGCAGGGTGGTCCTTGTGGTCCGGGTGGATGAATATCTCGGCTTCGGCCTGCGTAAATTCCCGCAGGCGGATCATGCCCTGCCGTGGGGATATTTCGTTTCGGTAGGACTTTCCTATCTGCACCGCACCGAAGGGGAGTTTTTCCCGGTAAAACCGTGACAGGCGGTTGAAATCGGTAAATATCCCCTGGGCGGTTTCGGGACGCAGGTACCCCGTGCGCTGCGACCCCGGTCCGATCCCGGTCGTGAACATCAGGTTGAAATGGAATACCTCCACTTCCCCCATCGGCTCGCCGCAGGAAGGGCAGGGAAGATGTGCTATGCATTGCTGCAGGTCTTCGATGCTCAGGGCATCGGCCCCCGGGGTGCCGTGGTCCCCGGCAACGTGGTCGGCCCGGTGATATTCCCGGCAGTGAGGGCACTGGCACATCTTGTCGGCAAAGCCTTTTACATGGCCCGAAGCGATGTAGATGGATTCGACGCCGATGGTGGGGGCTTCGATCTCATAATAGCCCTCCTGGATTATGTAGAAATTTCTCCAGAGGTTTTCGATCTTTCGTTTGAGCATTGCCCCCAGTGGGCCATAATCAATAAACCCGGCCACTGATCCGTAGCATTCGGATGAGGGCCAGACAAATCCTCTTCTTCGTGCGAGTTCAATAACGTTATCGTAAATATCGGCCATGAAAATTCCCTGAAGTTGATAGTACTTCTACGCGGAATTATAAAACATATTTTAAAAGGCCGAATTATATCCCGTGCACACAAGAAAACTATTATATCAAATCATAGACATTATAAACCAGAATTACGGGGTGCAACCCATGCGGGAGAGTAAAAACAAAAAGAAGGTACGGATGAACCAGAGGAAGAAGGAACTTCTCGATCTCTTTACCAACATCACGAGCAAGACGACCATCGTGGAGCCTATGAGGAAGATTCACGGTACGCTCAGGGATAAAGAGGCAATCGAACGGGAGGTTACCCTCATCATGCGCGAGGTACTGGACCAGGGATATTTCAAGACAAAACTCGCGCCCCGGCAGCTGTCCCAGCTGGTATGCGCGTATTATGACGGGAAGAACGACACCGAGATTGCCCGTGCCCTTGGGGATGAAAAATTATCCAAGACGGTGGCCCGTGCCCGTGTCAGGCTCAAGCTCTTCCGTGACCTTGACTTCAAGATGCCCTTTGATCCCGAGCGGATGGAGGCGCTCCTCGATTCCGGAAAGACCATGAAGGAGATCAGCGAAGAGCTCGGCATCAGCCCCTCCACTCTCAGGGAATACCGGCACGTGATCGAGTCCCAGAGGGACGCTACCCTCGACCCGTTCCTTGAGAAGATCCGTGACGTGATGGAGGACCGTGATCTTACCGAGTCCATGACCGGCGGCCTTATAAACGACGGACTTTCAGAGGCCATTGACGTCACAGAAGCCGAACTTGCGGACCTGTCCTGATACCCTAAAAATTCTTTCCCCGTCTTTTTTTCCGTCTGATTTTTCAATCAGGAGACCAATTTCTGTTCCTATGAACATCACGTGGCTCGGGCATGCGTGCTTTCTTCTGGAAGGAACGAAAAAAGTGCTCATCGACCCGTTTGTGCCCGGCGGCAACGTTCCCGCGGATGTGGATATGGTCGCCCTTACCCACGGGCATGCCGATCATGTCGGCGAGACGGTCCGGCTTGGCAGAAAGACCGTCGCCATCAATGAAATCGGGAAGTACCTTGCAACGCTGGGCATTGAGACCGAATGCATGAATCTCGGCGGGACCATAGAAGTGGACGGTGTCCGCTATACGATGACCCCTGCCCTTCATTCGGGATGGATGGAGATGGGGGGGCACGGCTTCTACGGAGGAGGCGCCGCAGGGTTTGTGATTGCGATGGACGGCATTTCCGTCTACCATGCAGGAGATACCGCGCTCTTCTCGGATATGAAGCTCATCGGCGAACTGTATCACCCGGATATCGCCTGCCTGCCCATCGGCGGGCGGTTTACGATGGGGCCTGCCGAAGCGATGATGGCCGCGGAATTCGTGGGAGCCCCGGTGGTCATACCGATGCATTACAACACGTTTCCGGCAATCCGGCAGGACGCGGTCGCGTTCAAAAAAGCCGTGGAGCGGACGACCGATATCACGGTGCAGGTCCTCTCTCCCGGTGAATCGATGGAATGGTAAGGTTGGTGCGGGACGGTTACCAGGGTTCGAATCCCTGGCCTTTCCGGTAGATATTGATCGCCTCGCGGATGGCGTCTTCGGCAAGCACGGAACAGTGGATCTTTTGTTCCGGCAGGCCGCCCAGCGCCTCCACCACATCCCTGTTCGTGAGGTCCCATGCCTCTTTGAGGGTCTTTTCCTTGATCATCTCGGTCGCCATGCTGCTCGATGCAATCGCCGCGGCGCAGCCGAGGGTCTTGAATGAGACGTCCACGATAACATCGTCCTCTATTTTCAGGAAGAGTTTCGTGCGGTCACCGCATTCTCCGCTCCCGACTTCGACGACCACGGTCGGGTCTTCCATCTCCCCGATATTGCGGGGGTGCTCAAAATGGTCCATCACTGTTTCATTGTACATCTGATCCTGCTCCTTACGTCAGAACGCTGCCATTTCCCTCAGCCGTGCGATCAGCGGGGGGAGAACGTCCAGTACATATTCGATCTCTTCCTTTGTATTATCATCCCCGAGGGTCAGCCGGAGCGATGAACGTCCGTAGGACGGAGGCACCCCCATCGCACGAAGCACATGGGACATATCCTCACATCCTGAACTGCAGGCGCTGCCGATGGATGCACAGATGCCCTTCCTGTTCAGCATGAGCAGTAGTGCCTCCCCGTCAAGACCGGGAAATGAGAAGTGGGCGTTGTTTACAAGCCTTTTGTCCGGGTGGCCGTTATAATGGCTGTCGGGGATGCGCCCCGAGATGCCCTGAACCAGCATGTCGCGAAGGGCGCCCACCCGTTCCCGGTGGCCGGGGATGTCTATGGTGACCCGTGCTATTGCTGCGCCGAGCCCGACGATGCCGGGGACATTCTCCGTCCCCGCCCGGCGCCCCTTCTCCTGGCCGCCGCCGTGGATCAGGTTGTCCGGCAAGATGCCGTCGCGGATATAGAGGGCTCCGGTGCCTTTGGGCCCGAAGAACTTGTGCCCGGAAAGGGAGAGGAGATCGATCTTCATCGCATCCACATCGATGGCCATGTGGCCGACTGCCTGGACGGCATCGGTGTGGAAGCAGATGCCATGGTCACGGGCAACTGCCCCGATCTCCTGTACCGGCTGAATGGTTCCCACCTCGTTGTTGGCCATCATGACGGAGATGAGGGTCGTTTCGGGGGTGATGGCGGCTTCGACCTGTGCCGGGTCGACCAGCCCGTACCGGTCGACCGGGAGATGGGTGACGGAAAATCCCTGCGTTTCGAGATATCCGCAGGTATGCAGCACCGCATGGTGTTCGATGGAGGAGGTGACGATGTGGTTTCCTTCCTTCTTTCGGGCAGAGGTCATCCCCCTGATGGCCCAGTTGTCCGATTCGGTGCCGCCGGCGGTGAAGAAGATCTCATCCGCGCTGCATCCAAGTGCGGCGGCGACCTGGGTCCGCGCCGTCGCGATGGCCGCCCTGGCGGCATCGGAGATGCTGTAGAGCGAGGAGGGGTTGCCGAAGTGCTCCGTAAAATACGGGAGCATCGCACGTACGACGTCCGGGTGCGTGGGCGTCGTTGCGGAATGGTCAAGGTAGACTGTCGGGATGTCCGGTGCATGGGATGGGTTCATAAAAATCGCTTGTGGATTCTCTAATTCCGGAACCTTATGCTTTTCGGGAAATGCTTGGGCGAAAAGAAACCCGCCTTTCTGAGATGATATAGTCAAGGGGGAGGCCCAGGCGCGACCCGACGAGGCGTCGCGCCGACCCTGCGAAGCAGGGTGGGAACCATCTTCTAGTCAATGGATGCTAATGTCACCCGGAGAAATACTGCGCAGGGTCAACGAATCACGGCGTGGATTTTACGGTCAGAACACCGGACGAGGACATAGATTGCATCCGTAATTACCTCATGAAGAATATCGCAAAGGGATTCATCTCAACGGGGTCGAAGTTCACCGAAACACCATGGACCAAACAAGAACGGGTCTAGAACGCCATCACATGGAACAAGAAGTGCAGGACCTTCCAACCCTCACGGGCATTGCAGAAAGTGATGAAGAAGAAAGAGAAGGAGAATGATGCGGTCTGGTGGTTCCAAGGAGAATCAGAATTTGAAACACCTGGAACAGATGAAAGGGTTAGATATACAATGTGGGAACGGTTTTACATACCGGAATGGCTGCCATTTCGATAAACTTCACTTTCGGAATGCAGAGGAGAAGATAATAAAATAAAAAATATTGTGATGACTTATGGAACAATTACAAAAAATTCTATTAGAAGATACAAAGTTTGGAAAAATTGAGGGATACCTATGCCCTTATTGCGAAAGGGGTGAGACAGTTATTGTTCAACAAACGCGTGATAAAACAATATTCAGATGCCTAATCTGTGGGCATCTTTCATACTCCACAGATGAATTCATATTTGAAAGAGGGGCATATTGAATGGCTGAAATGGACCAACTACTAAAAAGGCCATATAGAAAATAAGGGAAGAATAGATTAATCAAATTAATTTGGGCTCTGTAGAAATGCTATTTTAAGCCGGAATTAAAAATCGACCGCAAGATCAAAGGTACGGTGGCTCTTTGAATCATGTATGCCTACAAAAACCAAAGAGCCGGTACTT
>DSBQ01000037.1 GCA_011045995.1 Methanoculleus sp. | reverse complement strand
TGGCAATGAAGGGAGAACCGGGGGGAGAGGGGGGGGGAAATGATGATGTGATGGCGCCGGCAGTAGCCATATCGGGAATTCGCCTGCCGTTTCTGAATAAGGCTTCTCCTGCAGGGTGAAACTGTTCACTCCGCCCTTCGGATGACGGTGCGTTGTCCTTGGGATGCATAGTGCGTCTGCTGAAAGATTGTCTCCTCTCGTATTATGCCTCTGTCGAAGTGATCGCGGGGAATAAGGGCTGGAAAGGGTGGAGCATGACGAACCGGAAATGCATGTGCAGAGATAGGCTGCACGTAAACCGGGGGCCGGGACGGGACAGGACAGGGGGGACAGAAACCAAAAGTTCTGCCGGCATCCATCGCTGAAGAGCAGATTCTTTCCGTCCTCTACAATGTACCTTCTTATGCTCTCTCATCACGGCGGAACCATCCGCTCGCCCCGGCGGAGGAGTTTCCGATACCACGGTGCGCATGCCCGTGCATCGGCAGGAGCGGAGTGGTGGCCGGGAATGCCCCTGCCGAAGAAGTGCCGGTGAAGCTCCGGAAGCCCGGGCCATCTGCCGCCCGGTGTCTCTCTGAGACTTGCCGCTGATGCCGCGGTTTTCATCGTACAGATACGCCGTATCGTCCCGAAGGGGGACGCCATCCTGAACCGGCGGTATTCGGTCTCCAGAACGGAGAGGTCGGCCCCCGTTCCTGGTCAACTGTGACGACGGTATCGGGAAATATTCATCCTCTCATGCGACAATCTCATGATATCGTGATGTGGGGAAGAGGTGGAAAATGACAGAAAAAGCAGATGATACGGGACTTTCGGGGAAAGCGGGGAGCATAAAGGATATGGTGCGGACTAGCTATGCCGCTGTTGCGCAGCGAAAATCCGGCTGCTGTTGTGGCGGACCTGACCTCGATGCTATCGCAGAAGCCCACGGGTACAGTGAGGAGGACCTCGAAAAAGTGCCGGAAGGCGCTCATCTCGGTCTCGGGTGCGGAAACCCGCTCGCGCTTGCCTCCCTGAAAGGAGGGGAGACGGTGCTCGACCTCGGGTCGGGTGCGGGGTTCGACTGTTTTCTTGCCGCCTACCGCGTGGGACCGAAGGGGCATGTGATCGGCGTGGACATGACCTATGAGATGGTGAGGCGGGCGCGGGAGCATGCCGAGACCGCGGCCCTCTCCCAGGTCGAGTTCAGGCTCGGGGAGATCGAACACCTGCCGGTTGAGGACGAATCAATTGACCTCGTCATCTCCAACTGCGTCATCAACCTCTCCCCCGACAAGGAACAGGTCTTCAGGGAGGCATACCGTGTCCTGCGGCAGGGCGGGACTCTGATGATCTCGGATATTGTCATCACCGGGATTCTTCCGGAGAAGGTGAGCCAATCGGCGGTGATGTACGCCGGCTGCATCGCAGGGGCCGTCTCACAGGAAGAGTATGTCCGTCTCCTTGAGAAGGCGGGTTTTATGGCGATCGAGATGTTGGAGTCCCGGCCCTATCCGCTGGAAGAGGCCGCATGCTGCGTGCCGGATGAGAAGCTCGCCGAAGGGCCTGCCTTTACAGCAGAGGAGGTTGCCGCGGTCGCGGGCGCCGTTGCCTCCGTAAAAATTCAGGCAAAAAAGATGCTATGAGAGGAGCAGGGCAGACGCACCCCACTCCCGGAAGAGGGTAAGTACCTGTCAGCTGATCTCCACTCTTCTATTATTTCGTTGCTGTTGTTCGCGTGTCTTCATCATCAAAGCTGAAGAGCTCATCCACCGTCGTCCCGAGCTCCCGTGCTACCTGCCACGCCAGGCGCAGCGAGGGGGTATAGGCCCCCTTCTCCAGGTGGACGATCGTCTCGCGCCGGACGCCGACCCGGTCCGCAAGATCGGCCTGCGTGATACCGTGCCGGGCGCGAAACTCCTTCATTCTCGTCTGCATATCGGTGCGCTCCGCAAAACCGGGGTTAGTACCCGATGTCTCCCTTCCGGTAGAAGTAGACCTGAAAGAGGCGGCCGCTGACCCCGGTGAAGAGCATCAGTCCGACGAGGAGAAGGCCGGGGTCGGGGTCGATGACCTGTCCGGCGATCAGGAGGTAGAGAATTGCCATCAGCATCAGGGTAAACATCCACGACCATGAGAGGCCGTGTGCACCGATCTTTTTTGTCCGCTCGTCCTGGATGTCCGGTTCCCTGCGCCACCTGCGCTGGACAAAGACGAGGAAGATGATAACCGCACCCGCATTAATGACGATGCTTCCCATCAGCGAGGAGGCTGGCGCAAACAGGAGCATGACTGCTCCCACGATGATGAGCCCGACGCCCATCCAGTTCTTCAGGGTATAATTTCGTTCGGTCATGGGTTCTCCGTGTGTGAGTTATTTCTTACTTTATGTTATGTAAACATAACACTATGTTAATTATTTATAACTCTTTCCACGGGAATCTCCCTCCCGGGAGGGAGTGGGGAGACCATGGCGGCTGCGGCTGCCCCCCGGATCTCCCCGGACATAAAAAAAAGCAAACAACCTGAGTTTTGAAACCATGAAAAGCGGGATAATCCGAAAAATACCGGAGAATCGCTGACGGGAGCGGGCTCCCTTCGGCTCAGCCCTTTGCCCGCAGGTCTCCCCGGGCGTAGGAGAACCAGATGCCCGCGGTGCAGAGGCAGCCGAAGACGACGAAGGAGGCGGAGATCGCCCGCAACAGCTCGTCTGCCACCTCCGGCGATATGACGACCGTCCCGATGAGGACGGAGAAGGCGGTCATCGCAATCGCCATGGAGGCGATCTGCCCCAGCACCCGCATCGTCCCGGCGGTCGCGGAGGCAATGCCCGCCCGCGAGTCTGCCACCGAACTCATGATCGAGTTCATGTTTGGCGAGGAGAAGGCCCCGTAGCCGAACCCGAGGAAGAGAAGAATGCCGGCAATCGCTGCCACCGGGGTGTCCCATCCGATGAAGGCAAGCGCAAAGAGCCCGGCGGCGACGATGGCCATCCCTGTGGTCGCAAGAAGGCGGGGCTCGATCCGGTCCGAGAGGCGGCCGGCGATGGGGGTCATTACCGCCATCATCACCGGCTGGGCGACGAGGACGGTGCCGGCGGCCGCGGGTGAGAATCCCTGGATGTAGTAGAGGTACATCGAGAGAAGGAAGGTGATGGCATACGTTGAGGAGTAGTTGATCAGTGCGGCGATATTCGAGTAGGTGAAGGGCCGGTTGCCGACAAAGGTCCGGACGGGGAATATGGGATTGACGGCCCTTCCCTCCCATATGAGAAACCCTGCAATGCCTGCTGTTCCTGCGATCACCAGCGCAAACGCCCAGAATGCGGGCAGTCGGGAGGCCCCGAGGATGAGGAGGAGCAGTCCTGCCGCATAGACCGCCGTTCCTGTGGCATCGAACCGCAGCCCCTGTTCCTGCCTGAGTCCGGTATCGCGGGGCACAAAGAGGACGCCTGCCGCAAGGGCTGCGAGGGCCGCCGGGACGGCCACGAGGTAGAGGGCCCGCCAGCCGAAGGCATCGGTCAGGATGCCGCCGATGAACGGTCCCGATGAGAGGCCGATATAGACCACTGCGGTGTTGATGCCGATGACCTTGCCCCGCTCCCGGAGGGGGTAGTTCGTCGTGAGCAGGGGAACAGAGGTGGCAAAGGTCATGGCGCTCCCGAAGCCTGCGACGGTCATTCCCGCGAGGATGAACCAGAAGTCCGGGGCAAGCCCTGCTATGGCAATGCCTGCGGCCATCGTTGCGGTACCGCCCAGGAAGATCCGGCGCCGCCCCCACGTATCGGCGATCTTGCCGAAGGGAAGGAGGAAGATCGCATAGGGAATGAGAAAGGCGGTTGGCACCCAGCCGATGAGCGTTGCACTGATGCCGTATTCCGCCGCGATGACCGGGAGGGCGATCTGGACGCCCGATGAGATGTAGGGGGTGGCAAACGATGAGAGGCAGGTGGTCAGGAGAATGGCGGCAAGGTTTCTCCTGGAGAGGACGACGGGCGTTGCGCGGGAGGATTCCATGATGGTATCTGAGATAGAGTTGTACTCCTCCATCCGAAGAATATTCGGTTTCCGATGGTCCCCATGGCCTGACAGGCACTCTTTGCATCCGTTGCGTACTGCACATGTAAGGATGATGCGCGCCGAACACCCGTGGCGGGTGTCTGCGGCGGCATCGGACCATCCCCGCGGATAAGGTTGATTGGCAGAATTTGTCGGCGGGAAGTAGATCGCAACTCAGGGAGTTGTAATAGTATTAATATTTAGGCACCGCAACAATATCTTCACATAGTTTCCCCCTCCTCCGCCGTCCTAGTGGTGCGGTGAAAGGGAGAGCCATGAGGGATGCAGGCCCCGCATGGGATTTCGAACGGGCGGCGGCCGAAGATGCCTAAAGACAGGAGAGCAGCCTGAAAGAAAAATCACATCCCGGAGCGATCATTCAGAAATACAGGAGATATTATTTTGCAATCAATATTTGGCGCCCTCGCCGGCATCATCAACAACCACCCGAAGAGTGTCGCCCTCACTGCGGCGGTGATCATGGTGTTTGCCCTGTTTGGGGCCAGCATGGTGGAGATGGCGACCGGCACTGAGACCTATATCGACATCACGACACCCGAAGGGTCGCTCGTCTACCAGTATGAGAATACCTACGGGAGCGACATGATCTTCCTGATGATCGAGGGGGAGAACCTCTACGATCCACAGGTGCTCGAATATCTCGGGACGATCACGGCGGACTTTTCCAATGAACAGCATGTGACATCCGTTCTCAGCATCGCCGATGTGGTGAAAGGAAGGACCGGCGGAACCATACCGGGCAGTGCCGCGGAGATCCAGGCGATCGTCGATGAACAGCCGAGTCTCCTCTCCACTGGCGGGCAGAGCGGCATGATGACCCTGATGATGGTGGGGCTGGAACCTGCGGTCTCGATGGACGTACAGTCTGCCGTCCTGCAGAATCTGAAGGCCATCATCGATATCACCCCGGCACCACCCGGCGTGACCGTCACGGTATCAGGGTCTGCCGCATTTGCCGATGAGATGGAGCAGGAGATGGGCACTTCCACCGGGATGCTCATCGGCCTTGCCCTCCTCCTCATGGTCGTTGCGATGGGTTTTCTCTTCGGCAACGTGCGGTACCGCTTCCTTCCGGTCGGCATCGTCGTGATGGGCGTAATTCTCAGTTTCGGGGTGATGGGGTGGAGCGGCACGCCCCTTTCCATGGTGGTGATGGCGGCCTTCCCGGTGATGATCGGTATCGGCATCGACTATGCGATCCAGTTCCAGACGAGGTTTGACGAGGAGGTCAGAAAGGGCTCGATAGCCGACGCGGTCACGACGACGATCACCCAGTCGGGCCCTGCCGTGGTCATTGCGCTCGGCGCCACGTGTCTCGGATTCGTTGCGCTCATTACGGCACCGTTCCCCATGGTCGTTGACTTCGGCGTCATCTGTATCATCGGGGTATCGTGCTGCTACCTCTCCGCTCTCGTGCTCATCCCGACCTTCGGAACGCTGGTGCAGTACCGGCCCCTCGAGTCAAGGGAGGTGCGGTCGAAGGGGAAGAAATCAGGTCCCGGCATGATGGAGCGGTATGATATGGCGCTCGGCAGTGTTGCCGGGAAGATTGCACGAAACCCGGTCCCCATCCTGCTCCTCCTCGGGTGTGTGGCGGTCCTCGGGATCCCGCTCGACAGCGAGGTGATCATCAGCACCGATGAGGCGGATATGGTGCCGCCGGATATGCCTGCCTTAGTGAGCATGTCCAAGCTCGGGGATGTGATCGGTTCGACCAGCAGCCTTCCTCTCATCGTCCGTTCGAACGATGTCCTTGCTCCCGATGTCCTGCAGTGGATGGCGGGATTCGGCGACTATGCGACAGCGCAAAATGACGAGATTACGGGGGCAACCAGTATTGCAACACTCCTTACCGCTGCAAACGGCGGGACGCTTCCAAAGAGCAAGATAGCAATTCAGGAGGCGCTCGCCCTCCTCCCCGAGGATACCCGGAACAGTTACCTGAACGGCGGGACCGAGGCGGTGATACAGTTCTCGATGACTGATATCGGTATGTCCGAGGCCGAGGGTGTCGTATCAAAGCTCACAAGCGACCTCGCATGGATGGAACCTCCGGCAGGTGTTTCTGCGGTCTTTACCGGCAGCATTGTGATGTTCACCGATATGATGACCGATATCACCGCGGCGAAGACAGGGATGAATGTCCTCGGGTTCGTGCTGATTACGGCATTTTTGATCCTTGTCTACCGGCGGGCCGCCGCCATTACGCCGATGATCCCCATCATCATGATCATCGGGTGGAATACGGTCATCATGTATGTCATCGACCTCCAGTACAACATCCTGACGGCAACTCTGGGGGCGATGTCCATCGGTATCGCATCCGAGTATACGATCCTCATCATGGAGCGGTTCGACGAGGAGCGGGAACGCGGGTGCGGATGCACGGAAGCCATTCAGACCGCCATCCAGAGGATCGGTACGGCGATCACCATCTCAGGGCTGACCACCGTCTTTGGGTTCTCTGCTTTGATGCTCTCGGAGTTTCCCATCCTGTCCAACTTCGGGCTGGTGACGGTCTTGACCGTCGGCTTCTCACTTATTGGTGCCATCCTCGTGATGCCCGCGGTGCTCTCGGTCACCTGCCGGTATGCGGATCACCATGCGGTGAAAGAGCCTGCGGTGAGCGGACCGTGAGGGTGAAGAGGGTTGGGGGCCTCCTCCTTAACCGGCCTATTCGGGCCTTTTTTTTGATAATCCTGATTGGTTGAGATGGTGGGAAGGTTTCCGCTCCCTGATTGCCCCCCTCCCCCTGTCCCCTCCCTCACGGGGGAGGGGGTTGTTGCGACTGCCCCTTTGATGGGGCGTCCAAAGGCTCTGGTCTGCCATTAACATGACCGGAAAAAAGGAATATTTGGATGGTTGGAGCAAAAGGGGCTTTTACGGGAGGTGGGTGGGGTATACGCCCTTTCCTCCGGCGAAGGGTGCGCCCCCCTTCACTCCTCTTCTGCGGCGCCCTCTATCTCACGTCGAAGTTCGGGATCCGTGGCCGGTTGTGTTCCGATGGTTCCCCCTCCTTCTTGTCCGGTCTTGTTGGCATCCCTGCGCCGGTTGTATTCGCTGTAGACCATCTGGAGGATGGCGCCGAGGCCGGTGAAGACGGTGACTGCCTGGATGGCAAAGCCGATGCCCCAGGGGATGAGGAAGAGGAGGGCGAGGATGACGTACCCGACGGTGAAGGGGAGATACATCGGGCCTGTGCTGTCCCCGCTGACTTCTGTTCCTGCGCGGGTCATCACCCACCTCCCGGTGCACCAGGCGGCGACCGGAACGGCCGCGAGGAGGGCAATGAGGAAGAGGCAGGAGAGGGCGATGGCAAGAGGTATCCCCACAACGGTCAGGCCGAGGAGGAAGAGGAGCATGCCCGCCACGAGGACGCCCGCAAGGCCCGCCACGAAGGAGAGCAGCGCCCCTCCCGGCGTGGCCATCGGCACCGCCGCCGCCCGGACGTGATCACCGGCAGTTGCGATCAGGACGAGGCCCAGCAGGAAGAGGCCGATGAGAAAGAGGATCCTGATGATGAGGAGGACGAACCCGAGCAGGGCGGCGAAGACCGCGACGTCGAACGGGTCCTGCCGGTCAAAGGAGGTGTTTCCCAAGACCGTGCCCTGTTCATCGTAGGACCGTGCCGAGACCATCATGTCATGGCTTATGACGCCTGCGGGCCCGAGGGTTACCGCGGTGGCGGTCACCATCATATTCGTGGCATTGCCGCCCAACACCGCCGTATCAGCGATGACCATCGCCTTGCCGCCGATGTCACCCTGTGTGGTGAGGGTGCCGGAGGCGACCATGATGTCCGCCCCGACGGGGGCATTGAGGGTGACGGTATCTCCCGCCGCCATAACGTTCGTCTCCACGGGGGCATTGACGGTAAGGGTCGTCCCCGCCCAGGTGACGCTTTTTACCGGGGCGTCGATGATCAGGGTGCCGGCCCCGGAGAGGATGTCGTCATCGGTGGTGGTGTTGATGACGACGTAGTCTCCTGACGTGATGACCATGCCCGCCGCAGGCGGTGCTGCGATGCCGCAGCAGAGCAGGAGAAGTAGGAGGGGGAGGATGAATTTCATAGGAGTCATTGATGTGGCGCTTATACATAAGGATAGGCACGAGGGGGAATTTTTCGGAGGTGGGTGGAGCGATATTGACAATGTCACATACACCTGTCCGGCAACAAGCAATTCGTCACAGTGAGTAAGCCACGTAAGAGAATGATTGCGTTCACGCAATTTTCAACGAGCAGATAACTGATAACTTATTGATGCAAACGAAGGAGATTATCAGTTTGTATCGTTCGCCTGTTAGCAAATTTCTGAGGGTTGAGCATGCCATTAGCAATGATGGTGTTCCTGGATCTGGTAAAAAGAAAGAGGATGTAGGTCTCAGCTCAACCGGATGTAGTAATCCACTCCGAAGATGCCAACCCCAAATGGTTTTGTATCTTCAGCATACCCGGCATCGGCTGTGGATACTCTTGTCTTTGCCTCATAGAGTCCTGTTTCCATGTCATCGGTGAATAATGACAACTCATAATAGGTTGCATTCTTGGGGAGGGGCATCGACCCGATCTTTTTCCAGGAGGTATCGTCACCATCCATTTTCCGGATATAGAAGTGTTGCTCCATTGGGAATTGGCCGGTGTAATTGATTTGCCATGAGAATTTGGTAAATGGCTCATCATGGGTAGGTGGAAGCATAGAGACATCAACCGTTGCATCGAAGAGGGCCTGGGGAGCAAGATCTGGGATGACCGTCACCATAATGGGGGGCAGGAACTGCGTCAGGGTGGAACCATCTTCGTTTTCGAACGTGATGTTAGAATCGCCGCCGAAGAGGGTGAAGTTGAGCGGTTCGCTGATAGAATTGTTGATGGTGAAGGAGAATTTGGTCATCCAGGTCTGTTTTACCGATATGTTACCGACATCAAACTCAAGGGTCCCTGGGCTGGTCCCGGGGGTGGTGCCGAGCCACATATCTGTCTGGTTAATATCATCTTTATAGTAGCCGGGGAGGTGGTTGTCCACAATATAGGGGCTGACACTCCAGTTGTAGAAATCAATGTATGTCGGCGATTCGTAGTTGAGCAGCTGGGTTGACGTGTAGGTGAAGTTCTCAGGAACCTCGGCGAAACTGAGGTGGACGCTTGTATCGATACCTGCTTTACGCTGAATATCAGCCTTGGTTTGTTCAAAGGCATCAACAAGTTCTGAATAGCTCGAAGCAACAAATAACTGCCCTCCTGTGCTCTGGGTGAGTATTTGGGCCGTCTCTAACTCACCCTGTGCATTCCCGGTGGAGTAGTAAATGGCATAGATTACAATGTTATTTTCTGCTGCATATGCCGCCATACTCTCGTTTGTAAGATTGTAAGGGAAATAATCACGTGTATTTTTTTCAAGTTTAACATCGATCGATTCGTTATATGTCAACGTGTCACCTCCGGGCCTTGCTAGTGGATCACCGAAGTACCGATAGCTGTTCTGCATCAGAAGCACGATTGCTCTCGTATCTCCTGGGTTGCTATTTTTCAGGTAATCAATGGAGGTTTTCAGGCCGTCCCTGATGGGTGCGCTTACCTGCAGATCCTTTACTCCTTTGACAGGAACAGTTTTATTGAGAGCGGTCCGGAGATATTCCCAGTCATTATTTGCGGTGTCGAATTCTCTATCCACTTTCGAATAGAATGGGTATGAAATATTCCCGTTTCCTGGGTAATGCTCTAATATATATGCTTTATCATCATCGCCGGGAGTTCCAACTTTTTTCCAGAAGGTAGCTCCTGAATTAGCAGGGATGGTAAGATAGTCCGCTATTTCTTTAGGGTAAATGTCTGTATTTGTTGTCGGATCCCCGTAGGTCACAAGCGCTACGTTGGTAGATGTGGGTTCAAGCTCATCACCGCCTTCCACGAGGTGCATTGCGGCCTCTCTTG
The DNA here is from genome assembly GCA_011045995.1 of Methanoculleus sp. Taxonomy (GTDB): domain Archaea; phylum Halobacteriota; class Methanomicrobia; order Methanomicrobiales; family Methanomicrobiaceae; genus Methanovulcanius. Next base: position 49,458 of record DSBQ01000037.1, on the reverse strand, counting down.
CCGCAAGCATGCGGTCTCGCTGAACACCTTCCATCTCGTCCAGAAGCATATCCTCACCGCGGTCAAGGCAAAGGACCAACGAGATATTTCCGGGGTTCTGGAACTCGTTGCCGTCACCGATCAGGCGAATCGTCACGTCGATGGTTTCACCGGGTGCGACCACACTTTTAGATACATTCGTCTCAACCCGGAGGTAGGGATAGTTTCGCCAGGTTATCACTGGTGAGGTCTTAGGAGAACCATTCCAGGTTGCCTTAACTTGACAACTTCCGATTGCTGAATGATAGAAATCAGGACTACCGAAACCGGGAAACTCACCTGGCTGGAGGTAGACGGTTGCATATCCATTCTCGTCAGTTTTTGCAGACGAATATGACAGTTCCGGTCCGTTGATCATTGGCGTGTTATTGGTAATGTTGTCGACCATTATGGCAAAGTCGATCGTTTCATTTTCGACTCCGGTCCCCATCGCATTGAAGACCCGCGCCTGAATGGCAGCTCGCACGGTAGGGTCTACTTCATAACTGGGGATATCCGATGGGTTGACCGAGAGGCCGTATCCCTGCGCTGAACCGCCGGCAAAGGTCAACAAGTCTGTCTTCGTGTAGGTTCCTGCCTTGCCGGTCACGGTCACTGACCCTAATGTCTTCTGTGGCCCCACCTTTGCATGAGCCTTACCATCCATACCCGTGATGAGGGTCTGGGTCCCGCCCATGGTGGTGGTGAAGTACACGGGGTAATTTGCTATTGGGTTGCCAAACTCGTCTGATACCACATACCCGACATCAAAGAAGCTTATTCCATCGGCCATGCATATGTTTGAAACAATGGTCGAACCATCCGGTGCCACGACCTTGATATCTGAATCGATTGAATTGGGTATTCGTAAGCTGACCACATCTATGCTGATGATTCTGTCAAGATATTTTCCATACCCGGGATAAATACCGATGAGTATTGTACTTGCTGTTGTAGGTGCCTTCAGGGTGACCGTGCAGTTGCCATACTCATCGAATGGTTGCGTGAGGTTCGTATCCAAGAACACAAAATCAATAGTTGCCCCCGTTTCACCGTTTATTACATTCCCGAATTTGTCTACCATACGGACGGTGATAGGGGTAGTCTCGCCCACGGGAACGGTCTGATTATAGGTGAGGTTCATATATGCATACGGGTCGGATGGTATTACCCGCACAGGATAATCGATGCTCGTCCTCATAGACGAATGATTATCGTGAGAATCGACAGTGATTCCAATCGTTGCATTGCCTGCCTTTTCCGAAGAAAATACTGCCTGATAATGTTTTTCCGTATCACTCGTCACGCTCAGCGTCCCGGTCGGGTCACTGCTTGCGTTCAGGTACTCAAAGGTGACTTTGTCGACGGTCACCGACCCGTTGTTGATGGTAACGTCGATCGTCCCTCCGCCGTCTCCGGCGGTAATTTGTAGGGTGCCTGGGGATGGGGATCTTTCGATCTCTTGATCTGTGAGTGCTGCCGTTCCGGCAACAACTATACACAGGAAGAGAAGAAGTGCCCCCCCGGCACGCCAGGATAATCTTCCCATAGTACGCATTAATGGAACCAAAGTATATATAAGTGAGGTATATCCGGATTTTGGGAAATATCCTGTCGTGCCGAACTGGTCAAGAATAATTCCTGTAATGCAAAAAACGCGGCATACTTTCCGCAACCACCTGTTTGGCGGATTTGGGCAATCATTAATATTACTTGTGGTGGGGGCGCTGTACAGGAATCGGGGGAAGACCGGTTGCATCAGGGGCAAAAAGGTGGGGGGTCCGGCTGTTTTGATGGCTCTGCGCGACTCTTATGTGCGCTCATGGATTATGGCAACCCGCCACGCCGTACCGTGCATATCGACCGTGTTCCACCAGATGTTTGGTGACCGGCACGGTGGTCCCCGTCGCGTAGAAGGTATAGGAGCCGGTACCTGCGGGGTTTTCGGCAACGGCTTCCATCGTCGCCATGAGCGAGGGAAAAGCAGCGTAGTAGGGGTTGTCATAGGTGCTGCTGCCGATCTCTGCGGGGTCCGCATCATAGAGGATTATCCCGTCCTCCTGCAGGACCATCACCGTGTACGACGTATTGTTTTCAATCGCATGGGCGCGGGACCCTACCAGCGTCGCGGGGTCGAGGGCCATCGAAAGGTATCCGGACGTTGTGTTCGTCCCGGTGACCGGGTGGATGACGGCGACGCCGTATCCCCCTTCCGCCAGGGGGAAGAGATCGGTCATCAGGGGCACGCTGCCGGCCGAGGCCTTCGCATACCATTCCTGCGTGGAGAGGTCGGTGCCCGTTCCGGCTGCCCCGGCGGGGTTCTCCGGCACCCGCAGGAGCCACGTCCCGTCATCACCGATGGTGGAAATTGAGATGGCTGCCGGAAGGAGGTCATATGCCCCGGCGAGTGCCGTCTGCGCCATGCTTCCCGAGAGATCGGCATCCGAGAGGGTCTCTGCCGTCGTTGCCATGACTCCGTCAATCGCGGAGAAATCCGCAGTCATTGCGGCGGTGAGGTGCGAAAGCAGTTCTGTTGGGTCTTCTTCCTGAACGGGGGGTTCGGCAGTGCCGGGTCCCGACAGGCATCCACAGCTTACGACAACGATACAGAGGATACTACAGAGACCGGCTACCAGTACTCTTCGCATGATACAGACTGCGGCGCCAAGCACTATAGGTATTTTCCCGTTCCCCTGGTGTTTCCAATACACGCAAGGAGGCGTCACCCGTGTCCACCGGAATTATCGTTCTCCGGCAGTGGGCGCTTCCTGCGGGGCGATGCCCGGTTCATGATATTCATCAGGTATCCGGTGCAACCTATGAAGACGGATCGGACTGTCGGGGTGTACCCTGCTATTGAGAGAGGGTCCACATCCACGGTCAGGCTCAGATCAGATACCATGCCAGACGACACAGGGGCGGACCCGAAACAACGGAAGAATATCCGGCAGGGGGCTGCCGTGAGCATCGTACAAAAACAGGACCAGCGGACCGGGAAGCTGACTGAAGGGATCGTGAAGGAGATTTTGACCAACTCTTCGTCCCACCCGCACGGGATCAAGGTGCGCCTCGCCGACGGCCGGGTCGGCCGGGTGCAGAAGATCCGGGCCGACGATGCCTGAAGAAGATCCCTGCTCACAATAACTGAGGGGCAATATTCTGAGGGTTTTTCCCGGAAGGGATCAACAACATCAATTTTTCAAAAAAAGGGGTGCCGGTTCAGGTCAGCCGGATGTAGGTGCCGGTGGCATCCCCGATAGTAAAGGTGGTATACGCGTCATCGAACCCCGCATCCTCCGTGGAGACACGTATCCAGGCATCATACCGGCCGGGGGGAAGATCGGCGATATACATCGGCAATGTATCTGAATTGCCGTCGGAGGGGAGGATCTTATTCCCGACTTTCTTCCAGCTGCCAGTGGAGGAGTCCCTGATGAAGACGTCCTCCGTCATTGCGTAGTCGCCGTTATAGACGATCTCCCACCCGAAGTTTAGAACGCTGGGGTCCTGGCCGGTCACCCCAAAGGACGTTACGGCAACGGTGGCGTTGATCAGTCCCTCAGGCGTCAGCCCGGGTATCACCGATATGATGGTCTTCGGGAGCTGCTCGACTGTGAGGCTTCCTTCCTGGTTTTTGAATTCTACAAACGACCCCTCCGCAAAGAGGCTGAAATTGAGCGGTTCGACCACCGAGTCGTTGATGCGCAGGGTAAACTGCGTCGTCCATGTCTGTTTGATGGTGATGTTGCCCACATCGAAGTGGAGAGAGGCGGGCTGGCTGCTGTCATCGCCGTTCCACATTGACGTCTGATCATCATAGTGGGCGAAGCCGGGAAGGTGGTCCGCGACCTCGTACGGGCTCCCGGTCCAGTTGTAGAAATCGATCATGGTGGGGGGCACATAACCGAGGAGATCGCTTGCCGTGTAGTCGAGCCCCTCATCGAGTTCGCCCGCAAAGTTCAGGTTGACGACGGTGGAGACGCCCGCCTCGCGGAGCAGCTGGTCCCGGATCTTTTTGAAGGCGAGTTGGAGCTGTTCCTCGTCTCCCGCATAGTAGAACTCGCCTCCCGTTTCATTTGCAAGGCGCTGAGGGACCAGATAGTCATTGGAACTACTTTTCGGGTAGTAGATGGTAAAGATCATGATGTCGTTTGCACGGGCATAGTTCACCATGTTCTGGTTTTCCTCAGAAAGGTCCGGGAATTCATGGTAATTCGGCGACCCCGGACTCAGACTACCCGCATCAGGGGCGACCGTCAACACCGACCCTTCGGCAAACGGATCCCCGAAGTATCGGTAATTGTTTTGCATCAGGACTACGATTGCCTTGACCGCAGTGGAGGAGGAGTTGTTCTCAAGGTACTGGATAGAATCCTTCAGGCCCCGCCTGAGAGGTGCGCTTGCCTGGCCGTCTTTATCTTTCTTCACCGGTACGGTGTTCCAGAGGGCACTGCGAAGGCCTGACCAGTCGGTCTCCGGGCTGTAGGTGAACCCGTAGTCAAGGGTGGCAAAGTCACTATAGGACGTAATACCGTTCCCGGGATAATTTTTAGCGACATAGAGTTGATCCTGGGTACTGTTTAGATTGGCATTATCGTCCCCGACATATCCTGCCCAGTTAAAAGTACCGGGTACGGTGAGTAGATTGGCCGTTCCCAGGGGAAATGCTTCAGGGGTGGTTGTTGTTGGATCACTGTATGAGATAAGCGCCACCCGGTCCAGGCCCGGTGTAAATCCGATCTCTTCGTTTGCGTCCCCACCGACCAGAAACATCGCTGCTTCCCGGGCATCCTCCATTCTGTCCCTCTCTGATTTCTTCTGGTTCCAGAGCATATCCTCTCCCCTGTCAAGACAGAGGACGACATCGATGGGGCTGTGGTGGAGCAGTTCATTCCCGTCGCCGATGAGGCGGATGGTCACATTCAGTTCATCTCCCGGGGCGACCGCAAGGTCGGAGACTTCGGTCTCGACCCGGAGGTACGGGTAGTTTCTCCAGGTGATCACCGGTGACTTCTGGGTTTCATCGTTCCACATTACCGTCACCGTGGTGTTGCCCCGTGCGAAGGGATCGAAGTTTTCGCTGCCATGGGCGGGGAATGCCCCGCCTTTGAAGAAGATCGTTGCAAGGCCCTTCTCATCGGTGGTCGCGGTAATTGCAGACTCTGTCCACCCGGATTCTTTCGTGGCGGAGAGAGCAGGGTCTGCCGTCATGGGTGCCGAGCTCCAGGTCTTTGTGCTGGTGATCCAGAAGGTCACCGTCTCACCCGCAACTCCGGTCCCGGCAATGTTGAAGACCCTTGCCTGGACCGCGATGGTGGCAGAGGGGTCCACATCAGCGCTCGGGAGGTTAATGGGGTTAATAGTAACGGCAAAAGACCTCCCTTCGCCACCAGTGAAGGTGAGGAGCTGCGACGTGTTTACATCTCCCGCTGTTGCGGTGAGCGTCGTATTGCCGATACCGGTCCTCGGACCGTAGGTCATCCGGGCAATACCGTATTCATTGGTAACGATGGTGGTGGTCTCGTTCAGGGATGTGGTGGCGATCACTGCATAGTTGCCGATGGGGTTGCCGAATTGGTCCCGGACGAGATAGCGCACATCGAAGTGGCTGGTTCCGTCAGCGAGGCATTCGTAGGGCACCGGGTACGACGGCACCGTCACGATGTAGGGGGTGATTTCGGCCGGAACATCTTCACCGATCACGTCGAGGCTTATGAACTTTACAAGATTTGTCCCGTACCCCGGGTCCACCCGTACGCTGACTAAACCTGCGCGCTTCGGCGCCTGAAAGGTTGCCACACATTTCCCGTCCCCACTGAAGGGGACAAGGATATGATCGACCGTTGTTGCGCCGTCGGCAAATCCCGCTCCCTCAGCGGCAACCCTGAATTCCACCGTGGCGCCGGTCTCGTCGTTGATGGTGTTGCCGTAGACATCCTTCATTACGATGGTGATAGGTGCGGTGGATGCCGCCGGTATATTCTCATCGAAGCTGATGGATGAGTAGCTGTAGGGGTTTGCCGGGATTACCCGCACAAGGGAGGTCCTGGTAACCGTCTCACGGACACCGCCTGCGATGTATTCAACGGTGATGGCGATCTCCGCATCCCCGGCGCGGGTGGACGTGAAGACCGTCTGGTACGGGGTGGCGGTCGTCGATGTGACGCTCAGGTGCCCGGACGGATCCGCCGTCTGGCCGGGGTAGGCAAAGGTCACACGCTGTACACTGACGGATGCATTCAGCACCGTCGCCTGGATGAGGGTCCCCCCATCGCCGGCAGTTATGGTTGCGGTATCGGGGAGTATGGAGATCTCGTCCTCTGTCAGTGCGGCAGCGGTGCCGACCGTGACAATAAGAAGAACAAGGAGTGCCCCCCAGACACACCTGTACGTTCTGTGCATGATCATCTGTTTCCGGGCATAGTATATAACTGTAATGCAGTATTGCCTATCGGGAACGACATGCATATATAGGCGAGGTGAGAATGTCCGATTTCGTCGTGAGAACAGGATTTCATATATAAAGGCTGTTAGAAATTGGGGCAATTATTATAAGTCCAAATCCCGTTTCTGGCGGTTTATGGGCATATTTCAGGTGCGATTGGTTAAAGGGCCTGTCGAGGAATTTCCGGGAAAGGATATTTCCTGGTGGGAAAGAAAAAATGAAATTATATAATATTATCCTGTCCTCTCCTGTAGTCAGTGGACGGATTTTTTAATGCAGGAGCAGGGAATTCATAATTTTTACAGGAAATGATGGGTGTATTTCATTGCAGGGCGGGCCACGCCGCAGTGCATGCCGGGTGGGTTTCGTGATGGCGTGGTGCATGCCCTCTCCGTCAGGGTATGTGCCGCTGGTACCCATCGGGAGGATCGGGAAGGCACCTACGGAAACGCCGCACCTCCGTGGCCTGCAGGATACCTGAGGGTACTGGGAATCTGGATGGATACCACAAAAGAAAAGGGGGAAAAGAGGAATCAGGCCAGACGGATGAACACGTCATCGTTTACATCGCCGACGCTGAAGGTGAGATTGGCGTCATCGGTACCGGCATCCCATGTCGAGACATGGAGGCGCGCCTGATAGGTGCCGATGGGCATGTCGGCGATATAGACGGAGGACGAATCCGTCGTTTCACCCATGAGCAGTGTCTGAACTCCCAGCTTCTTCCACGTGGGGCCCGGTTCGTTGATGTCCTTGTAGAAGAGTTCCTCGGTCATATTGAAGTCACCGTTGTAGGAGATATCCCATGCAAGGTTGGCGAAGAACGGGTCCTGGCTGGTCAATTCAAAGCTGGTGATGGCGACCGTCGCATTGATGAGCCCTTCGGCCGTCAGGCCCGGGATCACCGAGATGATGATCGAGGGCAGTTCCTCCATGGTTGTGCCTCCATCCTGGTTTTCGAACTCCACATACGAACCGTCGGCAAAGAGGTTGAAATTGACCTGCTGGTTGATAGAGCTGTTGATCCTGAGCGAGAACTCGGTCATCCAGGTCTGCTTGACGGTGACGTTGCCGACGGTAAAGCTGAGGGATGCAGGTTTGCTGCCGTCAGCCCCGGTCCACATCTCCGTCTGGTTGATGGAGGCCGGGTAGCCCGTTATGTGTTCGGTCGGAGTGTAGCCATCCACCGACCAGTTATAGAAGTCAATGGCCGTCTCCGGGATGTAGCTGAGAAGTTCGGTTGCCGAGTAGGTGAAGTTCTCCGGTTGGCCGGCGAAGTTCAGGTTGACCTTGGTGTTGACGCCCGCATCGCGGAGGAGGCTGTCGCGGATCTTCCGGAAGGCGTCTTTGAGCTGTTCCTCGTTTCCTGCATAGTAGAATTCCCCTCCCGTTTCATTTGCCAGACGTTGGGGGACCAGATAGTCGTTGGAACTACTTTGCGGGTAGTAGACTGCATAGATTTTAATATCGTTCGCCACTGCATACGTTACCATATTCTGGTATTCATTCGGCAAATCGGTGAAATGGTGATAGCTTTTGCCACCAACAGGCAATGTGTTGTCATCCGGTGCCACGGCCATCACCGATCCTTCGGCAAAGGGGTTGCCATAGTAGCGATAGTTGTTCTGCATTAAAAGGACAATTGCCTTAACTGCGCTTGATGAGGCGTTACTTTCAATGTAACCGATGGACTCCTTCAGGCCGAGTCTGAGAGGTGCGCTTGCCTGGCCGTCTTTATTTTTCTTCAGGGGAACGACATGGTTTAGGGTGTTCTCCAGTCCGTTCCAGTCATTCTGGGCGCCGTAGCTGAAAGCATAATCAAGCGTTGCAAAGTCGCTGTATGCGGTTACTCCGTTCCCTGGGTAATGGGCGTTGAGATAGGCTTCATCGTCGTTTTTATTTCCGTCTTTGCCGACATTATTCACCCAGTTCTTGTACGATTCATTGAGGACAAGGAGGTCGGCCGTCCCGGTAGTATAGGGTGGATTTGTGGTTGGATCACTGTAGGTCATCAGTGCCACCCGGTCCATTCCCGGTGTCAGCCCGATCTCGCCGGTTGTTCCACCGCCGACAAGATACATGGCAGCCTCACGGGCAGCCTCCATTCTGTCCCTCCCCGTTTTTCCCTCGTCAAGCAGCATATCCTCGCCCCTGTCCAGGCAGAGCACCACGTCGATGGGGTTGTGGTTGAGGAGTTCGTTGCCGTCGCCGATGAGGCGGATGGTCACATCGAGGTCATCTCCCGGGGCGACCTGGACACTCGAGACCTCTGACTCCACCCTGAGGTACGGATAGTTTCTCCAGGTGATAACGGGTGATACCTTGGACTCGCTCTTCCACATTGCCGTGATGGTGCAGTTTCCGCGGGAGAAGGGATCGAAGTCCTCTTCACCCCTGACCGGGAATGAACCGGCCTTGAAGTAGACGGTCGCATACCCGTCCGGGCCGGTTGTCGCCTTCAGTGAGTTCTGCGTCCACGCGGAATTGCCGGTCAGCGAGATGCCGGGCTCCGAGGTCATGTTGTTCGAGCTCCATATGCTATCCGGAGTGAACCAGAAGGTGACGTTCTCTCCTGCGACACCGGTCCCGTAGTCATTGAAGACACGTGCCTGCACGGCAATGCGTGCCGAGGGGTCCACATCGCCGCTCGGGAGGTTGCTCGGGTTCGTGGTGACCGCATAATCCGTGCCCACTCCTCCGGTGAAGATGAGTTCCTGTTCGTACGTGATAGTGCCCGCGACTGCCGTCGCCGTCACGTTCCCCAGAGCGATCCTTCGGCCGTATTCCAGTCCACCGAGGCCGTTGTCGTTGGTGAAGATGGTCTTCGTCTCACCGAGCGTCGTTGAGAAGTTTACCTGGTAGTCACTGATGGGATTGCCGTACTGGTCACGTACCAGGTAGGTAATGTCAAAGTAGCTCTCTCCGTTTGCCGGGCATTCAAAGGGCACCGGGTAATAGGGAACCGTAATAAAGTCGGCGGCGATCTCCGCCGGAATGCGCTCACCCACTACTTCTATTGTAGCGAGATATTTGAGATTGTCCCCATATCCCGGGTCTACGCTGAAGATGACAGGGCCTGCAACCGTTGATGCCTGGAAGGTTGCAATACAGTCCCCCCCGGCGTTGAACGGCACACTGACCTGCTGGGATATCGTGCTTCCATCGACAAATCCGGTTCCGGGGGCGGATACCCTGAAGTCCACGGCAGCGCCGGTTTCATCATTGATGGCATTGCCGTATTTGTCCTTCATCCGGACGGTGACCGGCAGCGTGTGGGTCACCTGCACCTCGTCATCGAAACTGATGGGTTCGCTGTAGGCGTACGGGTGGTCCGGGATGACCCGGATGCGGCAGGTTGTTTCAACAGACGTTATTGTCCCGCCTTCGTGATAGGATACGGTTGCTACGATGTCGGCATCACCGGCAAGGGTGGACGTAAACCTTGTCTGGTACGGTGCCGTGGTATCGCTCGTGACACTCAGGGTGCCCGACGGGTCCCCGGTCTTGCCCGGGTAGGTGAAGGTGACACGGTCGATTGCCGCCGAATGATTATCAATGGACACGGTGATGAGTGCCCCTGCATCCCCGGCGGTGATTTTTGCGGTATCGGGGGCTGCTGAGATCTCGTCTTCCGTGAGCGCCGCCGCACCTGCGACCGCGATCAGGAGGAAGACTAGGAGTGCCCCCACTACACGCCTGAAAGATCCATTCATGATGTATGATTTACTTAAGATTGCTATATAAGAGTATTGCACATTTGCCTATCATAACAGATAGGCAATGCACCAAAAAAATGCCCCAGATCTCTCAATTTCTTAAAAAGTCACTATTTATGGATATAAGTATTTTCTGCTTTAATAGTAAAGTATAAATATAGATTGTATCTAATCCCGGTGATTGATGTCATATGCGCGGTGGCTCCAACGTTTTTGCCCGGTACATGGCCCTGCTACACGTGGTTCACCGGTGAGATGAAAAAGAGGGTGAAGAACAGACCGTTCCGGTGGTGCACGGGCGCCGGGTGCCTTCTTCCGGCGTGCAGGAGAGGGCCATCTTCATGGAATACCAGCCCCGGCGGCAGCCGTTACCCGGTTTTTTTCAGCCGTTCGACTGCCGCTTTCCCCGCTTCAAAGGCATCGGCAAGGGCGGTCGGGTGATCCCGGATGCCCCTGTGGCGGTCCATGCCTCCGGCGGTGATGTTCTGCTCCTGCGGATAGGAGAACCCGTAGCCGTTGAAGAATGCGGTGATCACCGGTTTTGCGTAGTCAAATATGTCGTTTCGATCCATTCCCGCCGTGCCGATGAAGTACCCGAGATGGGATTTCAGGTGTTCCTTACTGTATGTGACCTTTTTCAGCTTCTCTTTGAGTGCCCAGATGGTGTGGGCACGGTCGATGAACGACTTGAGTTCCGAGGTAATGGACATCGAGTAGATGGGGGATGCGAGGGCGACGATGTCCGCCCCCGGCACCTTTTCCGTAAGAAGGGGGGTGAAGTCATCATCGATGACACAGACCCCGGTCTTGTGGCAGGCATTGCATCCCTGGCAGGGCCGGTAGGTGAGCGTGCTGATGACGACCTTCTCCACCGTCCCTCCTGCCTCCTCTGCGCCCGCGAGGAACCTGTCGAGCAGCTGTTCCGTATTGCCCCTCCTGTGGGGGCTTCCTGATATGCCAAGAACCCGGACCTTCATGTTCTGTCTCCTGCATCTTCCCCTGCAAGCCTCTTTTGGATCTCACGAACGAGAGTCCGGCCCAGCTCTTCTGCCTCCTTCGGTGCTGTTGGATGGGCCTGCAGTTCGCCCTTGTGATCGACATTGTTGATCATAAGATACGAGATGTCTTTGTTTTTAATGTCCATGACATGGAAGAAACACTTCACCGACGGGATGAGGGCGTCGAAGACGTAGTCCCAGTCCTGGCCGGCCGTGGCAAGAAAGACACCCAGGCGTTTGCCCTGGCGTTCCGGGGGAACAACCGGCAGCCGGAGGACGTATTTTCTGGACCGGAGCACCTGCATGCGGTCGACGAGGGCTTTTGCCTGGGCGCAGAGGCCCATGCAGTAGACCGGCGAGGCCATCACGACGATATCAGCCTCAATAATTTTGTCCAGAATCCAGTGGAGATCATCGTCTTCGATGATGCAGCGGTTCAGTTTTTCACAGGCATTGCATCCCCTGCAGGGGCGGATCTCGATCTCATCGAGTGCATATTTTTCAATGACGACCTCGTCCTCCTCCTCCTCCTCCTCCTCCTCCTCCATCCCCCTGAGGAGGAAGTCGAGGAGGTCCTCTGAATTTCCATGCCGGCGCGGGCTGGTCGCGAAGGCAAGCACCTGTACAGCCATTGGCGGATGGTTTGCGGGAATGCTACTTTAGGGTTTTGCAAGCGTCGTCCGGTGGCGGGCAACGGCCGGAGAGCTGAGGAAGGAGTTCGGGTATCCGGCAGGGCAATGGAGCAACAATGAGAATTCCGGTATGCGGATGGATGAGAAAAGGAGGCAATTCATTTCCCTGAACCCGTGACGGGGCCCCGGACCGGTGAGTTCATAGGTCCCGGAAACCTGGTGCCGATAAGGAGAATTGGGGGGTCGCTACCTGCCGGCCTTGGGCGAAAACCATTTTCTGCCCACTCAGGCCCGCATGTAGAAGACCTGGCGTGCGTCCTGGAAATTAAATTTCCTGACAACCAGTCCCTCTTCGATGAGTCTGCGCAGTGCATTTCTCACTGTGCGGGGGGCCCAGTTCACGCGGTCAGAGATGTCCGAGAAGGTTCTTGGTTCGTGGTCTTCGAGAATGTCGAGGACTGACTTCGCTGAGCTCGGAAGCTTCGTGTCCTTTCCGTTCGTCTGGTTAATTGCTGCTAATACTTCGTTTGCGTTGGTAATTGCTGCCATGGTACATCACTCCGATACACTGGTATGGTGTTCATGTCGTCGTCGGTCAGCTCTGCGGCCTCTCGCCACCCGCAACCGGGAGGGTCTGCGGTGGTGGCCGTCTGCTGTATGATAATGTCGTCATACAGCGTGAGGTTACGTAAGCGTTTTTTCCGCCGCGGGCGGGTCCTGTGCCGATAACCGGTGTGGTCATGGGGACGATTCCCGCATTCATCTCCCCTCAGGTGTTCCGGCGTTTCTGCCGGGAGGGGAGTGACACGACATTTGTCATCCTATACTTGTTCGAACCAGTATTTAATAGTTCGCGGAATGTTCGTAACCTTACGAATAAAGAATTCCGAAAATTTACCGGAGATTCCAAAAAATACAAAATAATCGCTGATATATACCAATTGGTCCGTACACGACAAGATACAGGGTTCAATGAAGGGAAGGAGAGTGCCGCTTCCGTTTTATTTATGGCATATGTCGGGTCCCCGCGCGCTCTAGGTGCGGACCGGGCGCTGGGAGATGCCGGTCGTATATGTGGAGAAGAGGTCGTCGAGACGGGTCTCCTGTCTGCGGCCTGTTGTCTCATACAGGAGCAGAAACTCCCCGGCAACCCGTGATGGGAGACCGGTGATCTCGAGGATCTGGTCCGCGTTGTAACCGCGGCTATAGAGGATGATGGTGTCTGCAAAGAGGCGGTATGCCTTTTGCACCCGTTGTTCGGAGATTCCGGTCTTTTGTGCAACCCCGGCAGGCGTCTCTCCGTCGAGGTAATGGGAGATGCAGCGGGTGTAGAGGGCCGGCCGATGGCCTGATTCCTGGGCCCATCCACGGGTCGGAACAAAGATTCCGGCATGGCGCATCTCCTTTACATCCCGCTGGATGGTGCGCAGGGAGGTGGTCAGGAGGAGAGCGAGGTCGGCCTGGATAAGAAGCCCCCCTGGTCATATGCCTCGTTTGCAAGCCGCAGGAGTTTGAACCTGCGAAGGCCGCCCGGCCCCTCCTGCATCAGGACTTCTGTATCATCGGGGTGGAAAACCGTGAGTTTCACAGGGATCGTTGCAAGATCGTCCATTGGTTTACCGGAGGGTTCCCGCAATGCTACGGCCTCGTAGATGATCTGCTGGTCGCCCCGCTGCCACCCGTAGTATTCCTCGGAAAATTCGTGCATCAGGTGCACAAGCGACCGGCAGACCGGACGGTCAAAGGCATACTCCTCCTCGAGAAGGCGGAGCAGCTGGTGCTCCTTGGTCTTCAGCCACGCGTTCTTCAGTGCACTGAAGTCATTCGTTAACGGTGCCATGCTCCCCGCATCAATGTGGTGGTTGGCTGCGTGAAACGATAAATGCCACGACATATGTCGTGTCGATTGTCCTCTGACGGGAATGCGATGGCATCAGGGAAAAAGGAGAGGATGGGACTTCATGGTTCCCTGAAGCAGAGATACCAGTCCCTGCACTCGAAGCCTTCTGTGAGGCGTTTTTCTGCAGCCTCCTGGGTTGCCGGTGCGGGTACGACGACCTTGTCGCCCGGCTGCCAGTTGGCGGGGGTGGCGACGCCCTTCTCATCGGTCATCTGGAGTGCCTTGACCAGCCGCACGATCTCCGGGATGTAGCGGCCATTGGAGAGCGGGTAGTAGATCATGGCGCGCAGGATCCCTTCAGGGTCGATGAAAAATACTGCCCGTACGGCCGCGGTCGAGCTCTGGCCCGGATGAACCATTCCGTACATCCGTGCGACACTCATGTCCAGATCGGCGATCACCGGAAATGGAATCGTTACCCCGAACTTCTCTTTGATGTTGAGCACCCACGCGATATGGGAGTGGACTGAGTCGATGGAGAGGCCGATCAGCTGTGCATTGAGCGACTTAAGTTCGTCGTTGGCACCGGCAAGGGCCATGAATTCAGTGGTGCAGACGGGGGTAAAGTCTGCCGGGTGGGAGAAGAGGATGACCCACTGCCCGCGGTAATCCTCCAGTTTTTTTGGTCCGTGGGTGGTGAGTGCCTCAAAGAGGGGTGCCTCCTCTCCCAAGACGGGGAGTGACACCCCGCCATAAGAATATTCTTCGTAAAGTTCTTCATCTTCGCACATGGTGGTTACCTCATGGATTTTGGGGTAGATTTTCTGCGGAATTTCCGCATGGCTGTTTCGCGGCCGCAAAAGGCTGGTTTCCTCACTGCATGGGTGGAGGCGATGCATACGCTCCGCTCCCCTCATGGAGATCATCGAAAAACCACATCATCCCCGCCATGAAAAATGGAGAAGGTGGTTATTTCATGAATTCGTCGATTGCGGTCCTGCCCCAGACATAGGCGGGCATTCCTGCGAGGAGGAAGGTGACCCGCAGAGCCTCTTCGACCTCGTCATAATTGACACCAATCGAAGTTGCTCCCGCTGCCTGTGCGCGGACTGCGTGACTGTCGCGAAGGGCAGCGGCAACACAGATGGCAATGATCTTTTTCGTCTGTTTGCTCAGGGCTCCGTCACTCCAGATACCCTTGTCAAGGGCAAGGACAAACTTTGCCATCTCGGGGTCTTCGTCGGCCCATTTCTTCATGATCATCGGTACTTTGCCGATATTCTCTTCCAGTTCATTGAGATCTTTTTTCATTTTGATCTCACTCCTGTAGGGACATAGGTTCGCCGCAGCAGACCAGTTCGCCGCCGCCGACGCTCTGCACCTTCACCACGTTTCCGCAGATTTCACACTCGAATATCTGCCCTTCTTCTGTTACATTTACCATACGTTCCACCTTTTTTTGGATTTCACTCCTGCAGCCCCCCTTCGGGGGACCTGTCCGGTTCTGTCAGCGTTTTGGAGGGTCCCGTGCGTCTTCCGGTGTCTTGATGTCATCCCGTATATGGGTCATCGGGAAGCAGTTGTACATCTCGCAGGCACACGACGGGCATGGCCTGAGGTCCTTGTCGGCCTCACCGATAGCGAATTCGAGACCACAGTCGACGCACACGTATTTGCCGGGACCCACCTTCTCACCGGCTTTTACTTTCTTGGGGCTTTCTGTCATTGTCGATTCCCTCAATTCCCTAATTACAGAGATACCTATTTATTTCTTTGCTCAACGGCAGTGGAACGAGGAAGGGTTCTGTACCACATCAGCAGATCCGTGGTGGTGATGCGGAACAATGCGGGCCAAAAAGGGTATACCTATAATTATTCTATCTGCACATACCCTCTCATGGCACCGCAGATCATCGCGCTTATGGGCAGCCCCCGCCCGAAGGGAAATACCGGCAAACTCCTCGCAGAGGCGGTCAGGGGAGCGCAGGATGCCGGGTGTGAGGTTGAGGTCGTCGACGTCCCCCATATGAAATTCAAGCCATGCATGGAAATCCTCTATTGCGAGGACCACGAGGCCTGTGGCCTCCAGGACGATGTTACGCCCTACCTCGAGAAGTTCAAGAGCATCGACGGTATGATCATCGCAACGCCGGTCATGACGATGGGCGTTCCCGGTGCCCTGAAATCGTTTATGGACCGGTTCCAGGTCTATTTTATGGCAAAATACTTCAGGAAAGAGCCGCTTACAGACCCGGCGAAGAAGAAGCACCGGCGCGCCCTTCTCATCTCCATAGGGGGGCAGAATATTGAGCATGACTTCGACGGCCTGCGAACGACGGTCCAGTGTTTCTGCGATATCCTCGACATCAGATACTGGGGCGAGGTGCTGCAGAACAACATGGACGAGATCATCGACATCACCACCCGTCCCGCGGTGATGCGGGATGCCTATACAAAATCGTATGAGATGTGCACGCTCATAAAAAACGATAGTGAGAAGAGGTGATGCAATTGATAACGGGGGTGGCGGTGTGGTTACCGACCTGCCCCCGTCATTCAGTTGCTCTTTTCCCGGCAAGTCCCGCCTTCACCTGATATGGAGGGGGCGAAGGCAGGCCTGGTGCCGGGGTGCCCTGCCCCGGGTACGGTGTGAAGGAAACAGGTGCCGGGCATCTTGATACTTTTCGGCCTTTTCGGGGATACCGTCAGAGGGTGATTTCCGAGGGGATGGTTGTTTGTCCGGACGGACGAATGGAGCGGCCCGAAGAGCGGAGCGGTCCATGAACCGAGACGGGCAGGATCAGGCCGTAGATATCGGGAATATGGACGCCATAATCGCTCAGAATGGTTCGTGTAATCAGGAGAGCAATTTCGTAATCGGAACGTCCGGTCACGTCGTGCCCGCAGAGGCGTGCATACGTGATCATCCGTTGTCTGTCCAGGACACAAAATCCGGGGTGGGTTGCTGCCGTATCAATGATCTCACGGAACAGGGTGGAATCCCTGATATGATTGAAGAACATATTCCACCTGTCCATGGGATCCGTGATCTCACGCGATGAGGTAGGAAGCGGTGCAGGGGCGATGGCGGGTTCCGGCTCGTGCATCGCGTGCCGGTGGAGGCACTCGACGGCAATGAGCCATCCGGGCTCGGGAGATATTCCCGATTCTTCCCAGATTTGCCATGTCTCAATGATCTGCGCTGGTTTCAGGTCCCTGTGTACTTGCATGGTAATGTGGCATCCCTCTGCGATTATGACAGGTACGTATTCTGAACAAAACATATTAAATTTATTACAACTAAAGTAGTTGCAATGCAAAATGAGGTCCATGAATCACTGGTCATGCTCGGTTTCACCGAGTACGAGGCCAAGGCGTACGCCGCACTCGTCGGCCTGGGGATGGGGACGGCCCGTGAGGTGCATGATATCTCCGGTGTTCCGCACGGGAGAATCTATTCGGTGTTGAAGGCCCTTTCCGGGAAGGGATATGTGACGGTGCAGAAGGGATCGCCAACGTACTTCCGGGCGGAGGATCCCGAGTTCGTCATCGGCGGGCTGAAGGCAAAACTCAATGAGAAGGTGGACCGATCCCTTGCCCATCTCAAATCGCTGAGAATTGAGACCGGCCATCCGCTTCCTTTCTGGTCCATCCACAGCGAATGGGGCATCAACCGCCGCATCCGCTCCATGATAGAGAATGCCAGAAAAGAGGTGATCATCTTCTTCATGGACTCCTCCTCCCTCTTTCCCTTCACGAAGGAAATACGGGAGGCGGAAAAGAGGATTCGCGTCTCCGTCATCTCACTCAATGAAGGAGATACCGGCGCCGGCCTCCCGGTGGAGGTCCAGATCCCGAATGAGCGGCTGCAGGAATATATGAATAAGATGAAAGAGTGCCATGTGGTGCGGGCGGATCATCTGTCACATCCCGGATTTCTGCTCTTTGCCGACGGAAAGGAATCCCTCATCCTCGAAGAGGCGAGCGGGGGCAATGTTGCGACCGTTATCATGGCTCCCGAACTCACCTTCATGATGCGATCGTTTATTGTTGCCTTTGATCCCCAGATCGGCTGCGGGCACGATATTTTCTAAGGGGCCTCTTTTTCCCTTCTCCTTCCCCCGTTCCCGGATGCCCTGTCATCCCTTCACAGGAGTCCCCGTTCCTTCAGTGAGACATAATCTCCACTGGTTACAATGATGTGGTCGAGAACCGAGATCCCGAGGAGGTCCCCCGCGTCCTTCAGCATCCGGGTGATCTCGATGTCTGCCGAGGAGGGTTCGGGGTTGCCCGACGGGTGGTTGTGGACAAGGATCACGGAGGCTGCCCGGTCATCCAGCGCCGGTGCAAAGACCTCCCTTGGGTGCACGGGGCTGTGGTTGAGAATACCCTTGGTGATGATCCGGCGTTCGATGATCTGTCCGGCACCGTTGAGGGTGAAGGTCAGGAAGTATTCCTGCTTTTTTCCGGCGATATCCTTTGTCATAAGGGCGACATCAGCGGGTGTGGTGATGGCTCTCCCGTTGCGGTCGAGATAGCGGCGGGCAAGTTCGAAGGCGGCGAGGATCTGCGATGCCTTTGTCTCCCCCACCCCCTGGATCTCCATGAGTTCTGCATGTGAGACATCTCCCCCCTTCTTCTCCAGGAGGTGATGGATGTCGGTGGCAATGGCATTGACGTCATGGCCGGGCACCCCGCGGCCGATGATGGCAGCAATGAGATCACGCTCTTTCAGGGCGGTGGCTCCAACGGATTTGATTCGCTCTCTCGGCTTGTCGATATCGTGAAAATCGCGCAGTGGTTTTACTCTCACATGCATTCCTTCTTAAATATCAGATAGTAGGCAAAACAGGACTATAAAGAGATGGGACGCAAAAACTGAAGATATTACATTGCAAACAGAGGCTTTAATAAGGAGATCCCCTCTATACGGGATTATAGAGGAGTTAAAGAAACGATGACAACGGAAGAGAATGCATGGGCGGCGTTTGCCGGTGAATCACAGGCGAACCGGAAGTATGCGAACTTTGCACAACAGGCGGATTCAGAAGGATTCCCTCTTGTGGCACGGATCTTTCGTGCGGCATCCGAGGCGGAGGCCATCCATGCACGAAGGCTCCTTGTCGCCCTCAAGGCGATAGGCACGACCGAGGAGAACCTTGCCGCCGCGGTGAGCGGGGAGACAGAGGAGTATGAGGCGATGTACCCCGGATTCATCAAAGAGGCGGAGGCGGAGGGGGTTACTGCCCCGGTCGATATCTTCACCCACGCGATGAAGGCGGAGGAGGTGCACGCGAAGATTTACGCAGCGGCGCTTGCTGCAGTACAGGAGGGCAGGGACATCGAGGGAAAGGAGGTCCATGTCTGCCCGTACTGTGGGTACATCGTGCTGAATGAAGTGCCGGAACACTGCCCGATCTGCGGCGTGCCGGGTTCGAAGTTCATCCTGGTTGAGTAGGGGGGACTTTCCCGCCTCACTTTTCGGCGACACCGTAATAGCGGAGTGCACAGGAGTGGAGATTATGCCAAAGGTTACCATATACACGACAGCGACCTGCCAGTACTGCCGCCTCACAAAGGCGTTTTTGCAGAAGCAGGGCGTTGAGTATGAAGAGATCGACGTCGGGACGGATACGGCCGCCGCGGCGGAGATGGTGGAGAAGTCCGGCCAGTACGCCGTGCCGGTGACCATCGTCGACGGCGAGGTGATCGTCGGATTCGATGCGGCGCGGTTCAATGAGCTTTTCGGGGAAAAGGGGCGCAGGGATGTCTATGATGTCCTGATCATAGGCGGCGGCCCGGCGGGCCTGACGGCGGCGATGTACTGCGCACGAAAGATGCTCTCCGTCCTCGTGGTGACCGAGAACATCGGCGGGCAGGCTCTCGAGTCATGGTCCATCGAGAATTATATGGGCTTTCGGCTGGTGACCGGTGCCGAACTGATGGACCGGTTCGAGGAGAAGGTCCGCGAGGAGGGCATCGTCATCGAGCTTGACCCGGTGACCTCCGTCGAAAAGCGCGATGACGGGAGCTTTGCGGTGAAGACGGTCTCGGAACAGGAGTTCACCGGCCGCACGCTTGTCATCACCTCGGGGGCAAAGCCACGCTGGCTCGGCCTGCCGTACGAGGAGAAGTATATCGGCAGGGGCGAGAGCGTCTGTTCGACCTGCGACGGCCCGCTCTTTCGCGGGAAGGACGTCGCCATCGTCGGCGGCGGCAACTATGCGCTGACGACCGCGATCGAGATGAGCCCGATCGCACGCTCGGTTACCCTCATCGTCCGGTCGAAGATACGGGCGGACGAGGTGTACACCTCCCAGCTCGACGGGCTTACCAACCTCACCATCCTCCAGAACTACGTGGTCACGGGCCTCTCGGGTGAGGACCTTTTAAAAGGCATCACGGTGACCGAGCGGGATACCGGCGAGGAGCGGGCACTCCCGGTGGAGGGGCTCTTCCTTGCGATCGGCCACGAGCCGAACAACGGGTTTCTGGACGGCTTCGTCGACCTGAACGAGCAGGGGGAGATCGTCATCGACATCAACTGCCACACGTCGCAGGAGGGGGTCTTTGCGGCCGGGGATGTGACGGCAGTGAAGGCCAAGCAGATCATCGTCGCCGCCGGTGACGGCGCGAAAGCGGCGCTCGAGGCCTATGAGTATCTGGGGAGGCTCGGGTAACCCGGCCGCAGAGCGATAGGTCCTTATTTCCCGCTCTTCTCTTTTCAGACATTTTCAGCCGCAACAGCCCGAACCTGTCAGCGTTTCCTGCTGCCCGGCTGTTGGATCTTCTTCCGGTCCCCTCCGGCCCTAAGCTCTGCATCCGCGTCATCTTTTTTGGTCTGCCGCGCCAACCTTTCGGGTAGATGAATACCACACTACGCGGATATCTCCTCCTTGCGGCCGCCCTCTTTCTCGCGGTCTGCATCGCCGGGTGCACCACCGGCACCCCCGAAGAGGATGCAGAGGTCACGGGGGCGATTGCCGGCCTCTCCTCCGGCGATCAGGCAGCCGAGCTTGCCGCCATCAATACGCTTACCGCCATCGGCGAACCGGCGGTGCAGCCGATCATCGCCTCCTTTGCAACGGGCGACAACAAGACAAGAATCTACGGCGCCTTTATCCTCTCCCGGATCGGCGAACCCGCGGCGGCCCCGCTGGTAGGCGCCCTCGACCACCCCGATGCGGACACCGTAATCGTCGCAAAAAGCACCCTCGTCGGCATGGGCACGGTCGCCCTCCCCGCCCTCTGGGACGGCGTGATGGACGGCAATACAAAGACGAAGAACGGCGCAAAGGAGGTCATCGTACGGATGGGCGAGACGGCAGTCCCCTTCCTCCAGGGAAAATACATCAGCGATGACGAAGGCGAACGGGCCGAGGCACAGGTGCTTCTCCTCTCCCTGCAGTATACCGCTCAGCTCCGGCAGGG
Source organism: Methanoculleus sp. (assembly GCA_011045995.1). Taxonomy (GTDB): domain Archaea; phylum Halobacteriota; class Methanomicrobia; order Methanomicrobiales; family Methanomicrobiaceae; genus Methanovulcanius. Next base: position 28,378 of record DSBQ01000037.1, on the reverse strand, counting down.
CGGCTTGAATGTGACGAGCGGAGATGGGGGGGAGGGGTGACCTTCTGCTCGCCAAATATTCAATTTTTAGTTTTTCCCCCCAAAGATATCGGTGCGACCGGTAGAGTGAAAGGCATGCGGCTTCTACTGCGTTTCTCCGGATTCAACTGAAAAGAACAAAGACCACCACACCCTTGTTGGCGGGGACTCTACATTTCCTGTAATTGAAGTAAAAATCTGAGAAAACAAAGAAGGGATGATGCGACCCCATCATGCTGGAAATTCTCCCCCCGCGCTCATTTCTCCCCGGCCTTCTCCTCTTCGCTTCCCTCATCCTTCTCCGCATACCCCTCCCTGAGAAGCGTGGTGATGTTGATCACCGGTTTGTCGGTGTGCTCGGCGATATGGAACTCGCAGAACGGGCAGGAAGTGACGACCATCTCCGCACCCGTCTCTTCGATCGCCTCGCCCCGCTGCCGGCCAAGTTCGGCCGCTTCCTCGGGGAGGCCCGAGCGGACGCCGCCGCCCGCACCGCAGCAGCGGGCCGGCATCTCGACGAATTCCTCGACGAGTGACCGGAGGATCTCCCGGGGCGGGTCGTGGACGTCCTGCCCGCGGTAAAGGTGACAGGGGTCGTGGTAGGTGACGCGGACCGGCAGCTTCTCCGGCGCCTCGAACCCGCCTTCGGTGAGGACTTCGTTGACGTCTTTGACCGTGAAGGGGGTCACGTAATCGTTTTTGAGGGTCGAGCCGCACCCGGCGCACATCGTCAGCACCACGTCGCACCCGGTCTTCTCGAACACCCGGATGTTCGTGTGCTTCAGCTCGTCGAGGAACCACGTCTGGCCGGTCCGTATCAGGGGGGAGCCGCAGCAGACCTGGTCTTTCGGGATGTGAATCCGGTAGCCGTTTCGCCGCATCACCTCGATCATGTCGAGCGCCGTCTCGGGCAGCCTGCTGTTGTACATGCAGCCGACGAAGAAGGCGACCTCGCCCTTCACCTCGCCCACCGGTTCGATGACGTCAGGCACCTGCTCCATGAAGGTCGGTTTGATGCGCTCCACCGACCGCCCGGTCCGCTGGACGAGGAGGGCGACCTCCTTGTGCTTCGGGAGGGTGAGCCCCTTCCGGTTCGCAAGTTCCCGCAGCTTCTCTATTGCCTTGCCGGGGATTTTGATCTCCTTCGGGCAGACCTGTACGCAGCGCTGGCATGTCGTGCAGGTGAAAAGCCCGTCTGCAACGGTGCGCTCCACCCGGTCACGGGGGTCGCGGGGGTCGAGTGCGATACGCATCTCCTGCCGCATCGCCGTCGGGCCGGAAAACTCCGCCACCTGCAGGGCGGGGCACCCGGAGACGCAGGCGAGGCACTCGATGCAGTCCCGCAGGGGCCTGATGGCATCGTTCTCCGCCCGGGTGAGGAGGCGTGTCTCACCCACGGGGACGAGCCCCTCCATCCCGCTGAGGTAGCTTTCCATCTCGACCATCAGGTCACGTTCGACGGGAAGGTTGAGCGCCTCGACGACCATGCCTTCGGTTGCCTCCTCCATGCAGGCGAGGACCGGCTCCCCGTCCACCCGGACGGCACAGCTCCCGCACTGGCCCGACCCGCAGCAGTAGCGGTAGGCGAGCGTCGGATCGATGGCATCCCTGACGGCGTGCAGGGCGTGCAGGATGCGGGCGCCCTCGTTGACCTCCACGGTGTACTTCTCAAAATGGGGAGAATCGTCCGTTGCCGGGTCGAACCGGGCAACAGTAAAGGTGAGCGTCTTCATGCGGCACCTCCCTTCTTTTCGATAATGCAGGAATCTCCCTTCTGAATGGTATGGCCGAAGGGAGATCTCTCCGGCATCCAGTCCTGCGTGACGTCCTTTCGCACATGGGCACCGCGTGACTCTTCGCGGACGAGGGCCCCCCGGATGATGAGCGAGGAGAGGCAAAGCATGTTCTCCACCGTGCAGCACTCCAGACGTCCCCGCTGCCCGTATGCCTTCGGGATAAGCGCTGAGAGGCGGGTCACCTCCGCCTGTGCGGCAAGGAGCCCTTCCTTGGTGCGGAAGATGCCGGCACCGTCCCACATCGCCCGTTTCAGGGCAGAGACGATCTCGTGGGGCGGCGTGGTCCCGTTTTCAAAGCGGGCGAACCGCTCCTCCTGCCGGGCCAGCCGGGCTGCATAATCCGCCTTCTTTCGCACGGCGGCCTTCCCTGCCCCTTCACCGGCACGTTTGCCGAAGACCTGCGTGTCGGCCAGCGCATTGCCGCCGAGACGGTTTGCGCCGTGGACGCCGCCGGTCACCTCGCCGCAGGCAAAGAGGGAGGGGATTGTTGTCTGGCATCCGGGACTTATTCGCAGGCCGCCCATGATGTGGTGGGCGGTGGGGGCGACCTCCATCGGTTCAGTCCTGATATCCACCCCGAATGTGAGGTACTGTTCGAGCATGATGGGCAGGCGCTCTTCAATCTGCGCCGCCGGGAGGTGCGAGACGTCGAGGTAGACCCCGCCATGCGGGGTGCCCCTGCCCTCGAGGATCTCGTTTGCGATGGCACGGGAGACCACGTCACGGGTGGAAAGTTCCATTCTCCCGGGATCATAGCGTGCCATGAACCGCTCGCCCTCACTGTTCTTCAGGACGCCGCCTTCCCCGCGGACCGCCTCGGTAATAAGCCGCCCCCGGGCGTCGGGCGGGTAGACTGCGCCTGTCGGGTGAAACTGGATCATCTCCATGTCGACAAGCTCGCCACCGGCCCGCCACCCGAGGGCAAATCCGTCCCCGGTCCCTGCCGCACAGTTCGTCGATATGTCGTAAATCTGTGTCCCGCCGCCGGTTGCAATCACCACCGCATCGGCACGGATCACCCCGGGGGTGCCGTCACGGTCGAGGGTGAATGCCCCTGCCGCCCTTCCGTCCTCCATCAGGAGTTCGATCGCGGCTTCTTCCTGGATCTGGTGGATGTCGGAGTTTCGCACCTGCTCGACGAGCGTTGCCATGATCTCATGGCCCGACCGGTCGCCCGCATAACAGGTCCGGTTGAACCGCTGGCCGCCGAAGGGCCGCTGCGCGGCAACAAAGTCCTCGGCGACGTCGAAGACGGACCCCCAGCGGGCAAGATCGAAGAACCGTTCAGGCGATTCGGCGACCAGCACCTCTGCAAGCTCCGGGTCATTGAGGTAGGCGCCGCCCCTGAGCGTATCCTCGTAATGAAGCAGGCATGAATCGTTTTCGTTGAGGACGGCGTTGTACCCGCCCTCGGCCATTATTGTGCATCCTCCCTTGCCGGTCAGCGTCCGGGAGAGAAGCACGGTATCTCCGTACTGCTGTGCCTCCAGTGCCGCCCGGCACCCTGCGCCGCCGGAACCTATGACCAGCACATGACAGTCCACCACATCGTCTCCAGGCATGATATTATCCATTATGCGGTTGACTTACATAAAGAAATAGCTGGGTGTGTGAGCCAGAATGAGGCTTTTGATGAAATTCGGCGGCACTTCGGTCGCCGATGAGGACTGCATCGGCCGTGTTGTGAAGATTCTTTCGCATTATCGGTCAACCGGCAACGAACTGGTCGTGGTAGTGTCAGCGATGGCCGGGGTCACCGATCAGCTCCATGCCATTGCGGCAGAAGTCGAAACAGCGCGGGACGAACCGCCGATCGAGACCTTTATCGCCTCGATGCGGGCCCGTCACGAAAAGGTGCTGCGGGGTGTTGCGCCCGGGGAATTAGGGACGGTGATGCCGGAGATCGACAACCGTCTCGACAACCTGCGGACCATCCTCACCTCGGTCTACAACCTGCGCGAGCTCACCGCCCGCTCACGTGATTACATCATCTCCTTCGGCGAACGGCTCTCTGCGGTCATCGTCTCGGCTGCCCTGCGCGAAGCGGGGATTGCCTCACGGCCGATGAACGGCTGCGAGGCGGGGATTCTCACCAGCGGCCATCACGGCTGTGCCCATGTGCTGCCGGAGAGCGAGAACAAGATTAAGAGCAGGATCGTCCCGTTCCTCGCCGAATATGTGCCGGTCGTCATGGGGTATATGGGCTGCACCGTTGACGGGATCGTCACCACGCTCGGCCGCAGCGGGTCGGATTACTCTGCTGCGATCGTCGGGGCCGCCATCGATGCGGACGAGATATGGATCTGGACCGATGTTGACGGGGTGATGACCTCGGACCCAAGGATCATCGATGACGCCCGCGTCCTTCCCGGCGTCTCCTACCTGGAGGCGATGGAGCTCTCCTACTTCGGGGCAAAGGTCCTGCACCCGCGCTCTATTGAGCCTGCGATGGCGAAAGGCATTCCCATACGGGTGAAGAATACCTTCTCTCCGGCAGCGCCGGGCAGCTGCGTTGTCGATGCCGAGTACCATGACCGGCGCGTGGTCAAGGCGATCACCTATATCGAGAAGGTCTCGCTCATCAACATCGCCGGTGCGCAGATGATCGGTCGCCCCGGTGTGGCAAGGGAGATCTTCACCGCCCTTGCCGGGTATGACGTCAATATCATGATGATCTCCCAGGGGTCGAGCGAGGCGAATATCTCGCTGATCGTCGACGACGAGCACCTGAAGACCGCCCTCATCGCCCTCAATGATGTCATGGAGAAGGGGTATGTCCAGGATGTCACCCATGATCGCGACGTGGTTGCCGTTGCGGTGGTCGGTGTCGGCATGGCAGGCACCCCGGGGATCTCAGGGCGGATCTTCACCGCCCTCGGCGACGCGGGCATCAACCTGATGATAATCACCCAGGGGTCGAGCGAGGTCAATATCTCCTTTGTTGTCAAACAGAGCGACGGTCCGCGTGCGGTACGTGTGCTGCATGATGAATTCGGCCTCTCTGAGGAGGACGAATGAGCGGGTCCGGGGGCCATACCTATCGCGATGCGGGGGTGGACATTGACCTCGAGGCGGATGCCGTGCGGGCGCTCGTCTCACGCCTGACCTTCCGCCGGGAGGGTGATTTTGCCCCCGTATCCGGGTCCGGACATTTTGCCGGGCTCATAGAATTTGGCGACCATGTCCTTGCGCTCGCCGTCGACGGGGTCGGGACGAAGATGCTCGTCGCCGACCGGATGGAGGACTGGTCGACGATCGGCATCGACTGCATCGCGATGAACGTGAATGACCTCTATGTGATGAACCTGGAGCCGGTTGCCTTCGTCGATTATGTGGCAACCGACGCCCTTGACGTGGAGAAGATGAAGCAGGTTGGTGCAGGCCTGAACGAAGGGGCACGCCTTGCCAACATGACGGTCATCGGCGGCGAGACGGCGACCCTGAAGGGCATGGTTACCGGTCTCGATGTCGCGGGGACCTGTCTTGGCATCCAGAAGAAGGCGAAGGTCATCAACGGCGCGTCCATCACACCGGGAGATACGATCATCGGCATCCCCTCGACGGGGATCCACTCCAACGGCTACACCCTTGCCAGAAAGCTTGTGGAGACCTATGCGGACTATGACCGGGAGATGCCGTGGGGCCGGACCCTCGGCGGGGAGCTTCTCACACCGACCCGTATCTATACTGAGGTCCTGAAGGTCACTGCCGCCTGCGAGGTCCATGGCATGTGCCACATCACCGGCGGCGGTCTCCTGAACCTCCGGCGCCTCGGTGCGTGGGGATACGAGATCACCCACCCTCTGCCGGTTCTGCCGGTCTTCGAATGGATGGCATCCGTCGGCAGTGTCTCCACCAACGAGATGTACCGGACCTTCAACATGGGCATGGGCTACTGCTTCATCGTTCCCGAAGAGAGTGTGGCAACGGTTCTTTCGGTCGTCCACGATGCCCGGGTGGCAGGGCATGTATCCGACGAACCCGGGGTGCGCCTCAGGGGCGAAGAGATCTCCTGAATCCCCCTCTTTTCAAACTATCTGACCAATGAAAAAATCGGACCTGTAAAGGCTTGTTTCCGGCTGCACCCAATAAGAACAGAATTACGATGAAAAAAGCGCGTTTTGCCTCCTGCCACATCATCCAAAAAAGGAACCATTCCGGGAGCCAGGGTGGAGACTCCTGAAGGAACGGCATCAACATTGTGATGGGGGCCGCTGTCCGCCGTCATGAGGCGCGGACCCCGGCAGGTGTTGTTTGGGGTGGAATTGGTATTTGTCTTCCCATCGGGATTATTCTGCGAAATATTTGAGAGCAGCGGGTGCGTGCTGCCTGACTTGTTCGAAGAAATATCTCCCATATTCAGCGTCTGAGTCTTTAATCGACTGGTTTATTGTTTTTGAAAGCCATCCGGGAATAGCGCCGTCTTCGTCCAGTGAGTTCATCACTACGACGACGGCCTCATCCACATCAGTCATGCTGGTCCATCGGTAACCCATTTGTTTACTACCACCTCCTCTTGGTGTCTGACCGGGAATCCGCACGGGAGATTATATACTTACCGGACAGGTCAGCGAAAGGCCGGGTCTGATTTCATCATTAAAGGCACAAAATAACAAAACAGAATGCATGAGAGGTTCATTTGCAAGCGTAGCCATTAAAATCGGCGAATAGTGGTTTTTATCTTTTTTTGAGCAATATAATGAAATTTTCAATCAATTTGGTACTTAAATGGAAGTATTTCTGAAGTATGGGCGAACCATGAGAAGGAAATGTTGCCTGCCGTTGCGCGTTCGTTCGTTATAACCGGCCCCGGTAATGGCGTACCGTTGTTCTCCAGAGGGTCCGGTTCAGGGCCTCGTCTCTTGATAGGATACGGTGATTAAGCAGGTCATAGGCATATACAATCCTGAACCCCCGCACCAGGGACACCCTCAGGACGGCGCTCTTTGTCCTGAGGGGCTGGACCGGGAGGCTGGTGATCTGTGGGCTCTGGAGGATGCGGTAGAGAATGAACCGCCACAGGCGACGGTGAGCGGCGTTCTGTTTCTCCGCATTTTGCAGGTAACCCCAAATTCGTATGCACTCTTCTCTGGAAAGGTTGCGGGCGAGGGTGCAGTGAAACCAGACCTCGTCGCCGGGGTAAAGTCTGCCGGGCACGTCACGGCCGTACTGGGGGACGGTGAACGGCTCAAGAGCCCGCAGGAGTTTTCTGCGCACCTTTATGAGATGACGGGACGGTTTCATCCTGAAGGCGATGGTCCACGTCCCGCCGGTCTGCCGCCGTTCCCAGCCGTCAAATCTATAGGCCGGCGGGCGTCCGCCGGCAAAGGTATCGGCGATTGCTCCCGCCACCTGCTCCTCATCGGCGCCCTCCCTGAGATCAAAGCTGCCGAAGAGGGTGATATGGGGGACCCGGTGATACTGCGTCGGAGAAAGAGTGAAGATCATGGCGATACGCTGGATGGCCTGTGCGAGATCCGCATGCTCAGGAACCGGATGTGCCTCAATCACATACCGGAGGGGCGCCAAACGCGGACGTTGCTTCATGATGGGGGGTTGACATGGGGGGCAATGATATTTCAGCACCTTTCTTCAGGCAGTTCGACGGGTGCGCTCTTCACCGCTGCAGGATGAATGATGGCGCTGTTCCCGTCAGCATCCTGAACAATCAGGGTAAAGGGTACCTGGCCTTCCCTCGCCTCGCGGATTTTTTCTCTCAATGCGAGGGCGTTGTCGCGCTCCTCTCCCTCCGCCCAGCTGAGTATCCTGTCCATCACCTCTTCGAACCGTTGCAGGACGCCCTCGACATTGGTGATGAACCCCTCGCATGCAGGTCCCGGTTCGACCAGGATTCCCAGTTCAGGAATCTCGAGGAGTCCGGTGGTGCTGCGGACGACTCGTGTTTCGAGATCCTTTGGTTCGGAGACCGAAAATTCATACCGGACGGGCTCACCTTCACCGAGCACCATCACATCGACCGACCGAAAGCCACAACTGTTGCAGATCGCAGTCGTCAGGAGAATGTCGGAAAAATAAGGAATTTCTTCCGTTTGGTATAGGTATTCTATTTCACTGGAGCAGTAAGGGCACGGGGCAACGATGACCCGGCGCACCCTCAGGCCCCTCCGACGATCTTGTCACGGGAGATCTTGATCGACATTGGGGTGATGATCACGTACTTCTGGTCGCCAAGACCCACAATGTCTCCGTTGATGTCATTTGCGACAGCGGAGAGGTCCTTGAGGACCCGTTCGTAGGTGATCTTGTCCATCTTCAGGCGCGAGATATCAACGATGACGATGTTACCATTGTAGACCTCGTCCTTCACCTTTGGTGTATCCTTCAGATCATTGATTGCGGCGATCTTCACATACATCGATGCCGGCCGGTCGCCCGATACCGATTCAAATGATGCAAGATCGAGATCCATGTAATCGGACTCGATTGCCTGAGAGGACCCCTTGCCAAGGATTTTGTCCAGGACTGACATGAAAATACATTATCGAATGAATTTATTTAAGGATATCTTTCCCCCCTTGTTCCGGGGTGCTCAGATCTCCATGTTCCAGAGGTCATCACCCACATAGTGAATGGTTTTGATGACCTTCCCCTTCTTGCAGGTCTCCATCTCATCCGCATCATACAGGGCGATTCCCACGGCAAGGGGTTTTCCGTAATTTTCCTCCACAATGAGCACCGGATGGTCTTTTTTGACATCGGGTGAAATCCTCACGATCCCGGGGCGCATGACATCCGCGCCATTTACCATGAATGGGATCGCTCCGGCATCCACGGTCACGTTCTTTTCGGGGAAGGGGCGGTCCACTGCACCCCGCAGGGTGGGAAAGACAATCTCGCCCGCCTCCATGAGCACGGGACGTTTGTCCACCAGGAAAAGGGTCGTTTCGCTGGTCGTCTCGAGCATCTCAATACTTTCCCCGTTGTAGGCCTGCGCACTCTCCCCTATCTCTTCGCGTAAAGCAGCGAAGACTTTCGACTCTCTGGACCTGCGGATGGTGTGCCTTTTTTTCGGTAAAATTTTTGACATTTGTTTTTTCAACCTCATTCTGGACCTTTTTTTACCGGGTAACGCTCGGTTGCGGTGTGTATTGTCGCTATATTTATCTATCTTCCTTGCGCAATTATACTAATCCTCATCGATTAGAGAAGGGAGTCGAATGACCAGAAGACCATTGGAAATTTTAGATAAGGCTCTAAACCAGAAACCGGTTATCGTCAGCCTCAAAGGGGGCAGGGAGCTGCGGGGTATCCTTCAGGGATACGATGTCCATATGAACCTCGTCCTCGACAATGCTGAGGAGGAAAATGACGGAGTAACCGAGAAACGCGGGACTCTAATCGTTCGCGGGGACAATGTACTTTATATCTCCCCGTCAGTGGAATAACATTCAAACAGGTGACATGAAATGAGTAAAGGCACACCCTCAATGGGAAAACGGCAGAAACACACGCATATCGCATGCAGACGCTGTGGGAAGATATCCTTCCACGCACGCCACAAAGTCTGCTCCTCCTGCGGCTTTGGCAAGAGCCCCCGGCTGCGTAAATACAGCTGGTTGACCAAGAAATCGAAGACCCCCACTCATTAATACCGGATTTATTATGTGTGGAATCGTTGGCATCGTGGATGCTGGCGGAGCATCTTTCCCGTTGTATTATGCTCTCTATGCCCTGCAGCATCGCGGGCAGGAGAGCGCGGGAATATCAACTTTTGACGGGCTTCTGCTCTACAAACACAAGGAGCAGGGACTCGTATCAGAGATATTCAATGAAGAGATACTTCGCTCGCTCATCGGCACCGCGGGAATCGGTCATGTCCGGTACCCCACTACCGGTTCAAAGATACCGGAAAATATTCAGCCGTTTAATTTTACCTTCCGGGGCCAAAAGGTTGCCATAGCGCATAACGGGAATCTGGTCAATGCGCAGTCGTTGAGGGACGAATTTGAGGCACGCGGTCAGATATTCTGCACGACGTCTGACACCGAGGTCATCAGCAACATCATCGCAGACGAATTCAGGAAATCGGAGGATGTTTTGGAAGCGGTCCAGGTGTGCATGCAGAAGCTGAAAGGGTCGTACTCCGTCGTGATGATGGTGGACGCCGAGATCTGGGCCTTCCGGGACCCTCTTGGCATTCGTCCCCTCTGCCTCGGGAGAACCGAACGGGGTCACGTTGTCTGCTCGGAATCAGTCGCGGTCGACGCACTCGCCGGAACATTCCTGCGGGACGTGCGCCCCGGGGAGCTCGTGCACATCACACCGGAGGGCATCGAGTCCCTGATGGTCGCCGAGGCCTCCCACAAGGCCCACTGTATCTTTGAATACGTCTATTTTGCCCGTGCGGACTCGGTGATCGACGGAAGACTGGTGTATGATGTCCGCCGAAGGATCGGCAAGGCGCTCCATGAGGAGGCTCCTGTACCGGCGGACCAGGTCTCACCTGTGCCTGACTCGGGAACCGCTCATGCCGCCGGGTATGCCGAGGCATCGGGTATCCGGTTCCTTGAATCACTGATGAAGAACCGGTACATAGGACGGACATTTATCATGCCGACCCAGAAGGGCAGGGAGGCGGCGGTGAGGATGAAGCTCAATCCGATCCGCGGCCACCTGAACGACCGTTCCGTGGTGCTCATCGACGATTCGATTGTGCGCGGGACCACCTCCCGGCGGATCATCAATATCATGCGTGAAGCCGGGGTGCGTGAGGTGCATATGCGTATCGGGTCGCCTGCCATCAGGGCACCCTGCTATCTTGGTGTCGACATGCCGACACGGGCTGAACTCATTGCCTCCGATCTCGATACCGAAGAGGTCCGGGCCTCCATCGGGGCAACGTCACTGCACCACATTACGCTGGACTCTCTCCTGGCAGCCGTTGGTATTCCCCGTGAAGACCTCTGTGTGGGATGCCTGACCGGCGAGTATCCGCTCCCGATAAGCGGGGAGTGCTGCTGCCCCCGGACACTGCGGTGCGTTGCACGCAGCTACCAGTCCGGGCTGGAGACGTTCTCGAAGGAGGCCTCCCCGGTGGAGACGCCCCCGGCAGAGATCTTCCAGAAGAATTAACACCTGCGCAGGGGCACCGGCGCCCATCCCGGGGATATTGCTTAATATATTTTTTAAGGGGGTTGCCGCCTGCCCGGGCACCTATGCCCGTTTCGCTCCTGTACCATGGCCCGGGGAATGGCCCCGGATATCTTCTGATGTGTCCGGCATCGCAGACAGCCAGAGGTTTTCGTGCAGAAAAGATGAAAGAACACCGATGGAAAAAACCCGATGGAAAAAACCCGATGGAAAAAACGACGATAACGCATGAATGATGGAAATGAAAGAAAAATAAACGCGTAAAATAGCGAGGGATGGATTTGAACCATCGGTCTACGGGTTATGAGCCCGTCGGGATTTCCTGACTACCCCACCTCGCTTCTCAGACCTGTGCCATACTACTATGATCCGTCTGGTGATATAACTTTTGATTGTTCCCCTGGGGTTCGATTCCGGGAAAATCCGTCCAAAGGGGGTTTTAACAGCCACCAATAAATATCCGGGCGACTCACCGGTTGGGTATGAGTGATGGAACCCATGACGAAGAGCTCGAACAGCTGCGCGAGAAACGACGTCGCCAACTGGAGGCGCTGATGGGTAAGGGAGAGGAAGCGACCGGGGTGGTGGAGGTGACAGACCTGAACTTTTCGGACGTCATCCGTGAGAACGATAATCTTCTTGTTGACTGCTGGGCGGAATGGTGCGGGCCATGCAGGATGGTGGGTCCGGTGATTGACGAACTGGCGGTTGAGTTTGCCGGTATCGTAACAGTGGCAAAATGTGATGCGGATGCCAACCCCGCTCTGATGCAGTCCTACCAGATCAGTGCCATTCCCACGCTCCTGTTCTTCAGGAACGGGCAGATGGTGGGGCGGCTGACCGGGGCCTACCCTAAAGAAGTCATCCGAAAACACCTCGTTTCCGCATTTGACCTCCTCCCGTGAAGGATGTAGGGCATTCGACATCTGTTGAAATAGTGCAGTGTGTATTGCCTATCAAATGGAGGGCGGGTTCCCCAAGGGCCTCTGGCGGGGCCCATGATGCATCTCCTGTGGAGGTGGCGTACCATTCCGATAATCCTGTTCTCCTTTCGATGTGGAGGAGATACTTTCATGAGGTTGGTGAGTGTAGTTCCCATCCATCGGAGAAATTAATATAAAGATTCCTGCGGCACGTAGCAATACATCAGGATTTTTCCTTTGCGTATTACGCGCGCCAAGGCGTTGGTGCCTCCTCCCCTGTTGGTATTGGATCCGATATTCACTCTAAAATAAGTCTAAATATGATTCTGGAGCATCTTTGCTATTTTTTAAATTAATGTGCCCCTAAAATCTTTGATTTTGCCTCATATGGCTGTATTCCTTCATAGAATGCGAATCCGGGCGTTTTTTGGTTCTCTTTTTATAAACAAGGTTCAAATCTTTAATTGACATTAACAAAACATTTATACGTGCCCGTGTAAGAGGCTTCAATGTAGAGAAAAATGGTGTTTGGTTTCATCACCGGCTTTGGAGCCCTTAAGCCCATGAGGATCTATGACATGGAGGAACGCGATGAGTATGTTCCCGAGAGGTACTCGGACATCTCAAGCCTCGACTATGCGTCAGAGTGGCACATCGAGGATCGCGAAATTCTGGTCATGGTCTCCGAACGGGATGAGGTCGACTAAAAAGAGACATTGAATTTTTGGTCCCTCTCCTCCCTCCCAACGTTCCATCGCTGCAGCAGGATTTCCGTCCCGGGACACGGGCCGTTCCCGGGGCCTCCCCTCCCCCCTTTTACCCATCCCTGCGCTGGCAATAGCGCCTAAGAATTATAAACCGTATGCAGGTTTATGCAGGAAACGCCCTGCCTGTGGCTGGTATAATCCTTCTTCTTTTCCCATGCATCGTCCACGTTCGAAGAAGGTGATGCCATAGCCAGGCTCCAGCGCGAGTCCGGGCACCCTTCCGGGGAAGATGCGCGCTGTTCCGAAGACCTCCTCCATCCCGTTCGTTCTCGCAGGCACCACAGTTGCGGGATTTCTATCGGGAGTGCCGAAGACGGACGCATCTCCCCGGACATGTGCCACGAGAGCGGTGATGATCTCCCCCTCAGTCGCAGGGGATTCGGCAAAGAGTGGTCCGGATGTGTGCCCTGCCGGCATGGGGGAATCATCCCGTACCCCTGTATCCTCTCCTCCATCGAACGAGGCGAAAGCCACCGCTCCGGGCTGCATACCCTTTTGTTCGGGAACGGTGGCACGCTGGCACACTGGCAGAAGAAGTGGCGTGCACCCCAGGCGAGGAGTACCGAAAACGTGACCTTCTTCACCGGGACGGAGGTGTCCGATGCCATTTCGTGTGCGGTCTCTTCCCGGCGGTTGGTTCGCCAGCCATATGAGAAACCTTTTCCCGATTGATAGTTGTCCTGCATTGCATAGACACCGTCGCCGCCGATGGTCCGCGTCCCGGCATGGGCTTGGTCCTGAAGAGTGCCGTTCCGATACCCGAACTGCGGCGCTCAGCAGGATGACGGGGGTGAGAAAGAGGAAGAATGTCATGGCGGGGGTTCCGGCAGGAGAAATAATGAGAGCGCTCTCTTCGCCGGGGAATGCCAGCGACGTGGCAACGCGGCGGCCGGGGGATGTGGAGGAGCATGGCGATGACAAAATGGCGTTTCGTGCGGATGAAGGGCGTAGATCCTTTTAGGATCAGGAGTGCGGGTCTCCCGGTTCTGAGGAGGAGCCCTCCGGGTCAGGGAACCCGGCAAAGGGTGGATAAGGATGACGATGACAAGGCGTGCGAAGAGGAAGATGAACGGGTTTTCTGTCCGCAGAACGGCTGAGCATGGGCCGCCCCCCGGTATTCTTCTCTTTCTTCTTCCATCCATCTCTGTTCGTGGCCCATTCTCCAGGGATGGCGGTTGGTTCCCGGTCCCTGTTATGATCCGGTTCCCTGTCAGGTGCCCTCTCAGGTTCTGGTGGTCGTATCAGAAGTACTCGTCGTCTTCTCCGTCGTAGATGCCGTAGGCCGTCATGTCATCATCATCATCATCGGAAAACAGGAGGTCGATGATGATGGAGCCGTCTTCCAGCACATCACCGATGGTCAGATATGTACAGGCGGGGATCTCCTTTTCGGTGATCTCTCCGTCAGGTCGTTCAACCTTCACCCACATGGTATGCAATCATCCTTCTTTATGGACAATATTGTCCCATATCTGATACTCTTGAATCCCTATTTGAGATTTTCTCCCCCGGAAGTGTGGTGCGCACGAGGGGACGTGATGGGGGAGGCCGCCAACCCGGCGGAGACCATGTGAAGGTCCGGCGGTGGCACCCCTGTGCGCGGCTCCATGCCCTGCCGGCCGACTCTCCACTACTCCGGTAAGCATTGTCGGGCATGGAGGCCGCGAAGAGGATTGATGCTGCGGACCATCGGGAACACCGTTTCCGAAGGAAACGTCTTGGAGGAGGCTGTGACGATCTCACCGGTGAGGAGGAAGTCAGTGTCCGGTCATACTGGCGGCAGCAAGCTCGCTCCAGGGAACGCGGGTCCAGGCGCCCTCCTCTACCCGCATCACATCGAATGCGGGGGGTACATCCCCGTTTTCGTCAAAAGACCTTCGGTCCGCAGATGCCGACGTACCTGATGCGGTCGAGATGGCTGCGTATGCCGTCTGCCGAATAGCCGCCGTACTCAATGGCCTCGGCGACGATCATCATTGTATCGTATGCATATGCCGCCTCCCAGTTGACGGTGTCCTTTCCTGTGAGGCTGCCGTACTTCGCGATAAAGGAGGAGGACCGGACCTGGTTTGCCTGGATCGTTGCAACGATTCCCTCGGTTGCGTCACCTGCCACGGTGATGAGTTCCGAGGTGACGATGCCGTCCGAGCCAATCCATGCGACCGCGAGGTCCTGACGTCTTGCCTCACGAATAATATGCTCTGCCTCGGAGAGGTAGCTGATGAGGGCAACCGCCTCTGCCCCCGATAGGCGGACCTCAGCGATGGCGTCGGTGAAGGTATCCTGACCCTCGCTGAACGGGACCTCACAGACGACGGTCCCGCCGAGTGCGGCAAGGGTGCCGGCAAAGGGTTCCCGGAGGCCGTTGCCGTAGGCATTGTCGATATACATCACTGCTACGTTCTCCACCTCCGGGTGGAGGCTCATGAGCACTGTCGCCATCCCGCGTCCCTGATAGGTGTCCGAAGAGATGGTGCGGTAGACATACCTGCCGGCTCCGGAGAGAAGAGGGGTCGTCGCGGTCGGGGTTATCAGGACGATCTGCCGTTCATCGGCGACCTTGGCGGCCGCAAGCGCGCTGGTGCTCGTCACCGGCCCTATGACGACAGGGATGCCCTCTGCCGCAAAATCCTCCACGATCGCAGCGGTTCGGTTCGCCGAGCCCTGGTTGTCCCTGCAGATGATGCGGAGATCCTTTCCGCCGATACCGCCGTCCCTGTTTATCTCGTCGACTGCAATGGTGATGCCGTCCCTGATGTCCACCCCGTAGCCGGCAAGGCTGCCGGAGAGGGGGAGGACGAGGCCGACATCGAGAGTCTCCGCCTCGCCATAGTCGGGGGTCGCGACCAGTGTCCCGGTGACGATTGCGGTGATGAGACCGGCAGCAAACAGATAGGGGAGTATGTCAAGAAGCCGGGTCATGCATCCTCACCTTCTGAGACGGGTGCCGCTGTCTGCCATGCATCTTCGCCCCGGAACTGTTCAGGCCTGTCGGTCCCGGCCCCGCTCCTTTCCGGGGGGATGCCGCCGTCCCCCGGCCGGTTGCCGGTGCCGGAAAACCGTGTCTTCAGGGAAAGACCTTCATCCGCCAGAATGAAGAGGAAGATGACCACCCCGAGGGACTGGGCTGCCACCATCGGGAGAAAGGTGACCCGCACGATGACAAGGAAGTCGGTGAAGGCAGGGATACCGGAGAGGAGCGGGATGAGGATGAAGATGTGCACCGCCTCGACGATGATGATCAGGAGAATCGCCCGGGGGACGGTGATGTCACCCCGGAACATCTTCGTATACAGGCCGGCAATGATACCCGCCGCGACGGCCGCAGCCGCACAGGCGAGGGCCGTGCTGCCCCCGATGGGATACCGGTACACAGCGCCGATGACTCCGGCACCCGCCCCGACGAGAGGGCCGCCGACCATTCCCGCCAGGATGGGTCCGAGGTCGCGGAAGTTGATGATGATATCCTCGTATGGTATCCCGCGGAAGGTTCCGTAGACCGAGAGGACACCGAAGATAAGGACGGCCCAGAGGCGGTCCCACGCCCCCGTCGTCCCGTCAATGAGCGACCTGAAGAGCTTTGTCCGGGCAAAGACGAAGAGGACGAAGGCGACGACGATCAGCCGTTCAGCAAGCGGAAGACCGAAGGAAAGGACGGCTTCCTCCATGAAGAGCGCCATCAGCAGAAAGACGGTGCTTCCCGTGCCGATGATAAGCAGCCAGAGGCGTGACCCTCTGCCCCCTTCGGGCAGCTGCATGTCAAGGTACATCAGGACAAATCCCATCACTGCAAAGGCGATGGCGGCAACTGCCGATACCCCGTGCACAACGGCCATCGGTTCCCCGGCAACCACAGCCATGAGGATCATGAGGGAAGGGAGCATCAGGAGGAGAAGGAAGAGGTCGCGTTCTTCGTACTGCATTCCCATATCGGTGCGGAGAAACGAGGAGATCGCCCGGGCACGTCCATCCATCCCGGTGAGGACGGCACCGAACATGATGAGGTACCCGAAGGCGAGGAAGACCGGGACTCCATACGGAATATAGGCGATCACGTAGAGAACCTGCGCAATGAGGGAGTCGAGCGGGAAGGACTCTCCGTGTTCGATGTAGGAGACGGCAAACCCGGTCATCCCGAGCGAGATGAAGAGGACGGTGACGAGACCAATGAAGAGGAACGCGAGGGCAAGGTCCAAATTGACGCCGGGCATCCAGCGCCGGAAACAGTCGGTCCCGTGTTCGCCACCGGTCTTTTCCCTGAGCCAGATAGAGGAGAGGAGGATGTTGAGACCGGACCCGACAGCCCCCACCAGGGCCATGATGGCAAAAAGCGAACCGTCCGGGATCTGCGGGACGATGCCGGTCGATACTGCGGTGAGGCTGAGCGGGAACTTCAGGAGAGAGAAGCCGATGCCAAAGAAGAGGAGAAGGGCGATTGCAAGAATTATCGTCTCGAGACGTTCGTATGATTCTTTCCAGAGGAGGAGGATGACGGCGGTGATGGTGATGATCGCGATAATTTCGGGGGAGAAGGCCCCGGGGAGGAGATAGTCCATGAATATGGCACCGAGGAGGAGCATCCCCCCGAACGCGAACATCTCGAGGAGGTAGATGGTCATCACGAGCCAGTTTGCCCAGTGACGGGGGCCCGGAATGCGGCCAATACCGTCAAAGATCGTCTCCCCGGTGACGAGGGTGTAGCGGGCGATACCGTTTGCAAAGGCAAACTTGAACATCAGGGTGAGGGCGATCACCCAGATGACGGCATAGCCAAAGTGGGCCCCGATCTCGATCGCCTCGGCAATACCGCTCTCGCCGGCGGCAGCAATGGCAAGCAACAGGCCGGGCCCGATAAACCGGAGCATGTCGGAACGGTTGCCGGCATTACCGGCATTACCGTCGGGCCGTGCAGCAGGTTTCCCCCCGTTTGCGTAATTGCCTGACGAAGGGTCATTGGTTCTGCTGCGGTGAGGGGTGCTGAAAAGGTTCATTGCCGCGGCTCCTCGGGCGATTTCCCGATTCGTCTCCGTACCAGTCAGGATGATGTTGCCTGCGGCATACATCAGCATTTCCATTATATTCACGGGATCAGAAAGGGAAATGGACCTCCTTTCTCCGTATCATTGCACGGGCCGGACCAGCGGATACCGTGCGACCGGTTGATTATGCCTCTTTGGTTTTCCTGGACGTGTAGCGACGGTTCTTCAGGTGCGTCCAGTGAGGGTACAGCACCTTCAGGTGCTTCAGGGCGCGCCGGAGAAGGGCAAAAAGGGGGCCTTCAAAGGTCCGGGAGACATCCTGCAGGAGGTCGGGGATGGGGAGGTGCTGCGGGCATGCCTCAAGGCACCTGCCGCACCGGCGGCAGAGCCCCGCGTAGCTCTCCTTTTCCATGATTCCCACCATCTGCCCGATATAATAATGGAAGGCGGGGTTCTTTCCGAAGAGCCCGTAGTTGTTATAGTGGGCAAAGCATCCGGGAATGTCGACCCCGAAGGGGCAGGGCATGCAGTACCCGCATCCCGTGCAATTGACCAGCATCCGGGCCCGGTAGACGTCCCTGACCTGTGCCATCATGCCCAGCTCTTCCTCTGTGAGTGATCCTGCGAGAGCGTCTTCTGCTGTGCGGATATTCTCCCTGACCTGCGCCTCGTCGTTCATGCCGGAGAGGACAACGGTCACCTCGGGACGGTTCCAGACCCACCGGAGGGCCCATTCGGCCGGGGTGCGCCGAACCGTTGCCCCGGCCTCGATGGCATGCACCTCATCCGGGACGTCCCTCGCCAGGTTGCCTCCCCTGAGGGGTTCCATAATGATGATTCCAAGGCCACGGTCGGCGGCGTATTCGAGCCCGGCGGTCCCTGCCTGATGGTATTCGTCGAGAATGTTATACTGGATCTGGCAGAAGTCCCAGGAATGGGCGTCGACCACCTCCCTGAATGCCTCGGTGCCGTCATGGAAGGAGAACCCGATATGGCGGATCAGGCCCTTTGCCTTGGCATCTTCGAGAAATTCAATGACCCCCAGGTCGCGCATACGTTCCCAGCTCTGCCGGGTGAGGCTGTGGATGAGATAGTAGTCGATGTAGTCCGTCCGGAGCTTTGCAAGCTGCGCCGCAAGAAGACGGTCCATATCGCCTCTCGAATAGACGGACCATGGGGGAAGTTTTGTTGCCAGAAACACCCTCTCGCGGTAGCCGTCCGCGAGTGCCCGCCCGAGAAAGCTCTCGCTCTCGCCGTTATGGTAGGGCACCGCGGTGTCGATGTAGTTGATGCCTGCATCTATCGCGTCCCGTATCAGGCGGGTGGCCCGCTCCTCGTCGATCTTCTTCTCCTTCAGCGGAAGCCGCATCGTTCCGAATCCGAGGGCGGAGAGGCGATCCCCGCCGGCGGGCATTGTCCTGTACTGCATGGTCGCACCGGTGTCCTGTATGATGATTGAGTCGTTGCACCGATGGCGGCATAATCATGACGGTTAAGGAAAATGGGGATTAACGACGGTCTTCGCCGTTTGAAAACCAATCGGTTGATTATATGCAAGAAGGGAACATTGGCCGGGGGACAATATGGTGGCATCCTCTGAAAGAAGATGATGCCAAATTTCGCAAAGGCGCTGCCGGGTTTTTCTCTCCGGGTATTCCGGGTCTGGAAAACAGGTGTACATTCTGCCCAACAGGTGCTCCCCCCTCCTGGTTACCACAATCTCTATTGCCCCCCGTGATGCAGAGATATCCATGACCGGAAGAATGCACCCCGGTGAGGATTTCGGGCCCGAACCGGCCTACCGGACGTATCTTTCTGTTACGTCCCCCCTCCTCGTCCTCTTCATCCTCCTCTTCCTTGTATTCCCGATCGCGATGGCGGGAGGATTCTATGGCCTCGTGGCCGGAATTGCCATTCTCGGTGCGGGGGGCGGGTTCACCGTCCTCTGGGCCCATCTCTATTTCGATACGGTGATCTACAACCTGAACGAGACCGAGATTGCCTGGCGCCGCGGGGTATGGTTCCGCCAGACGGGCATCGTCCCTTACAACCGGATCACGAATGTGGATATCGTGCAGGGGCCGGTGATGCGGTTCTTCGGCATCTCTGATCTTCGTATCCAGACTGCAGGGTATTCGGCCAAGGCGACCGCGGAAATCAGGCTCAACGGTATCGCGGATCCCACTCCCCTGCGGGATGTGATCATGGGGTATGTCCGGGAACGCCCCCCTGTTGCTGCGGTGACCGGGGGTGCGGGATCTGTACAGGAACGCTCCTCAGCCTCACCCGGCGGGATGGAATCCGGGGCAGTCCTTGGAGAACTGAGGGAAATTAAGGCCATCCTCAAAACGATTGCTGAACAGAAATGATTTTCTTTTTTTATTCGAGGTCCCTTCCCGTGCTCAGAGTGCAATGCCCACCATGAGCGCCGCGAGGAGCACGAGATCATAGACGGTATGGGTGATGGCACTCACCGTCGTGGAGTACCTGCGGCGGATAAGGGCAAAGACAATCCCCAGGAGAAATACCGAGATCAGGCCGTCCCAGCCGTACTGGAAGCTGTGCAGGGAGGCAAAGAGGAGCGAGGGGATGATGATCCCGAACCGCGGCTGGAGAACCCCGCGAAAAGCAATCTCCTCCCCCACCCCTGCTGAGACGGCGAGGAGAAGGATGCCTGCGGGCGTCAAAGCGTGGGCAATGAGCACCGTGAATCCTGCGGTGTCGGTGACCGGCCATCCGAGCATCGTCCAGAGGCTGCTGATGCCCATCTCGACGAGAATGAAGAGGACGACAAGAGCGAGCCCCGTCCCAATGGCAATGCCGCATTCGTTGAGGCTTGGCCGGGTCAGCCCGAGGCGGCCGAGGACGCCTGTCCTGTCACGGGTGATCCAGAAGCCGACTGCCACCAGGGAGAGGACCACCATCCAGAAAAGGCTATAGAGGCCGACACCTGCCGCCGGAGCGATGGCGCCCGTTTCCACACCTGTCTGGAAGAACGGCGAGAGATAGGGGGGGATTCCCGTTACGATGAGCGGAACGAGGGGGATAAGCGTTGCCGCCAGGACGACACACATGGCGAGCATGTGGATGGTGGAGTCGGGGTCGATGGGGAAGTGGCGGGCTAGCCGGGTGGTGAACTGTTTTTCAAACGGCATGAGACTAAACAGGCCGGCCATAAAACACCCTGCCGCAATCAGCCAGGCGTTGCGGGTGGTCTCTTCGTTTAACAGCAGGACAGGATGATCACCGGTCATTCCCTCCGGCGGGACAAGGCTGAGGATACCGAAAACAAGCGTTACTCCGTAGATGATGACGACCGTAAAGAAGAGCCAGAGGATGGCGGCCCATTTGAGTTCGGGTCTGCGGGTGCTTCCCCATGCGAGGTTGCAAGAAAGGCGAGGGGGAAAATCTCGAGCCCCGACCATGCAAACTCCTGCAGTTCCCCGCCGCCGCAGCCGCAGGCTACGAGGGCGAGGCATCCGAAGAGTCCGGCAAGAACAAGCGCGATGCCCGGGAGGTACAGACCGTTCTCCTTCCCTCTCCTTTCCTCGTCCATTGCCACTCCCGTCGATGCCCCGATAAGTCCGGTAAAAGTATCCCGGTGGGAAAAAATATGAACCTTTGGGTTTCTAAAAACCGCATTTCAGGAATGATTTTTGAGATTATCCTATAATTTGGCATTACCTGCAGGTATGGGGTTTCTGATGCCCAATCCGGGTACAATAGGCGGATGGCATCCGGGTAAAAAAATGAGTTGAAGAGAGCGGTTCAGACCTCAGTTGAGAGGGGCTTCTCCGACCCGGGCGAGGAGGTTCAGGTAGATTTCGCGTCGCCGGGTGTAGCTGCTGGTGTCATTTCCGTACGGGATGTACTGGGCGACCCTCCATCCGTCCCCTGCCATCTGAACGGCCGTACGCTCGCCGATGCCTTTTAAGAATCCAAACTCCATGCGGGCACGGGCTTCGGGAAAGGTCTCCTGTGCCCACCGGATGAGGGAACGGTCCAGTGTGCCGATGCGAAATCTCGGCTGCTGGCGCGCGAGGAGGAGGAGATGGGTGCGATAGGCGCTTCGGATCTCCTCCCGGTTCCGGATATCCCCAAGGTATGCCCCCTTCACCAGGCGGACGGTCAGCCCCGACCCCGTCGAATGGGCGATGTCTTCGGGAGTCCGGGTGAGGTAGGACTGGAGAGTGATGGTGAACAGATGGCCCTGCTCTGCCGCTGAAAGGGCCATGCGGACCGTGGCAGGCACCATCGGCGCCCCTTCCATATCACATTCCACCGGGACGCCGAGACCGGCACAGGCTTCGAGTATGGTGACAAAGACCTCCGTCGCACGGTCCCTGTCAGACGAGATGCCGATGGCCGTCGGTTTGACCGCAACGGAGGCATCCAGACCCGCGTCCGCGATGGCGGCGGCGCAGGTCATATACGCCCCGGCATTGTCCAGTGCCTCCTGTTCTGTCTGTGCAAACTCCCGGAGGGGGTGGAGTATCCCCCGGATACCTTCATCCGCCCGTTCGCTGCACCAGGCAAGGGCGCCTGGCAGGTCGGGGAGGGTCCAGCGCTGTGGGCCTGTTGATGGTGTCATGGTAGTATGTCCTTAAAGGCGTGTCTGTGCCTGTTCGTGCATATAGTTCAGGAGGTAATACGGGCCCCCCACCCCTTTTCCGGTCGCACCGCTTGCCTTCCATCCGCCGAACGACTGGGCGCCCGGCCAACCGCCGGTCGTGGCGCCGCCCTTACGGTTGGCATAGCAGACCCCGAAGCGGATCTGCTCGAAGAACTCGTCGGCCTCCGCGGGGTCTTCGGTGAAGATGCCCGCGGTCAGCCCGTATTCTGTGTCGTTCGCACGCTCGAGCGCCTCCTCCAGGGTCGTATACGGGGCGAGGATGACGAAGGGGACAAAGAGCTCTTCCTTCATCAGCCGGTGGGTGCCGGGGATGCCGGTCACCACGGTTGCCTGTGGGTAATATCCCTCGTCCAGGATCCCCCCATGGATGAAATCGCCGCCACAGAGAACCATACCCCCCACCGCCCGGGTCTCCTCGGCCGCTGCCCGGAAGCGTGCTGCAGCCCGTTCGTCGATGAGCGGGCCCATGAACGTCTCCCTGATACGCGGGTCACCGGCGCTGATCTCCTGCACACGCTGGGTGAGGGCGCCCGCAAACGCGTCGAAGACGGATTCGTGGATGTAGACCCGCGAGGTCGCACTGCATTTCTGGCCGGTGGCCCCGAATGCGCCCCGGGTAACGCCCTCCACCGCCTTTGCCAGATCTGCATGGGCGGTGACGATGCAGGGGTTTTTGCTCCCCATCTCGAGGACGATTGGTTTCGGGTACGGCTGCGAGGCGGCAAACTCCCGTTGAAGGCGCATCCCGACGGCCCGTGACCCGGTGAAGGCGATGCCCGCTACCTTTGGCGAGCCGACGATTGCGTCCCCGAACGGTTCGCCCGGTCCGGTGATGAGGTTGACGACGCCATTGGGTACCCCCGCAGCAAGGACGTGGTAGAGGTGGACGGCAGTAAGAGGTGCGGCGCTCGTCGGTTTGAGGACGACGGTGTTCCCCGTCATGATTGCCGAGGAGGCTGCCCCTGCGGCAAGCATGAGAGGGAAGTTGAAGGGTGAGATGACCGCCCAGACACCATATGGCCGCATAACGCTCGTATGCGGCTGCGCCGGGGTGCTTGCGGGCATCTGCCTGACAAAGCCGTTCTGCTCCCACATCTGACGGGCATTGTAGCGGAAGAGTTCGATGGCCTCGCCGACCTCCGCAATGGCCTCGCCCCGTGGTTTGCCCGATTCAAGGGTAATGAGGGCTGCGAGGAGGAAGAGCGAGGCCTCGAGCCGGTCCGCCGCCTCGTCCATTATCACTGTCCGTTCTTCCCACGGCCGGCTTCGCCACGCCTCGAAGGCACCATCCGCCGCGTCGACGGCGGCTCCGGCAAGCCCGGCACCCGCCCGCTGAAAGGTCCCGATGACAAGCCGCCGGTCGATAGGTGAGGTGACGGTAAACGTCTCCCCCGCAAACGCTTCCCTTCCGCCGATATAGAGCGGGTGGGTCTTTCCCAGGAGTTCTTCAGCCCGTGCCAGTCCTTCTTCATACTGCGGGTGTATGCTTTCGTCCCCTTCAAGTGAGACATAGGTGATTGTCCCCATCCATCTTCCCTCCCTGTTGTGGATGGGGAAGAAACACCCTGACTATTGATAATGGTTTGGATCACCGGGAAAAAGGGGGAATTCCGAAGGAATAGGCAGAATGGTGTGGTATTTAGCGACCATCAATATACTGCCGGAAGAGGCCGGAGACTCTGCACCTCCTCAGATTCCGTCCCTGCGCACCGGGCAGGTGAGGCAGTGGCTCCCCCCGCGACCCCGGCCGAGCTCGGAACCGCTGATGGTGAGCACCTCGATGCCCGCCTCCTCCAGGTTCCTGTTCGTGCAGGTGTTGCGGGCGTACGCGACGACGACCCCCGGCCGGAGGGCGAGAACGTTGTTCCCGTCGTCCCACTGTTCGCGGGCGGATTCGTACCGGTCCCCGCCGGTGGGGATGAGCATGATGCCGTCCTCGCCCAAAGCGTCGGCGACGGCAGCGGGAAAGCTTACTTCCTCCTCGACGGCAAAGGCAGCGTCCCCTTCGCCGGGGTACAGGGACCATGCACTCGTCTGTTCGAGCACCCGCGGGTAGGCCGTTGCGGTGGCGGCATCCAGCATGGTAAAGATGGTATCGAGGTGCATCTGGCCCCGTTCGTGGGGGATGCTGCAGACGATCACCCGGTCCGCGGCACCCGCGGCAAAGAGGCGGTCGGCGAGCACTTCGGCGCTTGCGGCGTTCGTCCGGGCGGAGAGCCCGACAAGGACGGTGCGCTTTCCGATGGGCATCACATCGCCGCCTTCCAGCGAGGCGAGACCGAAATGTTCCTTGCCACAGGTGCCCCCGGCATCATCCGTCGGGTACCAGACGGGGAATGTCTCCGCGGCAAAGAGGCGGTGATAGCGGTAGACGGTCGCTACGTTTGCCACCTCCCGCTGGCGAACGGGGTAATGCATTGAACTCAGGCCGACTCCCCCATAGACCCAGAACGAGGAGTCCCGGGTAAAGAGCGTGTTCGGGAGTGGCGGAAGGAGGAAATCGTCAGCCGAGGCGGCTGCGGCCATCAGCGAACGTTCGGTTCCCGGCGGAAGGCCGATACAGCCTGCCTCGGCATAGGTCAACCCGCCGATCATCAGGCGGGTGAGGAGGGGCGGTTCCATCGAGAGGAACAGGTCGGTGAGGTGCTCCCTGAGCGAGATACCGACGGTCAGCTCGTTTATCAGGAGTGCTGTCATCTCCTCGCGGGCAGCCGGGCTCCCCCGGAACGTCTCCTCGAGGAGGTGGTGCAGGTAGAGGACCTGGACCCCTTCGTTGTAGAGGATGGTGGTGAACTCGTCGTGCTCCTCTCTCGCCCGGTTCACCCATGGGATGTCGTCGAAGAGGAGAGCATCGTGGTTGTCAGGGGTCAGCCTCCGCAGGGAGAGGTCGGGAAGGTGGACGAGGGCCGTTCTCAGCTGCCCCACCTCGGAGTGGACACCGAACTCAGGCATGCCCCTGTCCCCCGCCGCCGACCTGGGTCCCGGCGGTGCCTGCAACCAGCTCGCTCAGCTCGGTGAGGCTTCCGATAGCGGCCCGGCCACCGGTCCGGCTGACAAACCGGCAGGCGGCCTCGACCTTCGGGCCCATCGACCCTTCATCAAACCGGTGGGATGCGAGTTCTTCGGGAGTGATCCCTTCTATCAGCTTCGGGTGGTCGGTGTCCCAGTCGAGATAGACGCCATCCACGTCGGTTGCCATGACGAGGAGATGGGCCTCCACCTCCTCTGCAAGAAGGGCACTTGCAAGATCCTTGTCCACCACCGCCTCGACCCCCCGGAGCTTCCGTTTCAGCTCGGTCGCAAAGGCAGTGGGTATTCCCCCGCCGCCTGCGCAGATCACGATGACTCCCTTCTCCAGCAGCCATATGACCGGCCGTATCTCGAAGATGCGTTTCGGGTCGGGGGACGGGACGACGCGCCGCCACCGGCCTCCGTCACGGGCGAAGGTCCAGTTCTGCTCCTTTTTTATGGCCTCCACCTGTTCTTTCGTATAGACCGGGCCCACGAACTTCGTGGGATGGTCAAAGGCCGGATCGTCCGGGTCCACCTCGACCATGGTGAGGAGGGTGGCGATCGGGGTATGGGGCGGGAGGAGGCCGGAGAGTTCCTGTTCGACCATGTAGCCGATCATCCCCTCCGTCTCCGCGCCGAGGACGTCGAGCGGATAGGCCTCGGTGCCGGCGTAGGCCGCCTGAAGGGCAAGAAGACCTACTTGTGGGCCGTTGCCGTGCGTGAGGACGATCTCGTGGTCACGGGTAAGCGGGGCGATGGTTGCGGCGGCCTGGTGGATATTCTGACGCTGGGTGAAGGCGGTCATCGGTTCACCCCGCCGCAGGAGGGCGTTGCCGCCGAGTGCGATGACGATTCTCATGGTGCCATCACCCCGCCGCAGAGCGTGGCGACCATGATCGCCTTAATCGTGTGCATCCGGTTCTCGGCCTGGTCGAAGACAATGGACCGGTCGGACTCGAACACCTCGTCGGTAACCTCAAGGGCCTCGAGGCCGTACCTCTCGAAGATCTTTTCCCCCACCGTCGTCGCACGGTTGTGGATTGAGGGGAGGCAGTGCATGAACTTCACATCGGGGTTGCCGGCGGCCTCAAGGGTGTCCCACGTAACCTGGTAGGGGGTGCACAAACGGATCCGTTCGTCCCATACCTCCTGCGGCTCGCCCATAGAGACCCAGACGTCGGTATAGATGAAATCGACGTCTGACACCGCCTCTGTAACGTCATCGGTGAGGACGATCTGTGCCCCGGACAGACGGGCAATATCCCGGCATCTCCCCACCAGGTCTTCGTCCGGCATACGTGAGGGGGGGCCGCAGATGCGGATGTCCATCCCCAGTTTGGCCGCACCGACCATGAGCGAGTGGGCGACATTGTTCCTCCCGTCACCCATGAAGCAGAAGGCAATATCCTGCGGCGGCCGGCCGGCATGCTCGACCATCGTGAGGACGTCGGCAAGGATCTGGGTCGGGTGGAACTCGTCGGTCAGGCCGTTGTAGACCGGGACGCCGGCATACTTCGCGAGCACTTCGACGCTCTCCTGCGAAAATCCCCGGTACTCGATGGCGTCGTAGAGCCGGCCGAGCACCCGTGCGGTATCCTTCATCGATTCCTTGTGACCGATCTGTGTCCCTTCGGGTCCGAGGTAGGTGACCAGTGCGCCCTGGTCATAGGCGGCAACCTCGAACGCACAGCGGGTGCGGGTGGAGCTCTTCTCGAAGATGAGAGCAATGTGCCGGCCGCTGAGGTGCTGTTTTTCCCGGCCACGCTTATTCGCCGTTTTCAGGTCGGCGGCAAGACCCATGAGTGCGGTCAGTTCATTCGGTTCGAAATCGAGAAGTTTCAGGAAACTGCGGTGGGCGACGGCCTCCCGGATGATGCCCGTGCAGGGGGTAATATCGTCTGACATGATTCCCTTCTCCCTCACCATCCCGGCACCGGGCCCGGACAGTCTGGTATACGCACAGGATACGTACAGGTTGATATGGGTTTCGGCGGATACTGCTGCACGAAATGGTGCGACGGCGCCGCGTATCTCTGAAGGTCTCCCCCTCACCGGGGGCGGACTCTCTGCCAATTACCATGAAAGGTCACCCAAATCCGGTTGTCCGGGCAGAGACTGACAATTCCACGGCATCTATATGCCCGCGGCGCCAATGCCAGTATATGGACCGAGACGAAGCCCTTGCACTGCTGGACGGCCACGTCCATAAAGAGAGCCTCAGAAACCACTGCCTCGCAACGGCCGCGATTATGCGGGCCGTGGCACCGGTCATGGGCGGCGACCCCGACCAGTGGGAGATCATCGGCATCCTCCACATGACATCGATTTTGAGGAGATTGAAGAGGACATGGACCGGCACGGGGAGGCTGGGTACACCATCCTGAAGGAGGCGGGTGTCCCCGAAGATATTGCAGAGATTATCCGGCGCCACAATTACATGAAGTTCGGTGACTTCGACGACCCCGCGGACATCGCGCTGACCGCGGCCGACAACATCTCTGGCCTCGTCATTGCCTGCGCCATGGTGAAGGGCGGTAACGTCACGGATGTCACGGCAACATCAGTAAAAAAGAAGTTCAGGGAGAAGGCCTTTGCCGCCGGCTGCAACCGGGACAGGATCAGAAAGATCGAGGCATACATGGAACTGCCTGAATTCTATGGGCTTGCCGTCGGCGCCCTCCAGGAGATCCGTGGCGATCTCGGCCTTTCGTAGAGAAGGGTGCTTCACAGGGCTCTCTCTACTGAAACAACGGGCACTGCGTTCGATGCATTAAACACAACAGGGTTCCTACTACAGCATATCGGACATGACACTCAGAGCGCGTCTTGCAGGTACGGTCCCGGAGGGGGTACTCTCATGCATATCCGACCATTTCGATGTGATTGGCGATGTCGCCGTCGTCTCGCTCTCCCCGGAGGCCGTGCCATATGCAGGGGAGGTGGCCGGAGCGGTGCAGGCGGGGCGGCGAAACATAACGACGGTGCTCAACAAGGTCTCCCGTCTCGAGGGGGACCGCCGGGTCTGTGAGTATGAGGTGATCGCAGGAAACGGGACCGAGACCGTCCACCAGGAATACGGGTATTCCTACCGGCTTGATATGCAGGAGGTCTTCTTCAACCCCCGTCTTGCCACCGAACG